>CAYWBC010000026.1:0-50531 GCA_964456285.1 uncultured Bacteroidales bacterium
AACAGGAAAAAACTCTCCATAAATTGTTTGCTCATAATATCACTTTATTTTATATGCCATCGTGAATGCCGATGACAAACCAAGAATGCTGTGCTGTTCAAAGCCAAAATCAATTGAGAATCGCTGGAAATTCGTGCCAAGTCCAAATGAAAAACTTAGAGATGCCGGAAATTTCAAACCGGTACGAATGGATAAATATTTTGCAGGAAAATATTCAGCTCCCATAGAATAAGTAAATATCTCAAATTCAGAATAATTGATTTGTGCTGCCAGACAATAGCTCTGTTCTCCTGATAATGAAATCCCTACCTGCAGGCCTGAAGCTAACTCTTCGCCTTTTAATCTTCCGTATGACGAAGCTGTAGGATTGATAATATTTAATCCTATTCTCAAACCTTTAGCGGGTGTGGCAATTATTCCCAGTTGACCAGTAAGGGCAGAAGCCCTCTCATTTACTGCTACAATAGTTTGCACATGAAATGCAAAGTTTATTCCCACAGAAAGCCACTTTGCCAATTTCTTACCGTAAGCTAACATCAGATGATTTTCATTGTATTGTTTTCCTCCATAATAACTATATGAAGGGCTGATATTACCCAATTCTGTTGGAATTGTTGAAACAATAGTCTGCGTACTCAGTTCAGGCAATAGAAATCGATTGCTATAGTTCAATGCAATATCAAAAGAAGAATTCAATCCTAATCCGGCAGGATTGTATATCCCTGACCAAGTGTCAGAACAGGTAATAACTGATTCTGATAAACCTAAGGAACGAGCATCGAATAGATTTACGTCCTGGGTATTCGCAAAATTAGGAATACCTATCAAGTAAATGAATACCGTAATTTTTAAATGCATCAATTAAATAAACTTGCCTATTTCGCAAAAACGTAATGGAATGCAATAAACAAAAAGGAATTTAAATTAACAAGAAAAATCTGTTTTCAGATAAAGAAAACTAAACCTTAGCACATTAATGAAGTTTCTAAAAGGTATACTCCAATCCAAGAAGGCTAATGGCCCAGTCAGTTTTTGATGCTGTTTCAGATAAAGGGTGACTATCATAAGTGTGGTACATGGTCCACTTTAGGAAAAAATCTTCAAATACTTCCCGGCTTAATGTACTTTCTACATTTGTTCTCACACGTTCCCAATCATTAAGACTGGGATATACTGATCCCAAAATGTAGAAAGATAATTTAGGTGAACTGTACTTGAATAATGAAATCTTTGAAATGATTACACCTTCCATGTTGTATGTTGCAGTATCAGTAGTGGTTTCACGGTTAGCCAGTAAGCCCCCGGCAATATATAAACCTGTATAGTTGCTATAAATTCAGTTTATTGCCACTTCCTTAGGAAAGAGATTAAGCATCCAGAGTTTGAAGAATAATCATGTATTTTTTACTGTCAGTTAGTTTTGAATTTATATTTCACTTCTTTCAACTCCTCGTTAGCCTTCACAATTTTCTTTTTCAAACCTTCTTTGAACTCAGATAGTCTGTGTGCAAGTTCATCATCTGCAGTTGCTAATATCTGTGCTGAAAGAATTCCCGCATTCAAAGCGCCATCAATCCCAACAGTAGCCACTGGAATTCCTGGAGGCATCTGTACTATAGCAAGCAGTGCATCCAAACCATCCAGACTGGCTTTGATTGGTACACCAATTACAGGAATTTTTGTCATGGAAGCAATGACACCTGGCAAATGAGCCGCCATACCTGCAGCTGCAATAATAACCTGTATGCCTCTGCCTTCAGCATTTTTGGCAAATTCTTCCACTGCCTCTGGTGTGCGATGAGCTGAAAGTGCATTGATTTCAAATGGTACCTTCATTTCATTCAGAAAGTCTGCGGCCTTTTTCATTATCGGCAAATCAGAAGTACTGCCCATGATTATGCTAACTCTTGGATTCATAGTCTAAATATTTTACTTCAATTTTTATTGTATCTATTTCACAAACTCTTTCTTATTCTTTGGCCTATTTTCTTAATTTCGCAGAAAATACTCCATTGGCAAATATAATGGAAACCAAAACAATACAAGATAAGAAATTCTCTCTTAGTATTGATGCGATAGAAATACAGTCAGTTGTAAATAAATTGGCTGTTAGAATTAACAAGGAATTGGCATCCAGAGAAGTGGTATTTATTGGTATTTTGAACGGTTCATTTATGTTTGCTACTGACTTATTAAAGAAAATTGATTTGAGCTGCCGGATATCATTTGTAAAAACTGCATCTTATAGTGGGACCAAAACAACAGGAGAAGTAGTCCAATTGATCGGCTTGAATGAAGACATTAAGGATAAAACTATTGTTCTTATAGAAGACATTGTTGACTCCGGCAATACCCTTGATTCGATAGTAAAGTATCTTGAAAAATTCGAAGCTGCTGAAATCAAAATAGCCACCCTGCTTTTTAAACCGGAGGCATACAAGTTCGATCGCAAAATTGATTATATTGGTTTTAAGATTCCTAATTTGTTTGTAGTTGGTTATGGCTTGGATTATAATGGATTAGGCAGAAATTTGGATAATATATACACAGAGATTAATTGATTTTTTAATATTTAAAATTAAATAACATGTTAAACATAGTATTATTTGGCCCTCCAGGGGCAGGAAAAGGAACTCAGGCTACAAAACTACTTGAGAAATATCAGTTGGTGCATCTTTCAACCGGAGATATTCTCAGGTCGGAACTTGCTTCGCAAACAGATCTTGGACTGGAAGCAAAAAAGTATATGGACAAGGGTGAACTTGTGCCTGACTCAGTAGTTATCGGAATGATTGAAAGCAAGATTGACAGCAACACCAATGCGAAAGGTTTTATATTCGATGGTTTCCCCAGAACAACAGCACAAGCCGAAGCCCTGGATGAAATGCTTGACAAAAAAGGCATCCCTATTACAATGATGCTTGCACTGGAAGTTGAAAAAGAAGAATTAGTAAAAAGACTGTTAAATAGAGGCAAAGACTCAGGCCGGGCCGATGATCAGAATCATTCCATTATCGAAAACAGGATAAAGGTATATAATAGTGAGACTGCTCCTGTAAAAGGATTTTATGAAACTCAGGGTAAATACAAAGGTATTCAGGGAATGGGTAATATTGATGATATCTTTGGCAGACTTTGTTATACTATCGATCGTTTATAGAACAAATATTGATATCCTTTGAAATAACACTTTACATGAAGTAATAAAATGTAAGCTCTAAGTTCGCTAAGAAAGCACAAAGTCCGTAAATATCATAAAACAATTCACAATGTTCTTATCGATCTTTGCGGATGCTTTG
Organism: uncultured Bacteroidales bacterium; assembly: GCA_964456285.1. Classification (GTDB taxonomy): domain Bacteria; phylum Bacteroidota; class Bacteroidia; order Bacteroidales; family UBA10428; genus UBA10428. The sequence goes on from CAYWBC010000026.1 coordinate 3,300, forward strand.
TGTACTTTGCGGTTTCTTTACTTTTTTAACAAAATCATTGTAAAAAGAAGAACAATTTTGTGAACTCCCATTCTTACTTATTGAAATGCCCGGATCAAATTTCATAGATTACATAAAAATTTTCTGTCGCTCAGGAAAAGGAGGAGCAGGATCTGCCCATCTTAGACGTGAAAAATTTATTCCAAAAGGCGGGCCTGACGGAGGTGATGGTGGACGCGGTGGTCATATTTACGTGAAGGGAAACAACAATCTCTGGACCCTTCTTCATTTAAGGTATATGAAGCACATCTATGCAAAAAATGGGGAATCAGGAGGAAAATCTATGAAAACTGGAGCTGACGGTCAGGATGTAACCATAGAGGTTCCATTAGGAACAATTGTACGTAATGAAGAGGATAATACAATATTGACCGAAATAACCAACCATGATGAGGTAAAAATTCTGCTGGAAGGAGGCCGTGGAGGACAAGGAAATGTACATTTCAAATCAGCAACAAATCAAACACCCAGGTATGCTCAGTCAGGAGAAGAAGGCATAGAGTCGCAGCTGATATTTGAATTAAAAATACTTGCTGATGTTGGATTGGTTGGCTTTCCCAATGCAGGAAAATCGACATTACTATCTGTTATTTCTGAGGCCAAGCCGAAAATTGCAGATTATGAATTCACTACTCTTGAGCCAAACATTGGAATCGTTCCTTACCGTGATAACTTATCCTTTGTCGTATCAGATATTCCTGGTATAATAAGAGGGGCATCTGAAGGAAAAGGCTTGGGCCTAAGATTTCTAAGGCATATAGAAAGAAATTCTGTACTTCTCTTTCTTGTTCCTGCAGATAGCAAGGACATAATCACCGAATATAAAATTCTTTTGAATGAGTTAGAAAAATACAACCCGGAACTTCTGGATAAAAATCGTGTTCTGGCAATTACAAAATCAGATTTGCTTGATGAGGAGCTGATGGAAGAAATCGATAATGATCTGCCATCTTTGCCCTATGTATTTATTTCGTCTGTTACGCAATACAATCTTGATAAACTAAAAGATCTGCTTTGGAAAAAACTCAATTAATAAACTATGTTAGACAAGCTTATTGCTCTTGACACACAGTTATTTCTTTGGTTGAACAGTCATCATTCTCCATTCTGGGATAAAATTATGTTGCTTATTTCCGGGAAAATAGAATGGTTGCCATTGTATTTGCTATTGATAACATTCATTATTTATCGTTTTCGCTGGAAAAGCATTACTATCCTAGTTGCTATTATTATTACAATTGCCCTTGCCGATCAGTTTGCAGTAAAGGCCTTTAAAGAAGTTTTTGAAAGGTTACGCCCTACACATAATCCGGAAATTCAAAATCTCGTGCATATTGTGAATAATTACAGAGGCGGTACTTATGGTTTTGTGTCAAACCATGCAGCAAATAGTTTTTCATTGGCTATGATTGTTAGCTTAATTTTTAGAAACAGATACATTACTCTTTGTATTTTTTTATGGGCCATTCTTGTATCCTACAGTAGAATTTATTTAGGAGTTCATTATCCGGGTGATGTTATTGGAGGGGCAATATTAGGAATGGGCATTGGATGTATGGTTTATGTCTTTCAGAAAATACTTTCAGAACGATTTCTAAACAAACTATCTAGCGTTAAGAATAACAAATCATCAAGTTAAAGTCTGCTCAATTTTTATCAAGCTTTTTGAATAAAACATTCTACTCAAAATAATCGTGGGTTTGAATCACTTATCGGGATTATTCCCTCCGTTCATGAGATCGCTTCGCTAGGTTCGTTCTACTAACATGTTTTAACTTTGTGAAATTCTGGGGACTACTCACGATCCCGATACGCTTCGCTATCGGGATTCGTTCGACTTACAAATTCCAGTTCACTTTCCCGATAAATCGGGAAAGTGAACTGGAATTTGAGTCTCACGAAAAAAGAAGGCTGTAAATGGTTGACCGCCATCATTACAGCCTTCATACTACCAATAAAACTCAAAATTTTGATTCAAAGCAACAACAGATTTTTCTTGTTAGCAATAATAAAGGGCTTACACCAGAATTAGAAGGCCGAAATTGCCTATTTAGGGATAAAAAATTATATACAGGGGTGAAATTTTAAAATAAGTATATTTTCAAACCTGAACTATTAATGCGATTTTAATTTATACATTTACCAAATTAAGTAATGAATTGTAATGGATCTTAGTCAGAAATTACCTGAATATCAAACAGAAAAAAAGAATATCGTTCGACTTATATTCTTTACAGCCTTATTTGCCCTGATTTTTATTAATATTTACTCTCCTTTTGAAATTACTTCATGGTTTGTAGATGGAGCGCCCAGCTGGTTAAAAAGAGTCAACTTGGATGTTCTATTGCTTATTTATACCAGTTTAATTATTCTTACTGGAGTATTGGTAGTTGTTATCAGCAGAATTGTTATGTACCACATGACGAAAAGACGAGGAAGAATAACCATTACTCAGTTTCTCGTTTGGATCGGATTTGAAATTGTATTTATGGCTGCCTTTTATGCTCTTTATGAAAAACTCTTCCTCAATGAACCCCGATCCTTTCTAGACGCTTACAAGGTATCCATCCAGCATACTGCCCTGGTATTATTGTTTCCTTATTCCGTGCTATGGCTCTACTTCTCATGGAATGATAAAAACAAACAATTGCAAAAAATTGCCAGCTCAGGTGAATCCACATTCGATTCAATGGATATGGTAACCTTCCGTGATGAAAAAGGCACCATGAGATTGTCGATAAAACTTGACGATCTGCTCTTTCTGCAGGCTGCTGACAATTATGTTACCATAGTTTACAAGCATCAGGAAAAACAGGCTAAATATCTGATTCGATCATCACTTAAGGTCATCCAGGAAGAACTTAAACAATTTCCTCTTATACGATGTCATCGTTCCTATATAGTAAACTTTGAAAAAGTGAATATAATTCGTCGTGAAAAAGATGGATTAAGACTTGAACTGGAAACTTCTGTTCCCACTGAAATTCCAGTTTCTAAAACTTATGTGGAAGAAGTTTTTAATGCATTTGGCGAACACCTTAGTTAGTGTTAGACTTTATTAAGATTATTTGATACTTTTTAAACTTCTGAAAACAGCAAAACAATCCAAAATCTAAGTAATTGCCTATGTCAACCTCTCCATACATTCTGAAAGAGAATATTCAAATTACTTCTGCTGATACAGATTTTTCAAAAACCCTCCGACCAAGCTCGCTTATTAATATGCTTATCCAGGTTGCATGGCACCATGCTGAAGTATTAGAATTCGGTATGGACATGATGCATAGAGAAGGCTTGGTTTGGATGCTCTCAAGAATGCAAACAAAAATATATCAACAACCATTCTGGAATGATAGTCTTTCTATAACTACATGGCCAAAAGGCATCAGGAGACTTTTTTACATTAGAGATTTTGAAGTTCATGATTCACAGAACAGGCTTGTTGCCCAAACAACCTCAGAATGGTTATTGATTGATATAAAAGTAAAGAGGCCTAAGCTTTACAATCAGGAGAGCATTATATTCAATCAGAATAAAGACAAGCATTCAATAAATAATGCTGTACCTATCCTTGAGGCAATAGGTGGAGATGCAGAGTCATTTTCTAATCAAGTGAACTATAGCGATGTTGACCTTAACCAGCATCTCACAACAACTCGCTACATAGATTGGATGATGGACACTTTTTCAATGGATTTTCATGCGAAGAATAAGTGTAAAGCATTAATCCTAAATTTCATTCGGGAAGCGCCATACAATGAGAAAGTTGAAATTCTAAGATTCAATGACCAAACTTCGAACTGCTTTGATTTCTCATTTAAAAAGCCTGAAGGTGAAAAAGATCTTTTCAGAGGACAGTTGTGTTTTTAAAATACCCAACTTATAGTTCTGATAGTTTCTGCGAAGGTTGCCCCGGTACTCTACAATTGGATGGGGATTAACTCTATATATTTTATATCGATTCTCTATATTGTACCACCAAACTTTGCGTATAAGAATTACATAGGGTATTAAAATTAACAAAATACAAGCCTGAGTTCAACTGAGTCACATCCGGAGTAATTTCATTTCTATTTGCAGGTATACAACCAAAATTCTTAGAAAATACTTTTTGACCGCTTGAATTGTAAATTTCTGTATTTATTTCTAGAGCCTGCTCAAACTCAAAATGAAGGTTTGCTAGGCCAAGACAAGGATTTGGGAAAACTGAAATTTTATTGGAAATCAGCATTTTCAAAGCTATTAATACCTCCTTATATCTTAACCAGTTCTATTCCTGAACTGGCACCCAGATTTCTGGTATATTGCATATCATTTGTATTGTTCCAGTATTCATGCAAACCAAGGCTTGATCTGGCTGAACCTGAATTTCTGGATCGTAAGTAATACCAGAATTGTTTGGTTCTTCCCTTCGATATAGTTTTTATAAATAATAAAACTGATCCCGATAAAGACAGCAGATAAATTACAAATGATGATGCAATTGGCATTGTCTCCTTCATACAAGGATATGTTGCTCTGCTGGGCTTAGGTATAACCCTGATAAGAAACCAGATCAATGATAAAAATCCGATTAGGAAAAAGAGAATCTTGAAGAATGCTTTCGGGCTTTTTAAATTCTTTGGAATACCAATTTTCTGCCCATCTTTTGCAAAAGGAATTTTATTTATCATAGCGAGTATATTTTTACCTTAAAAAATTACTTCACTAATATGTTAAATGATCCAATCAGGTGGCAAATATTAAAGCTATTAATTAGAAATTAAAAAAATGAATAATACCCTGGATGAATCAAGGTTTTTAAGGCTGTCAACCCAATTCCAAAAAGCTTTAAGAAGGTGACTGAAATTCAATTTTATCCAACCAAAATGAACCCTCAGCAACCTTTCCTTCAATACCGGAATTTATGAAAATCAGCACTTTACTTATTCTACTTATATCCACCTCATCAGAACTACTTGTTGTTGAGGCTAAATGTTGAGTAACATCAAAACTAAAAATATGCTGCTTATCGTCCTTTATTACCTCCTCCTCTGAAATAACCATAGGATCAATATCAGTGCGATGGCCATTTTGGTCTTCAAGCAAGATCATTAGACTTAATGAAGTACTACTTTCATTAGCAATCAATTCAATTGAAACAAGTGTATTATTGGTCAGATCATTAACATTGTTTAGATTAAACTCAAGATGTGGCATCTCCAAAGGATTGTTCACACTGTAATGAATCCGGGTAGTACCTGAATGAATTGATACCGGGGAATCATCCTTTTTACAACCTACAATCAGAAGCAGACACCATAAAACAGCAAGTTTCCAGCTATTCTTCATAATTCATCTCTATTATGTTTCCATCTCCTTCTTTGGTATTCCATGAGCCAATTTCAGTTTCGTTTCCACGAATGATCAATGAATTATCAGGCGTTGATATTACACTCACCTCATAAAGAGAAGTAAATGTTTTATCATTATACGACTGTAATACTGAAATCGTTCCAGCAAGCTCTCCCCATTTTACATTGACACTACTTGTCCCCTGACCTTGAGTAATTTCTACTCCCTCAGGAAAGGTCCACTGGTAATTTGCTCCGGGAAATTCAACCAGGCTGAAATTAATCCCTTCCTGAAAAGCCTCAACCTGTGTTGGACCTTTTATTCCATGTTGTTGAAATTTCTGATAAACTCTTACATAATCAACTTCCATCGTTTGCGGAAAAATACTGTCATCAATTCCTTCTATGCCTCCCCAATTGCCCCCAATGGCTATATTCAAGAGCAAATGAAATCGTTTATCGAATGGCCATCGTGCATATCCTGTGTTGTAATTTGGAAATGAAAAATAGCATTCTTCATCTGCAATGAAGCGTATACTATCTTCTTCCCATTCAATTGCATAGACATGATACACCTGATGAGCATCCGGGAGAAGGATATCATCTCCTCTCTGAGTTCCTATCGTGCCATTATAAGCCTCTGTATGGATAGTACCATGTACATTACCCATGTCATAACCTACATGTTCCATGATATCAATTTCTCCACTTGCCGGCCATCCACCATACTCCCAATCTGTTGGGAGCATCCAGATCGCTGCCCAGGTGCCTCTTCCCTCCGGAAGAATAGCCCTAACTTCGACTCTACCGTAAAGCCAATCTCCTTTACCACGAGTTGCCATACGGGCCGAGGTATAATCATTTCCTCCATAAGATTCCTTAATTGCAGTTATGATCAACTTTCCATCTTCAACTTTAGCATTTTCCAACCTGTTGGTATAATACTGAGCCTCATTGTTCCCCCATCCGTCTCCTCCTATGTCATAACTCCACTTTGATATATCAGGGGCACCGGTATAATCAAATTCCTCAGACCACACTAAATGAGTGTAGGAGCCTTGAGCATTGACAAGGTTGTGAGGAGTCAAATAAAAAAACACCCCAATTAAAAAAAGTATTGAAATTCTCATTTGCATTATCTTATAGAAAAAAATAAATCCCCGGAGGCTATCCGGGGATACTGTTTATTTTGCTAATACTTCGAAATCATCAAAGTAGAATGTTCCATCTTCAGTATGCCCTTCATCTCCAAATTGAACAACAATCTTATTGAAGAAACCAGACATTCGCTCAGCCGGGATAGTTATGCTTGTGAAATCAAAAGTCAATTCTGTCCATACATCCACCGGAATATCCTCTTTAATAACTTCAGCCTGAGTTTGCCATGCATTACCAGCTTCCTGCCATCTTTGGAATTTAACAGATGCCTTCTGCTTTAAACCATCAACTGTATATGTGTTGGTTGATGGTACATATACTTTCATTTTAACCTTATCATGCGTATTTAAATCAAGGTTAAAACTTAGTTCCATTGAAGCATTCGAATACTCCCACCCGCCTTTGACATATTCATAGACAGTTGAACTAAGATTTATTCCTGCTTGTGAGGGATTAGTAAATTCATCATCGCCGGTTCCACCACCGCCATTATCCTGAAATACCCAAAGTATATCAGCATCAGTCTCAAAATCATCGGTAAGTTGATTAACAGAACTAGCCGGAGACAGATTCTCATTTACATTTGGATCAACTGCATCAGGATGATCGTAGCCTTCTGTAATATACATGAATTGCCATAAGACATTATCAAGAATAAATGATAGCGTTAACTCATTTTCGGTAAGCAATTCAATTTTGTATTCAGAAACACCCAGGTAATAGCTCATAAACCCGCCTTCGGTAAACGTTAAATAATCCCCATCGGCACGCTCTTCAATGGCCCAGCTATAATCCTTTTCGCTCAGGTCAAGAAAAACAGGAGTATCTTCAACTCCGTCAATTTCAAATTCGCCAAGTTTATCAACATTTACATAAGTACTGTCATTATTTTCAAGTACAAACTCATAGTTCACCGCTTTGAAAATCATCAGATCGTCGTACAAATTCAGTCCATCTTTCTCATTGGATGCAGCTCCCCACCACCATTGCCATGGATCATACTGACCCTTCATCATATGCTGGGGAACATATTGCGCCCAAACCCATGTTTTGCCGTTCACTGCATCACCACCGCCACAAAGTAATATCTCATTAGCAGTAAGATCAATAAGTGTTGGATCTGACTCAGTTATCACTACTTCATCAGTTGTTGTTAATTCACCCGTTGAAGTAAATACTGAAAGACTTACGTTGTAGGTCCCTGCAAACGGATATACAATTGTATCTATATCCTGATCGCTGGTTACTCCATTACCAAAATCCCATGCTGCAATGCCATCTCCAATACGGTTGTGTGAGAAAATGACAACATTTGGATTAATAAATGTAGTTGAAATTTCTAATGGCTGATCTGAAGGGCCATTATCCTCTTTCTTACAGGCCATGGCTAAGATTAAAGCAACAGCACTAAATCCCACTAAAATCCTTTTCATTTTCATAATATTAAAATTTATGTTTTTCATCAATTGTATCCCTGATTTTGAATCAGTGAAAAATTACTTATCTGTATTTCCTTTGCCGGTATTGGCAGTAGTCCCTTTGTTTCGGTATTAAATTCTATATAAAATGGGTATTCACTCTCGGTATCAGTTAATTCCTCACTTGCAAATACTATGCCTCTTCTTAATACATCCCAATAACGATGTCCTTCACCAGCCAGTTCAAGCCTTCTCTCAGTGTAGATCAATTCCAGACCAGCAGCATCAGCAGTTAATACTGGTGGAGTGTGGGTCGGTCCGAAAGCCCTCATTCTCACCCTTGTGTAATATTGCTGGGCAGTGGTGGCATTTCCATCCAATAAATGCAATTCGGCACCCATAAGCAATACATCCGCAAATCGAATAACTGGGTAGTTGTTTGGATAGAGTAATTCTCTGTCGCCTGCAGTTGCATTATGTTCTTTGAGTGCAGTAAATTTTTTATTGTAATAGCCGGTATGTTGAAAACCTTCTACATAGGTTACTCCCGCCAGATCAAGACTATCAGCAAATATTACTGATGCAGATAACCTGATATCATCAGATTGGTATAATTCTACAAGTTCTGGAGATACTGTTGCAAAACTCCAGCCCGGTGCATATATTGAGTTATCCGATACATCGCGTATTCCATAAAGTATCACAGCCTGATTCCCTTCAGTTCCAATTCTCCAATTCCAATCTCCACCCTGGTAGTCGCCATACTGAATTTCAAACACAGATTCGATATTGTTTTCATTGCTCACAAGAAACAGATCGCTAAAATTATCTTCAAGGTCATAAAATCCACTTCCAATAACATCATCAACCATAAGAATTACCTGATCCAAATCTAATGTTGTTCCGTTATCTGTTTGCATTTCCGGCTTATCTGAATAATACCCTGAATAAAAAAGATAGACTTTCACCAGCAATGCCTCAGCTGAATATCTGGTAGCACGCCCTTTCTCTTCATCAGGAACAGATTCAGGCAACACATCCATAGCATTTTCAAGATCAGTGGCAATCTGGTTGAATATAACCTCTGGGTCAGCTTGTTCCTGAGTAGTCTCACTTGGCTTCAAAACTTTAAGAATTAGGGGAACGTTACCAAACAATCGGACAAGATCAAAATAATAGTATGCTCTAAGAAAATAAGTCTCCGCTATCATCCTTTCTTTTAATCCTTCTGTTTCAAATTCCATTTCATCAATTTTTTCCAGTAGCAAATTACAGCGGTAAATTCCAAAATAATTACGGTTCCACATACCTTGCAATTCTCCGGTATTCGGCTCCGCATTAAAAACATCCATTTTTACAATGTTTGGAACATCGTTTGCATTAGCCCCACCGGCATATGCATCATCCGACATAATATCAGAGATGGTTTCAAAAGGATGGTTTCCTTCCATTGCTCCCCAGCCCAATGGATCGTAAGCAGATACAAGCGCCTGAAGAGCATCCGATTCTGTTTGATAAAAATTCGTTTCCAGTCGATCGCTTAGCGGATCCCTCTCCAAAAAATCTTCACAAGAACCGAATAGAAAAACTATTAAGATTAGACCTGTGTTTATATATAAATTTTTAGCCTTCATCACTATCAAGTTTAAAAATTAATATTTGCGCCCACCATAATTGTCCATGGCTGTGGATAAACTCCTCTGTCAATGCCAACATCCAGAGGATTGCTTCTGTTATCTACTGGTTTTGCTCCTAATTCAGGATCAAATCCTTTGTATTTGGTTATTGTCAGAATATTCTGGGCAGAGATATAAACCCTTGCATTTTTGATCAGAATCGTTTCCCCAAAACGGATAGGGAAACTGTAGCCAAGCTGAACGTTTTTCAATCGCAAATAAGAAGCATCGTGTACAAAATAATCCGATGGTTTTGAAAGATTCCCATTCTGATCATTCAAAGTAACCCTTGGATATTCATTAGTAGAACCTTCTCCCAGCCATCGATTTAACATGTCCGTGTCATAATTTGCCACATTGAGGTCATATCTTCGAACCCCATAGAATAACTGGTGCCCAAATGCTCCCTGGAAGAATATATTCAGATCAAATCTTTTATACTCAGCTCCCAGGTTTATACCCATGAACACATCAGGGTTTGGATTACCAATCATCACACGATCCTCATCGGTAATCTCTCCATCACCATTATTGTCTTTAAATTTGAAATCACCCGGACGAGCATAAGGTTGTATTACATTTCCATCCAGATTATAGTCAATAATTTCCTGGTTATTCTGAAAAACTCCATCAACCTCATACCCCCAAAAATACCCTATTGGATAACCTTCTTCTGCCCTGCATATATCATCCATTGTAGTACTAACTCCTGCACCATGAATGATGCCTTCATCATTACCAATGTAGGTTACTTCGTTCTTATTATATGATATGTTAAACTGAACGTTATAATTGAAGTCCCCGATATGGTCTTTATATCCCAGTTCCAATTCAATTCCCCTGTTATAGACATCTCCTGCATTAACTGTAGGTGGGTAATTTCCAATAAAGCCAGGAATAGGAGCTTCTACAAGCAAACCTTTGGTTTCTTTATTGTACCAATCAAATGCAAAATTGAGTTTGTTGTCAAAGAAACGAATGTCAAGGCCTATATTGGTTTGCTCTGATGTCTCCCACTGAATTTCAGGATTATCAACATTTGCTGGCTGAGCACCACTATTCAGAAGGGATGGATTTCCAAAATAATAATTACTGTTAGCTACTATCAGAGATGTGTATTTGTAATCACCGATTTCCTGATTGCCATTCTGTCCCCAGCTCACACGCAATTTTGTAAAAGAAATAAAATTACTTGATGGGAAGAAAAAATTTTCTTCGCTTATTACCCATCCTGCCGAAACAGAAGGAAATAAAGCAAAACGGTTTTCAGGACCAAATTTTGATGAGCCATCTAAGCGTAAAGTTCCGGTCAACAGATACTTATCAGCATATGAATAATGAACTTGTCCGAAATAAGACAACAATGCAGAGTGCCATCCGGCACCTCCGGCTCTTTCTGAATCAGGATTCGTGGCCATGTCGATATATGCCTGATCAGGATTATTTGTTAGCAGATTTTCTTTGCTTCCACTTAAATTCTCCCCAACGTGCTCCATCATGCTCATGCCCACCAAACCGCTAATGTTGTGCTCACTAAAATTTACATAATAGTTTAGGGTATTCTCCCAATTCCATGTATACCATCGATTAATAGTTTTTCCAACACTGCTTATATCATTTCTAACTGAGGAATTTAATCGATATTCGGGTTGATAATTGTCATCAACACCATAAGCAAAGTCAACACCAAAACTTGATTTTATCTTTAAGTTTTTAACTATTTCAAGCTCTCCATATAGGTTACCAACTATTTTATCCAGCTTATAATTTCTATTGATAATATCCAATTGTGCAACTGGATTTACAACTTCCTGGGCAATATATGGAGATTCACCCCAAGAACCATCTTCATTTTTTACAGGGGTAACTGGGTCGATATTCAGAGCACTTGAAAGTGGTTGGCCGAATTCAAGGTTGGGTTCAATCCCTTTTTTCTTAATATGCGAATAATAAAGTCTTGTTCCATAGGCAAATTTGTTTGATTTCTGATCTGTATTTAATCGGAAAGAATAGCGCTCGAAATTTGATTTTCCTTTACCGATTATCCCATCCTGATTAAAATATGAAAATGAAGAAGAATATACTCCCTGGTCGCTACCACCTGAAACGCTTAAAGAGTGCTCCTGTATTGGCGCATTTCTGTAAAGAATTTCTTCCTGCCAGTCAGTACCTTCACCTAGTGCATTCGGGTCATCAAATATCCTGGGTCGCCCCGCATTATTTGCTGCTTCATTCATCAATATCCCATATTGCTGAGCATTCAAAAGATCAATCTTTTTAATCGGATTTTGGATGCCATAATACATATCGTAATTCACCTGCATGTCACCTTTTTTCCCGCTTTTTGTCTGTATAAGTACAACCCCATTCGCCCCTCTTGAACCATAGATACTGGCAGATGCTGCATCCTTCAATATTTCTATGGATTCAATGTCGGAAGGATTAAGGTAGTCAATACCTCCTGCCTGAAATCCGTCAACAATGTACAGAGGGTCAGGATTTCCCGTGGTTCCTGTTCCGCGAATCCTAACAGTAAGTGGCTCTCCTGGCTGTCCTGAAGAGGAAGTTACCTGCACTCCTGCCACTTTCCCTTGTAATGCGTTCTCAACCCTTAGGTTGGAGGTTCTTTCAATGTCTTCACTTTTGATAGATGCTATCGCACCGGTTACTACGCTTTTTTTCTGGTAGGTATAACCGATTAAAACCAGCTCTTCTAATTCAATGGATGAACTAATAAGTGAAATGTTTAATGTTTCTTCTCCCTGGTAGACAATTTTCTTTTCTTGCATTCCGATAAAAGAGAATTGAAGACTATCACCAATGGAAACATCTATTGAATAATAGCCATCAAAATTTGTAACAGTTCCCTGACCTGTAGAAGCATTATAGACATTTACTCCTGGTAAAGAGGATTTATCTTGATCGGAGGTAACAGTTCCTTCCAGACTATTTTGCCCGAGTACCCGACCTGCAATAGCCAACACTACCATTAAGAATAATACTCTTTTCATCATAAATACAATTAATATGGTTAAATTGAGATGCAGTTGATGCAATGTACATCACTGATACCAATAAAACAAAGAAATCTCCTCATTAAAAAATCAACACGCTATTTTTTTCACCTATACAAAAACTCAACAAGCAATCTTTGAATATTAAATTAAAAAGCTTCTATTCAATAGAATAAATACAATTCAAATTTATACTTTTACTACTTTTAGTTACATCATCTAATTATTATTAATATATCACTCCACATTATTAAGTTATAAAACATATTGTATATTATTTGATCTATGCCTGACTATTTTATGGTAAAAATTATACTTAAATATGTGTTAATCTTCGTCCTTTTCGCCCTATATCCAAACAAGGTTCAAGCAACATTTATGGCTGTACCAAATATTAGAAACCACCTTAAAGAAGAATATAAGGCAGGAAATCAGAATTGGGCTATAGAACAGGATGATTTTGGCGTGATGTATTTTGCCAACAACGATGGAGTTTTAGTTTATGATGGTGTAAATTGGTTGAAAGTTCCCATGCCCAACAATTCTGTCGTTCGTAGTTTAAGATTTAATGGCATAAATACAGTTTTTGTAGGTGCCTTTAATGAATTTGGTACCATTGACAGAGATTCAACCGGTAACTACCAATACAATTCCTGGATAACTAAAATTCCTGCTAATGAGAGACAATTTGCCGATATATGGAAAATTCATATTCTTAACCAGTTTATTTATTTCCAATCATACTCCTTTGTGTTTGTCTTCGATATAGAAGGAATATTTATTAAAAGAATAAAATTTGACAATGAACTGACATTTTCTTTCCTGGTTGATAACAGTATTATAGTCCAGGATAAATCTGAAGGATTAAAAAGGATTGTTGACTCAGAACCTTTACCAATAAAGAATATAGAGATTCCTCAAAACCTGGAAATATGGGATATTATTTCAATGGAAAATAAAGGATTGCTTCTGTTTACTCAACAAGAAGGTATATTTAAATGGGATGGTGAAGATTTAAAACCCTGGCATTCAGAATTAAGTGAGTATTTAAAGGAAAATAATTTTTATTGCCTTTCGCAAGATGATAAATTTCTTTTTATCGGGACTATTCAAAATGGCTTGATTGTAGCAGATAAAAATGGAAATATCCTAACGGTTTTTGATAGAATTAGTGGTCTTCAAAACAATACCATTCTATCAGTTAAACTTGACAAGGAAAAAAATATTTGGCTTGGACTGGATAATGGTATTGATTATATCGAATGGAATTCGAATATACATTATATAGGACGAAATGGAAATTATGGCACAGGTTATAGTTCCACGCAATGGCATAACAATATTTACCTCGGAACAAATCAGGGAGTATTTAAAGCCTCAGTAAATAACAGCGAGAAAGTATTTTTAATAGATGATCTTAAAGGACAAGTTTGGGACTTATGGATAAATGACGGTCAATTACTTTGTGCTCACCACAAAGGAATTTATTTAATTAAGGATAAAAGCATAGAGGAAATTAAATTGTTGCCGGGATGCTGGATGTTCCTTCCTTTACCCTGGGATTCAGATAGGATTCTTATTGGAACCTATAATGGCATTGGTCTGATGGAGAAAACCAGTACCTCTTATCGATACATCAAAATGATAGAAGGATTTCATGAATCATCAAGGGTAATGCTATTTGATGAGAATGAGAACTTATGGATAAGTCATGGTTATAAAGGACTATTCAAAATTAAGTTTAATAAGGAAGATATTTCTATTGATTCTTTAAGCTATTATGGCATTGATAAGGGTTTGCCATCAACCTCAAACAACGAAATATATTTTGCCCGTAATGAAATTATAATCACTACTGTTGAGGGTATTTATTTTTACGATGAGAAAAAAGATACAATACTTCCCTATGACAAATGGAACCGATTCTTAGGAAGCACTGAAAGAGCTTCAAAAATATTTGAATTTGACGAGAATACGATATATGTTTTTCAGAATGCTACACTGGGCAGGCTTGATATCCTTGATGATTCATTATTTTTTTATAACAGACAAATAGCTCCCGCAATTAACAATCACTTTATTGAAGCATTCGAAGATATATTCTTCCTTGACGAGAATACACTTCTTGTTGGAATTGATGATGGTTTTGCGATGATTGATTCCAGGAAAGATCAAAACAATGACAATGAAATACCTTTATTGTTTAACCGTATAGAATGTTATGCCACTCAAAAATTTCAGGATATTGTACAACCCCTTGCATTCAACACTTATGCTGAGCCCATAATCATCGAAAATAGAATTCCTTTTAAATTCAATAATATTCGAATTGGTTTTTCAGTGCCCCTGTACAATACTGCAAAAAATATCCTATTCCATTTTACATTAAATGATACTTATTGGCTGGGCAGGCCTAACCAATCTGAGCTCTTATTAACCAATTTGCGTGAAGGAAAATACCTTTTAAAAATTCATCTGCTTGATACCAAATCTGGGCAGAAAATAACCCGAAATATTCAGTTTACCATTGAGGCGCCGTGGTTCAGACAATGGTATTTTTATGCAATACTCGGAGTTTTAATACTTTCTATTGCATTAACCAGTTATTTGTTTATTAAGCGTCGTATTGATTATGAACGTCGCAAAGAATTGATCGCTCAAAAAAGAAAAATGATTCAGCGTGAAATCAGACTAAAGCAAAAAAGTGAGCTTGCAGAAAATGAATTGATCAATATAAGGAATGAAAAATTGCAATCGGAAGTCATCCATAAAAGCAAGGAACTTGCCAATTCAACCATGAATATCATTCATAAAAATCAAATTCTTACTGATTTGAAAAATAAAATGATGGCATTGTCTGCTGATCAGTCCGAGGGAAATACGAAAGAAATAAAATCATTGATCAGAAAAATTGATACTGAACTTGAAGATCAAAAAAGCTGGAATGTTTTTGAAACCCATTTCGATCGCGTTCATGAAAACTTTTTTCAGCGTTTGCGTGATCAACATCCGGAGCTCTCACCTAAAGATCTTCGTATGTGTGCTTTTTTGAGAATGAATCTCTCCTCGAAGGAAATTGCACCTCTGCAGAATATTTCCATCCGAAGTGTTGAGATCAGTCGTTACCGTTTACGGAAGAAATTAAAAATCCCTCATGAGCAAAACCTGACTGATTATATTATGGACGTTTAATGCTCCTTCAACATTATCTTCCAGCTTTAAGCCATATTGAGTATTCCTTAAGTAAAACACCATTAAGTTTTTTGCCTGGTGCGATCATTAACATAGTATCTCCCTTTATTCTGTAATACCATTTCTCCCAGTTTCCTGATAAATTTGGATTTAGGGAAACATCAATGTCCATACCTACAGTATCTTTAAATAACCTGTATTTACCGAACATGGATTGTCCTGACAAAAAGGCTATGCGAATTTCAGGATCGCTTGAAAAAAAAGGATCATTGGACTTCATCCGGGGACGTGTTGCATCAAAGTATTGCACAGAAAAATTATTATCTGTATCAAAACAGGCAAAGCCTTTTACCTCTTTATCAAAAGGATATTGAAAATGACCCTGGTCATCCTCTCCTTTTAAAATAAGCAAGTCCCATGATCCAACAATCTTTGGCGTTGTCTCAATATTTTTGACGGTTTTTTTAAATGGATTCTCAATGCATGAAAAAAATAGCATTGCAATCAGAAGGAAAGAAATTGCTCTTTTCATATTGATTTAGGTTTGTAGTTAGTAAGTCTAAATTAGTAAAATTGAAGCAATTCACTTGTGTGATTTTTCCTTATTGGCTTTTATTAAATATTTTGGAAAAGCTTATTCTTAAGCTAAAAAATCGATTTCCAATTGCTTTGCATCAATATCATCAGAATTTTCAAGATTCGAAAGAGCAAGGCCCAATAAACGTACTCCTTTATTTTTATAATCAATTGCTGAAGCCAGATCAACAGATATCTGATGAATGGTATTCCTGTCAAAGCTTTCTCGTTGACTCTTACTACGAGTGATCTGTTCAAAATCTTCAAATTTAACTTTTAAAGTCAATGTCCTGCCCCTGGCTTCATTTTTCTCAATGCGCCTAATCAGCTCATTTTCCACGTTTTTCAGCTCAAACAATATCTCATGCACGCCAATCAGATCTTTATCGTAGGTTTGTTCAGTACCTATTGATTTACGAATTCTGTTTGGATCTACAGGCCTTTCATCAATGGCACGACAAATGTTGTAGTAAAAACCACCTGCTTTCCCAAAAAGTTGTACAAGATTCTCAAGACTGTATTCTTTCAGATCTTTACCTGTCTGAATGCCCATCTTGTGCATTTTTTCAGCGGTCACCCTGCCAATTCCAAAAAATCTCTCAATGGAAAGTTTTTCAACAAATTTTACCGCTTCATGAGGCTTAATTACAAATAAACCATCCGGTTTATCGTAGTCTGAAGCTATCTTGGCCAGAAATTTATTGACAGACACTCCGGCTGAAGCTGTCAGATTTGTTTTTGCTTTTACCAGGTTTTTAATTTCCCTCGCTATTTCAGTAGCCACCAACATGTTTTTCTTATTCTCTGTAACATCAAGGAATGCCTCATCGAGAGAAAGAGGTTCTACAATGTCTGTATATTGAAAAAAAACTTTCCTTATTTGTAAAGAAACTTCTTTGTAAACCTGGAATCGAGGTTTTACAAAAATCAAATCCGGACACTTAATTTTTGCAGTTGTGGAAGGCATGGCAGATCGAACTCCATATTTTCTTGCCTCATAACTTGCAGCTGCCACTACACCTCTTGCCCGCTCTCCTCCAACTGCAACCGGCTTACCTAATAAGGCAGGATTATCGCGCTGCTCAATAGATGCATAAAATGCATCCATATCTATATGAATGATTTTGCGATTCAAATTCTCTCTGTTTACTTTTGCTAACTTACCCATTGTAAAAAAAATTCCCAATGAAGAGGATAATAAAAATTACCGATGATGGTTCTTCGACTATATATGTTCCTGAACTGAATGAACATTACCATAGCACCTTTGGGGCAGTTCAGGAATCGAGGCATGTTTTTATTAATGCTGGTTTATTGGCTCTGAAAAAAGAGACTATCAGGATTCTCGAAATTGGATTTGGTACCGGGCTGAACGCTTTGCTCTCTTTTCTTGAAGCTGAGCATTTTAAAAGTATTGCTTATTTGGGCATAGAATTGTATCCGCTCGACTGGCAATTTATTGAGAAATTGCGATTTGACAAGTATCTTAAGCTTACTGAAGAAGTAAACAATCATTTTAGCAAAATTCATAACACTCCCTGGGAACAGCTAGTAGAGATTTCAAAGAATTTTACTTTTTTGAAACTTAAAACCGATTTTACAGAATACAATGTTTCCTCAGCATTTGATCTCGTCTACTTTGATGCTTTTGCGCCTCAGATTCAACCCGAATTATGGACTGAAATAATCTTCAAAAAACTATTTGATGCCATGAATAAAAACAGCATCCTGGTTACTTATTGCGCAAAAGGGGAAGTGCGAAGAAACATGCAAAATGCCGGATTTAGAATCAACAGATTGCCAGGTCCGCCAGGCAAAAGAGAAATGATTCAGGCCATAAGAGAATGATTGAACCTTGCACAGAAATATTTGTTTATTAAGAGTACTGATTTATTAAACAAAATATTCTTATTACAAAAATAATTTTTTATGAGCAATTTAAAAAAAGGTGATAAAGCCCCCGAATTCAGTGGTAAAAACCAGGATGGAAAAAGTGTCAACTTATCAGATTTTAAAGGTAAAAAAGTAATTCTTTATTTCTATCCGAAAGACAATACTCCGGGCTGCACAGCTGAAGCCTGCAATTTAAATGACAATTACGATGAATTGATTATGCAAGGCTTTGAAATTATAGGAGTTAGTCCTGACAATGAACAATCACACACAAAATTCATAAGCAAATACAAACTTCGGTTTAATCTCCTTGCTGATACTGAAAAATCAATTCTTAAAAGTTATGGTGCATGGGGATTAAAGAAAATGTACGGCAAAGAATACGAAGGTGTATTAAGGACTACCTTTATTATAGATGAGAATGGAATCATCTCACATGTATTCAATAAGGTAGAAACAAAAAATCATACCAGCCAGATTCTCAATGAATTGGGAAGTTAAGGATCAAATTTTTCAATTTTTTTTGCATTTCGTTTATATTTTTTCTTGCCGTTTATATTAAAATGCTTAATTTATACGCTTAGTTTTTGATTATATTTTAATCAATATAAAATAGTATAATATTAAAATTCAAGATCATGTCTAAAGAACAAGCTGCAAACGATATCCGCAATGAGAAATTGAAGGCCCTTGAACTCACTCTGGGGAAAATTGAAAAAGACTTTGGCAAAGGGACCATAATGAAGTTGGGTGATAATGCAATTGAAGACATTGGCTATATTCCCAGTGGGTCCATTGCACTGGACGTAGCTTTGGGTATTGGAGGTTATCCTAGGGGACGAGTTGTTGAAATTTATGGACCAGAGTCCTCAGGTAAAACCACACTTGCAATTCATGCAATTGCTGAAGCTCAAAAAGCAGGAGGCATTGCAGCATTTATTGATGCAGAGCACGCTTTTGATCGTTTTTATGCTCAAAAATTAGGTGTCGATGTTGAGAATCTCCTTATTTCCCAACCCGATAATGGAGAACAGGCACTGGAAATTACTGATCACTTGATTCGTTCAGGTGCCATTGATATTGTTGTTATTGATTCTGTTGCAGCACTCACTCCAAAGGCGGAGATTGAAGGTGAAATGGGTGACTCAAGAATGGGTTTGCAGGCAAGATTGATGTCACAGGCTCTAAGAAAACTTACTGCCAACATCAATAAGACAAATACCTGTTGTGTTTTCATCAATCAGCTGCGTGAAAAAATAGGCATTATGTTTGGCAATCCTGAGACAACAACCGGCGGCAATGCATTAAAATTTTATGCCAGTACACGATTAGATATCAGACGAGTCAGCCAGTTAAAAGAAGGGGATGAAGCAAGAGGTAATCATGTACGGGTAAAAATCGTTAAGAATAAGTTGGCGCCTCCATTCAGAAAAGCAGAGTTTGACATCATGTTTGGAGAAGGAATATCTCGTATAGGCGAAATAATTGACCTTGGAGTGGAGCACGAAATATTGAAAAAAGCCGGTTCCTGGTTCAGTTATGGTGAAACACGATTGGGACAGGGAAGAGACTCTGTAAAAGCATTGCTTGTCGATAATCCTGAGCTGGCTGAAGAAATTGAAATAAAAATCAAGGAAATTCTGTTGCAAAAGTAGTCCTATTTGATTCCAGCTTTTCTTAAATCGCTCCAATAAGTTGCAATAGTGGACTTAACTTCCTTATGAAGTATCAACAATCCTAGCAGGTTTGGAATAGCCATAAGTGCTATAGTTATCCCTGAAAATGTCCAGATTACAGTGGTATCCATAAAAGAGGCAATAAAAAAACCTACTACATATATTAATCGATATGCTAATACATATTTAGTGCTCCAGAGGTAAGTCACAGCCCTGTCTCCATAATACGACCATGAAATGGCGGTAGAAAAAGCAAACAATAGTAAGCCTATTGATACGATGTACTTACCAAAATCGCCAAATAATCCTCTTGAAAAGGCAAGAGCCGTTAGTGGCGCACTGTGTACCAGAGACTCACCAACTAGATGAACTTCTGCTGATTGTAAATCGAGGTCACCATCCTTGCACCATAGAGATCCTGTGTATAAACTATTATCTTCATCCATTACGAAAACATTTTCAGCAACTGATCGTGCATTAAGAACAGTAATTGCATCCAAAATTTTTCCTTCATTTACGCTCAATTCCCCCGAATATTTCTGAATACTATTCTCATCTTCTTTCTGAATGAATTTCATGAGTTGTTCCTTCTGCTCCGGGTCCGTTTCATTATAAATTCCTTCTAATACATAAGTATCAGCTGGCTGAAATTGATTTTCATGTTTTTCTGTCCATACACCAGAAGTGAGAATAGTAAGCCCGGTAATTGTACATATAATAATGGTATCAATAAATGGCCCAAGTATGGCAACCATCCCTTCTGATACAGGCTCATTTGCGCGCGCTGTGGCATGAGCAATGGGGGCTGAACCCTGACCAGCTTCATTAGAGAACAGACCTCTGTTTACACCTTTGTTCATGGCAAATTTAATGGTAGCCCCAAGAAATCCACCAGCTGCTGCTGTTCCTGTAAAAACATCAGTGAATATTGATGCCAATGAGGGTAATATGTTTTGATAGTTTGTAATTAAAACAGCAATGGCACCTGCAAAATAAATAATGGCCATTGCAGGTACCAATCTTACAGTAACCTTTGCAATTCTTTTTATACCACCGACAATCACCATTCCTAATAAAATAGCAAGAATTCCTCCAGTTAACATTGGGTTAATTCCGAAGGTGGAAAACATAACATTTGAGATACTATTTATCTGGGGTAAACTGCCTGTACCAAATGAACAAAATATAGTTGAAACAGCAAAAATACCACCCAACCAATACCCTGTTTTTATCTGTTTGCCACTACGCAAATTAATGTTCAGCCGAGACTTCATAAAATACATAGGCCCACCGGCAACTTTCCCCTCCTTATCAAATTCTCTGTATTTGTGAGATAACAATACCTCAACAAATTTTGTAGTCATCCCTAAAAAGGCTGTCACAAGCATCCAGAAAAGTGCTGCTGGTCCACCAAGAAATATTGCAAGAGCAACGCCTGCTATATTTCCTGTACCTATAGTTCCCGAAAGTGCTGTAGCCAATGCCTGGAAATGAGTTGTATCTCCCTTGGCTCCTTTTCTGTCATATTTGCCTCTTACAACACGTATGGCATGTCTGAAATATCGTATTTGAGGAAATCCCAGATAGAGCGTAAAAATAACACCCGTGCCAAGCAACAAAGCAACAAATGTTTTTGAATTTCCAAGATAACTATCAATATGTAGGAGAAAATCATTGATTTCTTGCATCATGAGAATACAGATTAGGATACCTGACAAATATAGCAAAAGGAAGATTTAAATTTGCTTCCGAAAGATTCACTCAATAATAAGTGAATATTTATCTATAAAATACTCATATTGTGGAATGAAAATTTTCTGTATAATTGTGAACTAAAAAATTACACTATGTTCCGCACAATAACGTTTTTGATTGTTACAATTCTGATAGTTCCATTTATAGCTATTTATAGTGAAATTTCACTGACTGAACTTCAATGGGATGCGCTTGATACATCCGTTCGTATTATGCTAATCATTGCGCTTACATGTTTTGTATTTAGTGAACTAAGTAGAAATTACAGTCAGACAGATAAAGTATGGAGCCTTGCTCCTATTGTATATGTTTGGTATTTTGCATTGCAGGGTGATTTAAATCCCCGCATGATTCTAATGGCAGTGCTTATCACCCTATGGGGTTTAAGGTTAAGTTATAATTTTGGACGACGGGGAGGATACAATATAATTCCCTGGAAGGGAATGGAAGATCACAGATGGGCAGTACTTAAGGAAATGCCATTATTAAAAGGTCGTTTTCGTTGGGGAATATTTAATCTCACATTTATCTCACTTTATCAGAACGCATTAGTCCTTATAATTACTCTGCCAGCTCTTTTTTCTATACAGGATAAGTATACAGCACTAACATGGATTGACTTCCTTGCCACTTCTCTCATCTTAATTTTTATTCTTACAGAAACCATTGCAGACCAACAACAATACAATTTTCAAAAAGAAAAATACAGGCGTATTCATGCAAAGGAAGATCTGACAGGAAAATACGCAGAAGGATTTGTATCATCAGGATTATGGAAATACAGCAGGCATCCGAATTTCGCTGCTGAGCAGGCAATATGGATCAGTTTTTATTTGTTTAGCGTTTCGGCTACCGGACAATGGATTAACTGGTCACTTGCAGGTGCAGTATTGCTTGTATTGTTATTTTTTGGCAGTTCATCTTTCACTGAAAAGATAACAGCCGGGAAATACCCTGAATACGAACATTACCAGACGCGAACAGGTAGATTTCTTCCACGCATTTTTTAATGCCAGATTTGTCATTAGAAGATACTAACTAAAGACGAGTGGGGTAGGCTGTGCGATATATCTAGATTAACCCCGAGCTAAAAAAAACCGGCCATACTTTTTCAAGCATAACCGGCGTGCTTGCCTAAAAACACATCTACCTGTGTTACTATTAGCTGTATTGCCAGCTTAAAACTCAATACGATAATTTAGAATAGGCAAAATCCCCATCTGAGTCCATGTATCAATTGTCTGATCGGTATCGTTCCAGAAATCACCTATTACGTTAAGCGTGTTGGTAATATTTTGTATATCAAGTTCCCAAACACGTGTAGTTCTTTTTTTATTTCGCCTGAAACTGATTTTAAGGTCGAATCGCAAATAATCATCTCTCCTCTCAGAATTAGCAACATCCCATTTTCTCACCGTATATCCGCTTTCTCTCGACTGATCTATATCGATGGGTGTATACCACTGTCCACCACCATAAGTGCCTCTGAAATTGACAGCAAGCGCAGAGTTCTTATTTTTTCCGAGCGGAAATTCTTTTCCGGCTACCACATTTGTAAGGTAATTGTTATTGTATTTTGTGTTGTGTTCGTCATTTTTAATATCAGTATATTTCGATTCATACAATGACCCTGTTATAAGAAAATAGTAATTGTTTGAGAAGAACTTCTCAACTGTAAGTTCAAGGCCGTAGTTTATTCCTGTTCCTTCATTCTTAAGGTCTGTAATAATGTATCCATCAGATACATTAAGAATCGAAAATGTACTATCATTTGCATTTGAAACTGGTACATCATATAATTCCTGGTAGTAAGCTTCAACTTTCAGATTCAGATTGTGTGCAATCCGGCTTTCATAACCCAGTACATAATGATGTGCCCTCAGAAAATCAAGGTCTTTGTTGCTCTGAACAAGGGATCCGTCATCCATAGGCTGACGCATGAGGTATATTGAAATTTTATCCGTTTTGCTATGAAGACCATATCCAGCTGATATTGCATGACGTGGAGTTATTTGCCATCTAGCTCCGATTCTTGGCTCCACTGCATAATTCCCATTCAGATTCAGGTATTTTAGATGTACCCCCGTATTAAATGTTAGACTGGAAACTGGCCGATACTTCCAGTTCACAAATCCTTGTAATAATTCTGAATATCCCTGATCATCAAGTGTTCGGTTTATTCTTTCAATGTCCCAGTCATAATCATCCATCGTCAGATCATAAGACAAGATCTTTCCTGTTATACCTGTTTTTAATGTGTGTTTTGCAGAAAATTTATGACTTAATTGAAGGCTGGCAGAATATGTCATATAATTAAAATCTTCTCCACCTTTAAAATCCCAATAGCTTTCCTCTCCTTCCAATTCGTGATATCTCCAGTAAGATTTTGTACCAGTAAATGACAGAGTTGTCTTGATGTAGGTATTATCACTAATAGAATAAAGATGATTTAGTCCGATTACTCCCAAATCTGCAGAGAATGATTCTTTCCAGTCTTCATCTTTGTAAGAAATTGTACTCAGACCTCCAATACCAAATATCTGAAATGATCCAAAGCGTTTGGTCGGCACTACCACATTCAAAGTAAGATCCTGGAATTTTGGAACCGCATCACCTACAATTTTTATCCCAATTTGATTCAATAAGTCTAATGATGAGTAACGATAATTCAATAAATAGGAAGAAGATGATTCCTTCGTAAAGGGACCCTCAGCTGTAACATCAATACCTAAAATCCCGGCCTGCAAAGTAAATTCATTATTTGCATTATTCCCCTTTCTTAAATTTATATCGAATACTCCTGAATAGGAATCTCCATAATTTGCAGGATAAGCTCCCGTAAAAAAATCACAATCAGCAAGTGTTGTGTTGTTTAGAATGCTGATTGGGCCACCGGTTGCACCCTCATTTGCAAAATGGTTCGGATTCGGAACATCCACACCTTCAATCCTCCATTGCATTCCCCTGGGAGAATTTCCTCTTATAATAATATCGTTGTTGCCATCAGCATCAGTTGATACTCCGGCATAGGATGAAACCAGTCTTGATGGATCATTAAAACTGCCGGCAAATCTTTGTGTTTCTTCAACAGATATTGAGCGGGCACTTACTGTGGCCATCTCATTCAAAGGCTCACCTTTGTTTTTTCTTGCTGCTACAACAACCTCTTCAAGCTTTTCAACCGATTCAGTCAATTCTATATCAAGGTAAACTTCTTTTCCTGCTCCCAGCAGGAGATTGGGAATTATCTTGTTTTCATATCCTATATAGGAAACAACTACATTATATCTTCCAATAGTTAATTCGGGAAAAACGAAATATCCTTCATTGTCAGTAATGCTTCCAATGATTGGATCAGATCCGTCAATAAATAAAGTAACCCCTACCAGAGACTCTTCGGAGTCAATGTCAATAACTCTGCCTCTGATCGTTTGTTTTAATGATTGTGCTTGGAGAAGTCCTTCGCATAAGGTTAACAATAACGTAATAGTAGTAAAAAATGTTTTCATGATTTTGGTTTTGATAATCTGATAATTGCATTTAAGGACAAGAGCAAAAAAAGGAAGTTGCAAAGGATAGTTGAATTAGGGAAATTTTACACAAGGATGCATTAGAATTACCTGCTGTTGATGCTAATATTAATAAAGTACTGATTTAGACAATCTTACTTTCAATGATTCTGTATACCTTTGTAAATTCGATATCAGACTGATAAATGATTCCAATTTCCAGAGAAAGAAATAGTATCCTATTAGCATTAACCGCTTGCATTTTATGGTCAACAGCCTTTGTAGGAATTAAGATTGGCCTGCAATATACAAGTCCCCTGCAATTTGCCGGCTTAAGGTTTATAATATCCGGATTGTTAATACTTCCATTTTGCAAAAACCTGAAATCAAATATTCGGATAGCCTCGAAAAACTTCCCTAAAATATTCTGGATAAGTCTTTTCCAGACAGCTATTCTGTATACTTTTTTTTACCTGGGAATGGATAAAACTCCTGCTGCTATTGGAGCTATTATAGTTGGGGGTGGGCCACTTTTTGTAGCTGTGATGGCTCATTTTACAACTGGAAAAGACTCTCTTACTGTCAGAAAAGTTATTGCGTTATTGATCGGATTCTCTGGAATTGTATTGCTGGCTTTGGCAAAAGACAGTGACATCCCAAATCATGGTTCAGTAATTTTAGGAATTACTCTGTTGGTAATTGGAAATATAGCCGGCAGCTATGGAAATATCCTGGTTTCGAAAAATGAAATTAAAATCTCACCGGTTTTTCTGAATGCTGTCCAAATTTTTATGGGTGGAGCAATCCTTCTGTTACTCTCTTTCTTTTTTGAAGATTTTTCATTTACACATAAGCCTCTACCTTATTATCTTTCTCTGGGCTGGTTGAGCTTTTTGTCGGCTGTAGCTTTTTCTGTTTGGTTTGTTGTTCTAAGTCGTCCCGAAATTAAAGTCTCAGAGATCAGTGTCTGGAAATTTATCATTCCACTGCTTGGAGCCATTTTAAGCTGGTTGATGATTGCCGGAGAAGAGCCTCAATGGTACACTATATTGGGGATGTTATTGATAGCTTCAGCTATCCTGATTATTTACTGGAAAAAAAGACAAAATCGGTAAGCACTTATTTATCCAATATACCCATCTGTTGCATAAGCAATAAGGCATTCATTTTAGTAGTTATTCCTTCTCTCAGCTTGTAATCAAACAAAATTTTTGTATTGTCAATCTCTATTTCAAAACATAGATTTCTAATCGTTCCCGGATACTTCTTCTCAATGTTTGCAAGTTCAAGATCATGGGTTGCAATTATTCCTGTTCCATGATACTTCAATATTTGTTTTAAAGCCGATTGAGACCCTTTCTGCTTGTCAGTAGAATTTGTGCCCTTCAAAATTTCATCGAGAATAATAAACAGATCATCTCCCTTTTTCAGTCTGTCAAGCATTTCTTTCAGCCGCTTTAGCTCTGCATAAAAATAAGATTCGTTTTTATTAAGTGAATCACTGGTTCTCATGCTGCTGAAAATTGGCATGGGTTTAAATACAAATGAATCTGCGCATACAGGCGCTCCTGTCATAGCAAGTACCAAATTTGTTGAAACAGTGCGAAGAAAGGTACTCTTTCCTGCCATATTAGCGCCAGTAATAACAATGAACTCACCCTTTTTGTTGATCTCAAAATCATTACATACCCTTTGATCTGAGGGTATTAAGAAATGTCCAAGTTGATTGGCTTCCAATACTTTCGTCTGAGTACATACCGGATAGGCATAAGAGGGGTGATTAAATGCAAAAGTTGATAAACTGACCAAGGCATCAAACTCTGAGAGTGCATCCATCCATTCATCAAAGTTTGCACCTGAATTTTTTCTCCACTTTTCAAGTCGAATCATACAATGGATATCCCACAAAAAGAATCCTTCAAGAAAAATGGCTGCAATAAAATTCAGACGATTATCAAAGGCAGACACAATTTTTGATAAACTTAAAATTGATTTTGCTGCTGAAGAAGGACCTGAAATAAGAGTATCATACAGATGCTTCAACTTTCCGCTTGAATAAGTACCCTTCTCAATATTTGATAAGAGAAAAGCATATTTTTTTAACGCTTCCAGTCGTTTGCTAATCAATCCATGCTCTTTTGAACTGTATGATAATTGAATCGCAATAATAAACAGGTTAAGCAAAAAAATTAAAACCGGTATCCCCCTGAATGAAGGGAAAAAAACAGCAAGGATAATGGATGTTATCAATGCCAAAGGAAATGCCTTCGAAATAAAAAGAAGGCTCTTTTTTGACAAATACCGAAGAGGTTTATTGATCCAATCTCTAAGGCTAATATAATCTGATGTATCATCCTCATGCAAAGAGCCAGATGCCATAAAATCCTGCAAAAGATCCATCATTCCACTTAATTCCTTCATTGCTTGCTGTCTGTCAACAATTTCATCTTGATCAATAGTCTCTTCAGACAAAGATTTTGACAGTAAGTTTTTGCCATTATGGGTTACAGTTCTGTTTAGATACTGAAAAACTGATCCTTCACCAAAAAGATCCATATCATAGCTATATGGATGTTCATTATTTTGAAATTCCTTTCCTGAATCAAAACCTGAAAAATTATGATTTAAAGCTTTCAATTCATTTTCATTAATGGAAATAAGAACAATTGTATGTCGATGTCTGTCTTTTTGCCGATTGTGTATCTTAACAATTGCCAGAAACAAACCAATAAATAGTATGCAAGAACTAACTCCAAATGGTATTGATTTTGGGATTACCAGGAAAATAGCCAGAAGAAACATCACAAAAAGCAACAGCCTTAAAATTCCTAAAAACCTTAATTTTCTTTTTTGTACTTTTTCTTCTTCAGCAAGTTTACTTAGCTTGCTTTCATAATAAATTCGGACATCGATCATAAACTTACAATTTTACTGCCATCTGATACATTCTGAAATTATTCTCAAAATAAAACATTTATTAAATATCAGGGTTTAACAGCTAAATATTGATGTTCTCTTCATAGTAGAAAGGGAATTAAGTAAGTATTTGAAATTTAATTCTCATTAGCCTTAAGTTATTGTTTGTCAATATTTAAACCTCAAAACGCACCCGTCTCTAACAATATTTAATTTTATGCAAAAGTATTACTCTAATCTGTTTTAATAGAAGAAATTTACACATTCATGGAATTGTGAGAAAAAAATTGCAGCTTGAACAAACCAAGTTTATAACTTTGCGTATATGATTTCGAATTTAATTAGAAAAAATATTTGGCACAGTAGTTGAATAACTTACTATAAATATCCAAAAATAAGAATCATGACAAAAACAAAAATTTTCATCAGTATTATAGCATGCCTAACGATGTGTTTTGTATCAAGTGTTTCAGGACAGGAAGCTCTGGATACTATTTTTAAAATTGAAGGAAAGGTAATGCCTGTTGATGTTGTGAAGGTTACTCAGAGTTATGTTAGTTTTTTAGTCCCGGGATCTCCGGATACTTATACAATGGAACGCAAACAGATTCATAAGATAATTTATAAAAATGGCCGTATTGAGGAATACAATAAGCCAGTATTTGAAATGGTAGATGATTATTCCTGGGAAGCAGTCTGGTTAACAGAAGATAAAAGGGAAGTTGCTGAACTATATAAACGAGGAAAGATCAGTGCGAAATCTCCTTCCAGTGCCCGAAGCCCAAAAGCTGCTAAAAAGAATGCAACCATACGCTTGCAGAAGAAAGCTGCCTCACTGAAAGGCATTGTTGTTTTGGTTACCAAAAGACAAGCAACAGGAGGTTATGGTGAGTATCCAGGTTATTATCTTGAGGGAATAGTATATGGCACAGAACCTCTGGAAGAAGATGGAAATGAAGATGAAGATCTGATTAGCGGCGATGTAGTCCTTTAATAAAAGCTTTTATAAACAATGAATATAAGAAGCCCTTTCCCAGGCTTCTTTTTTTTAAAACAAACTCTCCAACAGAGAATTTTTTAAGCTTAATGTCATTTCGTTTCCCTCCTCCAATAACTGTTCAATTACTGTATATTCAAATCTCTTTCCCGAAAGTCGCTTTGATAAACTGTTTCCCAGCTCACTTAATGAGTTACTATACAAATTGATCTGATCAATCAATCCATTCTTAATCAGAATGTATAACTCAAGTTTATGATTTTGATAGTGTATTGATTTTTGCATTTCAAAGGTTGGAGAATAGCCAAAAACCCATTCCCATTTGCTGTACTTCGTATTTCTAAGTTCATGAATTTCCTCTGTTTCCCTAATTGAAAATTGGCAATCAACAGCAACATTGAAGCAGGTTTTTATGAATTTGAACAATTCTATTTTTAAGTTCCCGAGTGAATACCCTTTATCAAGAAAATCGGAAAGATTCACTACTTTTGCGCGATTCGACTGAACTGCTTTGTCTATGTACATCCCAGGCTTTACCTGGATTGCTTTTTGAAGAAAATCGAGATTTGTATTATAGAGCAATGTTCCATGATGCAATACTCGATTCTTAAATACATGTTCAGCATTGCCTGAAATTTTTAGTCCGTTGACATTGATCTCATTTTTTGTGCCGGGTTGGGCATTGACCGATTTCGAATGTAAAAATTCAATAACTGGCTTTAGATATCTCTTAAAATCTACCATTTTGCCTTTCTCACCATTCATAATAAATGTGAAATTAAGATTGCCGGTATCATGATACACTGTTCCTCCTCCTGTCAATCTTCTGGCAACCGGAATGTTGTGCTCTCTCAGAAATGAATGATTTATTTCAGCCACCGCATTCTGATGTTTACCAACAACAACACAGGGATTGGATTGCCAAAGCATGAAATAATTATCCTTTTTATTCTTCAGCAAATATTCTTCAGCAGCAAGATGGAAGTATATATCATTTGTATTTGATACTATACAATTCATTTGCGTTTCAACGGAATACATTAAATTAGTAGTTTAAATATCAATTCAATCTGTCAAAATTAATCTAAATGGAAAAGCTAGTAGAAAGATTTCTTAAGTATGTTAAAATAAATACTCAGTCTGACGAAAATATTGATCAATGTCCTACCAACCCGACTGAGCTTGAATTTGCCAAAGAGCTTGCTATTGAGCTTGAAGAAATAGGATTAGAAGAAGTGGAAGTTGATGATAATAGTTACCTGATGGCCACCCTGCCAGCTAACACAAAAAAGCTTATGCCTGCTATTGGCTTTATTGCACATCTTGACACAAGTCCTGATTTTACAGCAGTAAATGTGAATCCGCAGATAATTGAAAATTACTCCGGAGGAAATATTGTCTTACACAAAAAGAAAAAGATTGTGCTCTCCCCAAAGGAATTTCCGGCATTGAATGACTACATCTGTCAGCCAATTATTGCAACCGATGGGACTACATTGTTGGGCGCAGATAACAAAGCCGGAATTGCAGAAATCATCACAGCAATGGAATACCTGAAATCACACCCTGAAATAAAACATGGTAAGATTAGAATAGGATTTACACCTGATGAAGAAGTTGGTCGCGGTGCTGATCTGTTCAATGTCAAAAAATTCGGAGTTGATTTCGCTTATACTATTGATGGAGGCCCCATTGGGGAGCTGGAATATGAAAATTTCAATGCTGCCCGCGCTAAGATAAACATCCAGGGATTGAATGTGCATCCGGGTACTGCTAAGAACAGGATGAAGAATTCAATGCACATAGCACTTGAACTGGAGGGAATGCTGCCCCAGAATGAAAAGCCGGAATTCACCGAAGGTTACGAAGGGTTTTACCATCTCACCGAATTTATAGGAACAGTGGATAGAACCAACTTCAGCTACATTATTCGTGACCATGATAAAGAAGAATTTTCCAGGAAAAAGAATTTTCTGATAAAAATTGTTGATCACTTGAACCTAAAGTATGGCAATGGAACGGTTAAGCTAACTCTTGTTGATCAATATTACAATATGCGGGAGAAAATTGAGCCTGTATTTCATATCATTGAATTGGCACAAAGAGCCATGAATGAAGTAGGAGTAAATCCAAATATAAAACCCATACGCGGAGGCACCGATGGTGCCAGGTTATCCTATATGGGATTGCCCTGTCCAAACATATTCAGCGGCGGTCATAATTTTCACAGCAGATATGAATACATTCCTATTCGATCAATGGAAAAAGCTGTTCAGGTAATTGTTAAAATAGCAGAACTGAATGCGAAATGAGTTTTTATCTGTCTTATGATAAATTAAATTCAAATTAGGAAGGTCTTTTAACTACAAAAGAAAATCCCACTTTAACCGCGGGATTTTCAACCTAAAACCTATCTACGAAAAGAGTTGCAATTTTCTGATTAAAATTCAACCCATATTAACCCTCATGTTCTTTTTGTTTCTTCTCATCAATTTCCATCCCTTTTATCTTGTCTTCCATTTTCAACCCTGATAATACTTCAATATTTATGCCATCAGATAGTCCGGTTTCAATATATCTTTTCTCAAATACCTGCGGAGCAGTTTCTATCTCTACATAAGTTGAATCATTATCTTTTTCAAATTTTATTAAGCCTTCCGGTATTACCATGACACTGTCTCTTCTATCAAGTACTATATCTGCATTTGCGCTATATCCTGCCCGAATAAAAGTACCTTTTCTGATTTTTACCTGTGCTTTAATTTCAAATTGCACAGTCCCATTTTCTTCTACTCCTTTTGGAGAAATGTATTCAAGAACTGCATCAAATTTCTCATTTTCAATAGCCCCAACTGTCAATTCCAGCATCATCCCTTCTTTAATTTTACCAACTTCAGTCTCATCAATCTTTCCTTCGAAGATCATTTCACCCATATCCGCTATAGAAGCAATAGTGGTTCCTTCATTAAAAGTATTTGCCTGTATAACAGAGGTCCCTACTTCAACAGGAACATCAAGCACCATGCCTTCGATAGTAGAACGGATTAAAGTATTGGATGTCTTTCCTGATT
The DNA here is from genome assembly GCA_964456285.1 of uncultured Bacteroidales bacterium. Taxonomy (GTDB): domain Bacteria; phylum Bacteroidota; class Bacteroidia; order Bacteroidales; family UBA10428; genus UBA10428. The sequence continues at coordinate 35,523 of CAYWBC010000026.1, forward strand.
TTTTTGTGATCCCTTCTCTTATCAATTGAAGGTTATTTTCTGCTGCTTCCACTTCTTCCAGTGCAGAATTGTAATCAATACGTACCTTCTGAAACTCAGCTTCAGCAATAACTCCCTGCTCATAAACTTTCTTTTGCCTGTCGTATACCAGTTTTGCATCTTCAAGCCGAAGCTGAGCTTTTTTTAATCTTGATTCAGCACCATTAAGGGCAACCATATCAGGGATAATTCTGACTTTGGCAAGTAAATCACCTTTCCTTACAATTTCACCTGGCTCAACATACAATTCTGAAACAATTCCTGAAACCTGGGGTTTGACCGCAATCTCCCTCCTGGGAATAACTGCACCGGTTGCCACAGATTTCTTTATTAGATTATCTACGAAAGGTGTCTTGGTTTCATATATAGCATCCTTCTTTTTTGATTTATTGTAGAGCATTACGAGACTACCTAAAATAGCAACGGATAAAATAACGCCCAAAACAATATAAATTACCTTCTTCATGGTTTGATATTTAATTTAAAAAATTAGTTTTCATCTCGAATAGCCTCAATAGGCTTAATAGATACAGCCCGTTTGGCGGGTATCATCCCTGCAAAAATTCCTGCAACCACTAAAATAATAAGTGCTTTAATGGCAATGCTAAAATCCACTTCAGGATTTAAAAACATAACCTCATCTGAATTAACATTCGCCAGTGCCTTATTTACCAAAGCAATTACATATATTCCAAGAGTCATTCCAATCATTCCTGCAAAAGAGGTTAAAAACACTGATTCAGAAATGATTGTAGAAATTATCTTCATTGGAGTTGCTCCTAATGCTCTTTTTATGCCAAATTCCCTGGTTCTCTCCTTTATAATGATCAACATAATATTACTCACACCTATCACACCTGTAAGTAATGTGCCAATTCCCACAATCCATATCAGGCCTCGTATACCAAGGAACAAGCCTCTCATCTTTCTGAATTGCTCTCCAACATTATGATAGCCGAAGGCTGCATCATCATCAGGATGAATACTATGTCTTTTCGCCAACACTGATTTTACCTGATCCTCAATTTTAACAATGTCATAATTTGGTTTACCAACAATGGAAAAGTGGTCCACTATTCCTGGCAAATTATATACTTGTTGTGTGGTACTAAAAGGTATAAAAATAACAGAGTTTTGATTTTCACCCCATCCTCCGGTATGCTTTGATTTATATACACCAACTACCTGGAAATACATGCCATTTACTTTTATGTATTTATCCACAGCAGATTCTCCATTTTTGAATAACTCTTCATAAATTCTATACCCAAGCAAAGCAACTTTTCGCCTGTTAATAATATCAAATTCATTTAGAAATCTTCCCTCCTCAATATTCACCGGGTCAACCTTGTTCTCGTCAGGCATTACACCTTCTACACGAAATTCTCCACGTTGTTTCTTGTAAAGAACAGTAGACATGACCTGCCAGCCTCCACCATGCACTGTGGGAGTTACAATGTCAATACCAGGGACTTCGTTTCTTAGCGCAACCATATCATCATTTTTAAAATGATACCAGCGATTTCGGGGAAATCCCTTGTAAGGAATAGTTGTGCCTTGTGCCCAGATAAACATACTGTTCGTAGCAAAATCACCCATGCCTGAATTAACACCATTTTCAAGTCCGGAACCTGCTCCAAGCATTATCATCAACATTAAAATGCCCCAGAAAACACCAAAAGCTGTTAAGCCTGTCCTCAGCTTGTTCTTGCTAAGGGTGTGAAAAATTTCCTGCCATTTGTCTCGATCAATCATAACTGAATTTTTTATTCGTCGTGCAGAGCAACAACTGGATGAATATTTGCTGCTTTTCTTGCCGGTATGTATCCGGCCACAACACCAGCTAGCACAATTGCTATAGTAGCAAGTATGGCCACATTAAAATCAATTCCCGGGTTCCTGAAATAATCGGAAGCAGGCATAACTTTTGCAACCCCTTCCAATACCAACACTCCCAAAACAAGGCCTGTATAACCAGCAACAGAAGTAATTAAAATAGACTCCTGGATGATCATCCAAATGATAGATGCAGGTTTTGCACCCAGGGCTTTACGCACACCAATTTCTTTGGTACGCTCTTTTACAACAATCAGCATTATGTTGCTAACCCCAACAATACCTGCAATAATTGTAAATATTCCGATGATCAGCACAAACATGTTTATCCCTTTAAAAAGGGAATTCATTTTCTGATTTTCCTCAAGTGCATTCCAGCTCCACATGGCACGTTGATCTTCTTTACTAAAATTGTACTTCTTGGCTAGTTTAGTCCTTATATCTTCAATCATAGCATTTGATTCCACTACGGAAGCATCACCGGTAGTGAAGGTAATGGCCCCGATTCTATTCTTAGGAACAAATGTTTTATGTGCCAGAGAAAGTGGTATATAAATTCTTTTGGTTTCACCCTCATGAACATCATCAAACACACCCACTACTTTAAAACTAAGGCCATTAAGCTTAACGTATTTCCCAATTGGATCCTCTTCCTTAAACAGCTGATCCCTCATAAGAGTTCCGATAATACCCACCTTCCTGTATTCTTTAATGTCCAACTTATTCAATAGCCTGCCCGATACCAATTTGAGGTTCTCAATTACCTGATGACCTGGCAGAATGGCAACAACATTAAAATCTCCATAATTATTTTTATAACTGATAGCGTCTGCATGTATGTATTCCCTGGCTGATAAATTCTCTATATTGTTATTATAGTGATCGTCCAGCAATTTTACATCATCATTCGTAAAGTGAATTTCTCTTCCTGCATTTAATCCATTGTAAGCCATACTTGTTCTTCCTCCACCCATCCACACACTGTTCATGGCATCGGAGAAATTATGCATCACCCCTTTTGCTAGTCCGTTACCCGAACCAAGTAAAATCACAAGCATAAAAATTCCCCATATAACACTACAAGCTGTTAAAATGGTTCGCAGCTTGTTTCTTCTAATGGTGGCAAATATTTCCTGCCATTGATCAAGATCAAGCATATTGGTTTTGTTTAAGTGGTTTGTATTCCTTCTCAATTATGCCATCAGTTAGTTTGATAATCCGGTCAGTTCGTTCCGAAATATCTTTCTCATGAGTTACAATTATCACGGTTATACCTTTTTTATTCACCTTCTGAAAAAGATCCATCACTTCAAAAGAAGTTTTTGAATCAAGTGCTCCCGTTGGCTCATCAGCGAGTATGATCTTTGGATTTGCAATAAGTGATCTGGCAATGGCAACCCTCTGCTTCTGTCCCCCAGAAAGCTCACTGGGCAAATGTTCTGCCCACTCAGATAAACCCATCTCTTCCAGATATTCCATCGCTAACAAATTGCGCTTTTTTCGGCTAACACCTTGATAATACAGTGGTAAGGCAACATTTTCCATTGCATTTTTGAAGGAAATCAGGTTAAACGATTGGAAAACAAACCCGATCATTCTGTTTCGGTACCAGGCAGCTTTCTTTTCACTCAATCCTCTCATTAGATTATCATCCAGGTAATAATTTCCTTTATCGTAAGAGTCAAGTATACCAATTACATTTAAAAGGGTTGATTTTCCAGAACCTGAAGAACCCACAATAGATACAAGCTCACCTTGTTCAATATTTAGATCAATACCTTTTAATACGTGTAATCGATTATTGCCATTTACGTATGATTTGTGAATTGTTTCAAGACGGATCATATAGGTTTTCTTAAAATGTACTGAGATCATGCTTCAACGATTATGCCATTTGACATATTATACTGCTTTACAGATTATTAGTTCAATTATTCAAGCTTTTTGTTCACCCGAAAACAGTAGTTTATGTACAATAATGATACATAGCCTGTACGATATTGTACACTCAAAATAGCAAATATCAAATTCCAATAAACATAACGCAACCTTTTGTGCCTATATTGCATCCCCTATTTGGGCAGCTACTGATAATTCAATTTGTCAATAAAAACCTTAATTTTGAATTGTCGTATATTATAACTATTGATTGATAACATTGAAAATATCATTCAGGGTTGCCGCCGAAAAAACTCTGTAGCTCAGAAGTTACTGTATGAAAAGTATAGTGGATGTATGTTCGGAGTGTGTTTGAGATATTCGGGGTCAAAACAAGATGCAGAAGATATCTTGCATGAAGGATTTTTGAAAATTTTTGAAAAAATTCATCAATTCAAATCCCATGGATCTTTTGTAGGATGGATGAGAAAAATTATGGTGAATACTGCACTTGAAAGGTTCAGGAATCAGCATAAGATGGTGAATTTAATTGATGATGGTTTTGAATATGAACATCCTGGTTATGATGATCTTACTGTTAATTTAACCGCTAAGGAACTGATGAACTTTATTCAGGATTTATCACCGCAATACCGGGTAGTATTCAACATGTTCGCTATCGAAGGCTATTCACATAAAGAAATTAGTGACACTTTAAATATATCAGAAGGAACATCTAAATCCAATTTATCGAGGGCAAGAAGTATCCTTCAGGAAAAGGTTAAAGCATATTATAATCAGGGGATAAGAGAAAGTAAGTCATTATGAAGTTAATAAATGGAAATATAGATCAACTTTTTAAAGAAAAGTTATTTGATTACGAGGCAAGTGCCTCTGAAGAAGTATGGAGCAGTATTGAGAGTGATCTTCTTTCCGCTAAGAAAAAAAGATTGATGCCTGTTTTTCTGAAAGTTGCTGCAGCTGTCATTCTTTTAGTTGGCATTGGTGGTTTGATTATTAAATATTCCGGAAAGACTCCTAATTCTGAGCAAATTACTGAAGAAACACAGGTGCAATCTCCTGTTCAGAAAATTGAAAAGAACTTAACTGATGAACATATCCTTGCTAAAACTGGGACAAATAGCAATACAACACAAGCAAATTTGGCGAAAAAAAATATAGTAGTTGATACAGAAATGCAAGAATCCGCAGTTAATAAGGAATATATTGCTGCTGTTAATGAAAAAAAAGATGTGTCGCGTAAGAACATTCTGTTAACAACTCAGAATTCTCTAAAACCCAATATTGAGAATGCTTCTATTTCTAATGAATCCGATATAGAGATTTCACTTGATCTCAAATCCAAAGCTGTTCCTGTTTATCAATCTTCGCAAATCAATTCATATTCTGCATTTTATGCTGAGAAAACAAACTCGAAAGAAAATCGCGATTTGCACTGGTCAGTAGGAGGTCAGGCTGGACCTCAATATTCCTACAGGGATGTTATTGTTAGTGATGTTACAAATCAGAGTTATGATCCTGACGATTTTGAATCAGGCATAGTAACCTATGCCGGTGGACTTAACGTTCATATGGGAACAAATACAAGGTTTTCATTTCAATCGGGTATTTATTATTCTAAACTGGGTACAAATAATGCAGCTGTTATTTCTGAAAATACTCAAGAATATTTAGACAATACACCTACAGAAATTGCAAATTCAACCGGAAGTTACACATTTGATAAAAGCTTCACCGTCGATAACAATCGTGTTCCTGAACCTGTTGCTTCTGTTGCAAAAGGTGAGAATGTTGTACAGGAGTATTTTGAATACCTTGAAATTCCTCTTGTAATCCGATATAAAATTATTGATCGAAAATTAGGCATTGACGTGAATGGCGGATTATGGACTAATTTTCTAATCGATTTTGATGCAATGGCTACTTCTACCGATCAGGGCCCCATTACAGAACATCCTGAAAACATAAACAAAATAAACTTTAGTGGTTCTTTTGGAATAGGTTTTGATTATCCCATTACCACCAGTGTTTTATTTAATCTGGAACCAATATTTAAATATTATTTATCTCCCATTAACAATGTCACAGAATCAAAAGTCCATCCTTATACCTTTGGCATCATGGCGGGAGTAAAGTATTCATTTTAACATTCTAAAACCGTTATTCTATTTAGTATTTGTCTAATTTTGCCATTGTAGAGTTATTCTGTAATCGGAAAATTATTTACTATGGCAAATGCGCGTAGATTTTATAGCAAATCATCAAGCTATCTAATTGTTTTATCAATAATCGGACTTCTGTTTATAAGCATAATATTTTTATCCGCCTTTAAGTCAAATCTTTTAAACCAGGAAGCCCCTCGCCTTACCGTCACCTCTCCCTTTATGCCTGAGAAGGTGGAATTTTGTGGTGAAAAAATACCGACAGAGTACTTTGATGTTTTTGAAGGTCTTGAAAAAGAACTGATTGTAAATACTTACTATCATTCACAAACTATCTTATTCATTAAAAAAGCCAATCGTTATTTTCCTGTAATTGAGAATATACTTAAGAAAAACAATATCCCTGATGATTTTAAATACCTGGCTGTTGCTGAGAGCGGTTTATCAAATGCAGTGTCTCCTGCACAAGCATCAGGATTTTGGCAATTACTCGAAGGAACTGCTCAGGATTATAAGCTTGAGGTAAATGACGAAGTGGATGAACGATATCATCTTGAGAAGTCTACTGAAGCAGCATGTAAGTTTCTTCAGGAATCGTACAATAATTATAACGACTGGGTACTAGTTGCTGCTTCCTATAATGTTGGCCGCAAGGGAGTAAACAGGCAGATTGAGAGACAGGGAGAAACAGATTATTTCGATTTACTTTTTAATGAAGAAACAGCAAGGTATGTATATAGAATAGTTGCAATTAAACTAATTCTTGAGAATCCTGTTGCCTACGGATTTCATTTTGAGAAAGATGAATTGTATAAGCCTTCAAGGTATAAGTTAGTTACAGTTTCCGGACCTGTTAACGACTGGGGCGAATTTGCGAAGGAGAATGGAACCAATTATAAATTACTGAAATTTCTAAATCCCTGGTTACGGGATAATATGCTTACGAATAAATACAATAAAGAATACCTTATCAAAATTCCTACAGCAAGAATTATTGATTAAATAAATTCATAAACTATCTAGCCCTGTTGAAGTTGGAGGAGAAGAAACAAGTCATAGAATCTGACAAGGAAATAAGAGTGTATGGTGCCCGGGTGCACAATTTAAAAAACATCGATGTTTCCATTCCACGCAATAAATTAACTGTTATTACAGGTTTAAGTGGAAGTGGTAAATCCTCTCTGGCTTTTGATACAATTTATGCTGAAGGGCAAAGAAGATACATTGAGACCCTTTCTGCTTATGCACGGCAATTTTTGGGAAATCTGGAACGCCCGGATGTAGATAAAATTACCGGATTAAGTCCGGTAATAAGCATAGAACAGAAGACCACTAATAAAAATCCCCGATCAACAGTTGGCACAGCAACCGAAATTTACGACTTCCTCAGGTTATTATTCGCCCGTGCAGGAGTTGCCTATTCCTATGTTACAGGTGAAAAAATGATTCGTTATACCGATGAACAAATAATCAAACTAATACTCAATCATTTTAATAATAAGAAAACTTTTATTCTATCACCTGTAGTAAAAGGAAGAAAAGGCCACTACAAAGAATTGTTTGAACAGATTCTGAGAAAAGGATTTCTTTATGTTCGAATTGACGGGAAAATTGCAGAAATTAAGCATGGCTTGCGGGTAGACAGATACAAAACACATAACATTGAAATTGTGATCGATAAATTGGAGGTTAAACCTTCAGACAAGAAGAGATTGCAGAAGTCTGTATCAACAGCAATGCAACATGGCAAAGGAACGATTATGCTGCTTGAAAAAGAGAGCAATGAAGCAAAATTTTTCAGTAGGCAACTTATGTGTCCCTCATCAGGAATTGCTTATGAAGAACCTGCTCCGCATTCATTTTCATTTAATTCACCTCAGGGAGCATGCCATGAATGCAATGGTTTGGGTACAGTTAACCAGATTGATATAAATAAAATTATTCCTAACAGCTCACTGAGCATAAAACAAGGTGGTATTGAGCCTTTGGGTAAATATAAAAACAGCCTGATATTCTGGCAAATAGAGGCTATAGGAAGAAAATATGGTTTTACCATCAATACTATGATAAAAAATATTCCTGAGGATGCTGTTAAAATTATTCTTTACGGATCGGAAGAATCTTTCAAACTTGAAAATACACCCCTCGGAATAAGTTCTAACTACTTTCTAAGTTTTGAGGGGGTTGTAAATTACATCAATAATCTACAGGCCAATAATGGATATAGCTCAAGCAAAGAGTCGAACTGGGCCAACCAGTTTATTCGAAAAACAATCTGTCCTGTATGTGAAGGACATCGATTAAAAAAGGAATCTCTTCATTTCAAGATCCATAAAAAAAACATTGCTGAGCTGGCTGAAATGGATATTAAAGAATTGGCCGAGTGGGCAAAAAATGCTGAGCAATTCATGGATGAGAGGCAAAAACAAATTGCCTCAGAAGTAATGAAGGAACTCCGAACAAGAATACAATTTTTGCTGAATATTGGATTAGGCTATCTATCTCTCAATCTTCCATCAAGAAGTCTCTCAGGAGGGGAAAGTCAAAGAATTAGGCTGGCAACCCAAATTGGTTCCCAACTTGTGAATGTACTTTACATTCTTGATGAACCTAGTATTGGCCTTCATCAACGCGATAATATCAGGCTGATTGATGCCCTGAAAGCACTTCGAAATGCAGGCAATTCAATTATTGTTGTTGAGCATGATAAAGAAATGATACAATCTGCAGATTATCTGATTGATATGGGACCATTTGCCGGTTTGCACGGTGGAGAAATAGTCTCTGCCGGAATTCCTTCAGTAGTTGAAAAGTCAGATAGCCTGACTGCCAGGTATTTGCAGGGTAAAGAGAAAATTGAAGTTCCTGAATCCAGAAGAACTGGCAATGGAAAATTTCTACAACTATCTGAAGCAACCGGACACAATCTCAAAAATGTAACTGTAAAATTACCACTGGGATTATTTCTATGCATCACTGGAGTATCAGGAAGTGGTAAATCTTCGCTTATTAATGAAACCTTATATCCTATTCTCAGCAATCATTTTTATCGATCAAGCAAAGAGCCCCTTCCCTATATGAAAATTTCAGGCATAGAAAACATTGACAAAGTAATTGATGTTGATCAATCACCAATTGGCAGAACGCCACGCTCTAATCCTGCCACATATACAGGCCTGTTCTCAGATATTCGTAATATTTTCTCGCTAACAACTGAAGCAAAAATCCGTGCATACAAACCCGGAAGATTTTCATTCAATGTGAAAGGTGGGAGATGTGAAACTTGTCAGGGTGCAGGCATACAGACCATCGAAATGAATTTTCTTCCTGATGTTTATGTTGAATGCAAGGAATGCTCCGGGAAACGCTATAACCGTGAAACTCTTGAAGTTAAGTACAAAGGACAAAGTATTAGCGAAGTTCTAGAGATGACCATTAACCAGGCATATGAATTTTTTAAAACCATACCAAAAATCTACAATAAACTTAGTGCGTTGAAAAAAGTTGGTTTGGGATATATTAAACTTGGGCAGCCATCTACAACCCTTTCCGGCGGTGAATCGCAAAGAATTAAACTGGCATCAGAGCTTGCAAAGAAAGATACAGGAAAAACCCTGTATATACTTGATGAACCTACTACAGGCTTGCATTTTGAAGATATTCGTGTTTTACTAACCGTTCTTCAGCACCTTGTTGATCGTGGAAATTCAATAATGATCATAGAGCATAACCTGGATGTAATTAAGGTTGCCGATTATATAATTGACCTTGGTAAGGAGGGTGGTCAGGAAGGTGGCTATATTTTATGCCAGGGGACTCCCGAAGAAATAATTAAATGCGACTCGAGCTATACAGCTCAAGTTCTTCAGAAGGAATTGGCCCTTAATATCAATTGTTAGTTCTTGTAACACTATTCCTATAAAATTCGTTATATCTTTATCCGAAACCTAGAATCTATAAATTAATTGATTTATGTCAAGTAGTGAAGATAAAATTAAGCTGGCTTTTAAAAAGAAAAACTGGAATGAAGTAAAGACATATGATAGTTGGAAGATTTTCAAAATCATGTCGGAATTTGTTGAGGGTTTTGAGAAACTTTCAAGAATTGGCCCGTGTGTTTCTATTTTCGGAAGTGCCAGAACCGAACCAGGTACCAAATACTATAAACTTGCTGAAGAAATAGCCTTTCAGCTCACACAACATGGCTATGGCGTCATTACCGGCGGAGGTCCAGGAATAATGGAAGCAGGTAATCTAGGTGCTAAAAGGGGAAAAGGCAGATCTGTTGGAATTAACATTGATTTGCCATTTGAACAAGATCCTAATCTTTTTATCGACTCAGACAAACTAATAACCTTTGATCACTTTTTTGTCAGAAAAGTAATGTTTATGAAATACGCCCAGGGATTTATTGTACTGCCTGGTGGTTTTGGAACATTTGATGAACTTTTTGAAGCCCTTACATTAATTCAAACCGAAAAAATCGGGAAATTCCCTATTGTATTGGCTGATAAAAAATACTGGGAGGGATTGGTAAAATGGATCAAGGATGTGATGTTACAAGAAAAAAATATTTCACCGGAAGATCTTGATCTTTTTAGACTAGTGGATACTGCTGAAGAGGCTGTGGCCACTATCAACCAGTTTTATTCTAAATACTTACTTAGTCCAAATTTTTAAGAAAATCGATCTTTCTCACTTTAAAAAACTAGTTCTGTCAGCAGAACGTAATAAAAAGAAATTAACAACATTAAAGTATTGCTTATCAATAAATTAGATTAATTTTGTCTGTACTAACTGTTCATTGCGCTTTGCACTTACGTGTCAATATCTATAAATTTATTGGTTACATTAATTTAATCGCCTGATGTATAAAGTAATTGTACTTATCATTAATCTTATAGCAGCGCTTTCGATAGGTTCGATTTTCCAGTCGGGAGTAGTTCTCAATATGGATGTACCAGATGAGGTGGTTGCAGGTACAGAGTTTGATGTTCAGGTAAGCATTCAAAAAGGTGATTTGGAAAGTTTCTCCAGACTTCAGCATACATTTCCTGCAGGACTTACAGCCACATCAAATAATTCTTCAAATGCTGATTTTACTTTTGATGAAAAGAGAGTAAGACTTATCTGGCTTCGCATGCCCAGTCAGAACGAATTTACTATTACCTATAGAATTAAAGTAGATGAAAGATTGAAAGGAACATTCAATATTAAAGGCAAATTTTCTTACATAGATGAAAATGAGCGAAAATCGGTGAGTATGGAAAGTACCCCAATCGTGATACTACCATCGCCAAATATAGATCCGGCCTTAATTGTTGATATTAATGATTTCGAGCAACAGGTTATCCCTTATATACCTACATCTTCAGCAGATGGACAAATGGCATGTATCAGGCAAACTCCATACCCTGAATCTTCAGGTGAGGGATATATAGTAAATATCCTGGTCAATAAGGAGTCAAAGCAAAAGTTTGCGAAGATTGAAGAATCAATACCTGCAGGTTTTAGAGCGGAAAGCATTAATCCAAAAGAAGCAATCTTTACTTTCAGAGAAAAGACAGCTAAATTTCTTTGGATGAACCTTCCCTCCGAACCATATTTTTTGGTATCCTATAAGCTTATCCCTACCTCTAAATCAACTTCTCCACCGCCGTTGGCAGGAAAATTTTCTTATTTAGAAGGTGAAAAGACAATGAGTATTGATATCCAACAAACTGACAGAGACCTTGCTTCCATAAATTCTGAAGATATTAGCGGCCTAATCGCTTCACTTTCAATACCTGCAATGACACAAGTTGATAAGCCGGCCGAGGTTGAAGTTACAACTGCTAAAAAAACTGTTACTACAACAATGAAACCTAAACCCCGGGAGCCGAAATCTAACTTGTCATATATGCTTGAGCCTGAAGAAGGTGTTTATTTCCGCGTACAGCTTGCTGCAGGCCATAAATCAGTGGACATAGGAAGGTATTTTAAAAAATACAACCTGGATAAGGAGGTGAGAAAGGAATACCATGAAGGATGGCAAAAATATTCAGTAGGGTCCTTTGATCTTTACAAAGAAGCACGTGACTATCGAATACATATTTGGAACACTACTAACATTGACGATGCTTTTGTGTCGGCTTACAATGGAGGTAACCGGATAACTGTGCAGGAAGGTTTAATGATAGCTGATCAAAGGTGGTATAAATAGAATGACAATAAGGAGTAAATGAGAAGTATTAGAAGAATAGTAATCGTTTTTGTCATTTGTGTTATCCCGGGTATTTTATTCTCCCAGGGTGATATAGAAGATCTTCTATATACTGAAGTTGATAACCTCAATCCCGTTTACAAACCCGTTATTGGATTTGGTATAGGAACATTCAATTTTTTTGGTGACGTTCGTGATGCTAACCAAAATCCATTGAATGGAACCTTGGGCTATAAGGTGAATATCTCTACTTTTATTGATAACAAGCATATTATACGTGCCAATTTCTTTTTTATGCTAGGTACTCTTTCCGGAAATGAGCGTTCTTATGTGGATCTGAACCGAAATATGAATTTCAAATCTGATATACTTTTATTTGGTGTAAATCTCAATTATGATTTTGACAATTTCTATAAGAAATACAGAAGAGTTCACCCCTTTATTTCAGTTGGTTTTGAAGTAATAACCTTCAACTCAAAAATTGATAGTTTTGCCAATATTACTTTTGAGGGTGTAACTACCAATTATAAGTATCACTATGGTCCTGATGGGAATATATATGATCGACCCTATACAGAACTTGGTATAAGACCTATTCAAAGGGATTATAATTATGAAACTGACCTTAGACAATATGACTGGGGGCTTGGAGATTATCCGCAATATGGTTTCGCTATTCCGGTTGATATTGGTCTCGATTTCTGGTTATCTGACAGAATTATGTTGCGACTTGCTACATCCTATCATTTTACTTTTACCGATGTAATTGATCATGTAAGTTCAAAGAATGACCCTGATTTAGGAGTTGTAGGTGATAAACGATTTGATGATTTCATGTACACTTATCTTTCGCTGCACCTCGATTTATTCTCAAGCAAAAAAACACTTGCTGTTCAGCGCCTGTTTGCTGATGTTGAACTTGATCTTACATTAATTGGAGACGAAGACAATGATGGTTACATGGATGGCTGGGATAAGTGTCCAGACACTCCATTTGGTGTGGAAACAGATACTGCAGGTTGCCCTCTTGATGATGACTATGATGAAATTCCCAATTACCTTGATGATGAACCTCTTTCTCGCTATGGAGCCTATGTAGATGAGCGGGGAGTTGAAATATCAGAGGATGATCTTATTGTGCGATTGGATATGTCAAATGCAGTATCAAGAGATGAAGTAGAATTATACTTAAGAACTCCCTCTTCATATAGTCTTTATGAAAAGGCTACATATGAGGAAATTCCTGAGAAATTCAAGAAGGTTGACGCAGATGGTGATGGTTATATCTCCTTTGATGAAATACTGGATGAGATTGACAATTACTTCGATTTTGAATCGGATCTGGAATCAGATGATATTTATGAGCTGAACAATTTCTTCTTTTCACAATAAACCTCTCCTCTACAATTTCATTAATCGATCATGTTGTCGTTTTGTATCTCGCTTTTTGATATCTTCCCGTTTATCGTATTCTTTTTTACCTCGCGCCAGTGCAATATTAAGCTTTGCATACCCTGTATCTGAAATGAATAGTCGGGTAGCCACAATTGTAAAGCCCCGTTCTTTGGTTTTTCTTTCTAACTTCCTCAATTCAGCTGTGTTAAGCAATAACTTTCTATCCCAGGCAGGATCATGATTTGAATAGCCACGATTTGCATATTCAGCAATTTGCATATTGCGCACCCAAAGCTCATGGTTCTTAAAAAAACAAAAGGCATCGCCAAGACTTGCCTTTCCCATACGAAGACTTTTTATTTCAGTACCGGTAAGAACGATTCCCGCAACATATTTATCCATCAATTCATAGTCGCGTAATGCTTTTTTATTTCGTATGTCAATTTTATTGGCCATTCGTAGCTTATATATTTTGCGAAATGCAAAGTAAAAGTAAATTTGTGGAATAGCAAGATACAAATACTATTGGTACCATCTCCTGTAAATAAAAAGCTTATTGTTGTTCTGGGTCCAACAGCCACAGGAAAAACAGAATTTGCAGCCCATCTGGCACACCAAATTGGAGGTGAAATAATTAGTGCCGATTCCAGGCAAATCTATCGGAAAATGGACCTTGGTACAGGAAAAGATTATGAAGATTATTTGGTAGATGGCCATCAAATACCTTTTCACCTGATCGATATACATGAGCCGGGATACAAATACAATGTCTTTGAATTTCAGAAAGATTTTCTTGAAGTAATTTCCTCCATACGCAAGAAGGAAAAATATCCAATACTCTGCGGCGGAACAGGAATGTATATCGAGGCTGTGACAAAAGGCTACAAGCTAACGGCTGTACCTGTAAACAATGAACTAAGACACAGCCTGGAAAATAAAACTTTGGAAGAGCTTGAGTTGATTCTCAGAGGATATAAAAAACTTCATAATAAAAGCGATACTGACACAATCAAGAGAGCCGTGAGAGCCATCGAAATCGAGGAGTACTACAAAAAGAATCCTGAACTTACACTGCAATACCCTGATCTTGATCCGGTTTACCTGGGCATTGAAATACCAAGAGACATAAGACGCGATAAAATCACCAGACGGCTGCAGGAAAGATTGAAAAACGGAATGGTGGAAGAAGTAAAAGCTCTGCTGAATTTGGGAGTCAATGCTGAAACCCTGATTTATTATGGACTGGAATACAAGTTCATCACTATGTATATAACAGGTGAGCTGGATTATGATAGTATGGTGGAGAGACTAAATATTGCAATTCATCAGTTTGCAAAAAGGCAGATGACATGGTTCAGAAAGATGGAACGTGAAGGAACAAAGATTCACTGGATTAACGGGCTTTTGCTCATGGATGAAAAAATTAAGGAAGCTTTGTCTATTATTAACTCTAAATGATTTTGTAGTTTTTATATT
>CAYWBC010000027.1:0-23344 GCA_964456285.1 uncultured Bacteroidales bacterium
CAGACAGAAATACTCAATCTTCAATTAATTCTGAGCAGGAATCAGTATTCTACTCTAAACAGGAGATAAAATATGCAAAAGGATTTGATATTCATTTGTATAAAAATTATAAATTAATTACTGTTTTCGATCCATGGAATCCACCTGATACCTTGGCTTCATACTGCATTACAAGCGATAAGAATATCAATGTATCTGGATGTGATTTCCAAATAGTGATTCCTGTAAATCGTGTGGCTTGTCTTTCTTCAACGAATGTAGCCATGATGGCTTTAATCAATGAAGGCAAAAGGATTACAGGATGCAGCGATGCCAAATTGATCTATGATTCGGTATTGTATGGCAGGTATTTGGATGGGAAGTTAGCGGATTTGGGAAATACTCATCTTGTGAATGCTGAGATGATTATTAACCATTCTCCGGATATTGTAATGAAATATATTTATGGCTCAAAAGAAACGGTGGATGATAAAATAATTAAGGCTGCTTTACCGGTTGCATTTAACCTTGAATTCATGGAAAATCACCCTTTAGGGAGAGCTGAATGGATAAAATTTGTTGCTGCATTTTTTGAAAAAGATGAAATGGCCGATTCGATTTTTAGCTCAATAGAAAAGGAGTATAGGAGACTTATTAAATTAAGCTCGGAGGAAAAGGTAAAGCCAACTGTCCTTGATGGCTCAAGTTATAAAGGAGTTTGGTATGCAGCTGGAGGTCAAAGTTATTCTGCTAAAATGTATGCAGATGCTGGAGCTGAATATTATTGGCGTACGGATAGCAACAAAGGATCTATACCAGTAAGCTTCGAGTTTGTTATTGACAAACAGGCTGAGGCGGATTATTGGTTCGGACCTTCTACAGGGAAACGAAAAGAATTGTTGAACATTGACAGCCGCTACACAAAACTTAAATCTTTTCGTGAAGGGAATGTTTATTTCTTTGGCAAGAGAGTGAATCCAAATGGAGGCCTGGATTATTTTGAAAGCGGTGTTACTCGACCCGATAAAGTATTAAAGGATTTAATCTGGGTATTTCATCCTGAATTGTTAGATTCGAATTTTGATCCTTATTATCTTAAAAAAATGGAATAAGACTTTTAACCCTGATCTATGAGGAATAGGATAATTACCATTGTACTTTTTGCTTTATTGATGCCGCTTATTCTTTTATTTTTGCTGGATCTATGGCTGGGAAGTGTTTTTATTCCACTCAATCAGTACTTTGATATACTTGTTGGGAATTCACATAATTCCGGTTGGACCTATATTGTTTTTCACTTGCGTCTCCCCAGGGCTGCTACAGCAATTGTAACCGGTGCAGGTTTATCGGTTGCAGGATTGATGATGCAGACATTATTTCGTAATCCCCTTGCGGGTCCTTATGTACTTGGTATCAGCTCAGGAGCAAGTTTAGGGGTTGCATTATTTGTAATGTCTTCTTCAGTGTTACCATTCCTGAAAATAAGCAGCCTTCTCTTTTATGGAATTGGGGGCCAGGTAATAGCTTCAGTGGTGGGTTCTTCCATTGTTTTTCTCCTTATTGTTGGAATTTCTTCAAAAGTAAGAGATACAGTTTCTTTGCTCATTGTGGGAATTATGTTTAGCAGTCTTGCAATTGCTATTGTTAGCATTTTACAATATTTCAGTGAACCTGAGCTAGTGCAGAAATTCGTAATCTGGACTCTTGGAAGTTTATCATCTACAAGCTGGGAACAGTTGCAGTTAATAATTCCCTTGGTATTTGGTGGCTTACTAATAGGAGTTTTTCTAATTAAACCTATGAATGCTTTGTTGTTGGGTGAAGAAAATGCAAGAGCCACAGGTGTACGTGTGAATCGTGTAAAATATACTATCCTTATTTCTACAAGTTTAATTACCGGAGGACTGGTTGCATTTACAGGACCAGTTGCTTTTATCGGATTGGCAGTACCTCATATAGTACGTTTGCTGTTTGATACCTCGAATCATAGAATTGTATTGCCAGGTTCTATTATTGCCGGATCAATATTGATGCTGATATGCGACATTTTGTCGCAAATACCGGGACATAGCATGGTATTGCCAATAAATGCTGTTACAGCTTTGTTTGGGGCCCCGGTTGTGATATGGATTATTATTAAACGAAAAAACAAGAACATTGCTTTCTGATGGCACCCGAGCATAAAACATATTTGACTACTGATAATTTAGCCATTGGTTATTCCGGGAAAGGTGGAGTACTCAAGTTACTTCAAAAAGATGTGAACGAAAAATTGATTGAAGGTGAGTTTATTTGTCTTCTTGGCCCTAATGGTTGTGGTAAATCTACCCTTATCAGAACATTGGCAGGAATACAATCACCGGTAAGTGGTAAGATATTTTTTGAAGGCACGGAGATACAAGAATTATCAAATGAAGAAAGAAGTAATCTTTTAAGTGTTGTGCTAACAGACAATTCGGCAGTTGGGAATATCACTGTTTCTGAGATTGTTGCCATAGGAAGATACAATTATACTAACTGGATGGGTACGCTTTCTTTGCATGACAGGCAAAAAATAATTGAATCGTTGGAGAATGTTAGCCTTGTAGAGTTAAAAAATAGAAAGTTCGGCACTTTAAGCGATGGTGAAAAACAGAGGACCTTTATTGCTAAGGGTCTTGCTTCAGATGCTCCGGTAATGTTACTCGATGAGCCTACAGCTCACCTGGATATTCCTAATAAAGTGGGCATAATGACACTCTTAAGACAACTTACCCGCATTTCGCAACGCTCTGTACTGGTAGCAACGCACGAACTGGACCTCGCTTTAAAGCTTTCAGATGAGATTTGGCTAATGTTATCCGATCAGACCATTTACAAAGGAACTCCTGAAGAACTTATTTCTTCTGGATATTTGGATGTAGTTTTTGGCAATGAACTTTTACAATTTAGTTCAATTACCGGAAACTTTGGAATGAACACGAAGTCTGTTGGTTCGGTTATTCTTGAAGGAGGTGGGGAATATTTGGAAATAACCAGGCAGGCTCTGGGTCGAATTGGTTTTATAATTGAAGCCACTGGTAAAAAGAACTCAAATAAAGTTGTTGTAGATGGTAAGCATTGGAAAGTAAGTATCGGAAATAAAGTCATTGAATCAGATAGTTTATCTGAAACCTGCCGTTTGCTTCGCATGGCAGATAAATAGAAGACTCTTCAAATTCATAGAATGAGAAAGACAGAACAAGCAAAATATCCATTGAAAGAGTATTACTCGCAAATATTCAGAAGTTATGATCTGGTTAACGGGCTTTTTACTTTTGGTATGGACAAAAGATGGAGAAAGGATACTGCTAAGTACTGCTTATCATATAATCCGGAAGTAGTTATTGATCTCTGCTGTGGAACAGGCGATGTTGCTATAAAAATAGCCGAATTTTCTGATCGAACAATGAAAATAACAGGCTATGATTTTAACGGTGATATGCTGGACTATGCTAAAATCAAGGTTTCAAAAAAACAATTGAAGGACATTGAATTTATACAGGGTGATGCAGCAAATATTCCATTCAAAGACAAAACATACGATTGTATGACAATTGCTTTTGGGTTTAGAAATCTTTGTTATGATAATCCTGCACTTGAAAAACACATGCGGGAAATGAATCGGGTGTTAAAGGAAGGTGGAAAATTGATTATTCTGGAAAGCGGCGTACCTTCAAATCCTGTAATTAAGCTATTGTATAGGCTTCATTTGCATGTTATTCTAATACCACTGGGAGGGCTATTGTCTGGAAATTGGAAGGCATATAAATACTTGGTAAGATCTGCAGAAAATTTTTTTAGTATTGATGAGATAAAGCAACTTTTAACAAGATTTGGATTTGAAATGGTAAAGGTGAAACAATATTTTATGGGAGCTGCAAATCTGATTGTTGCTGAAAAGCAAGCTGAATAAATAACTCTATATGATTTATCAGTTTTTCTTAAAGGTGGTTTTCTTATATTTGAATTCAGATTGAAAGGGATACAATATGACTATTGAGGAAATAAATAAGATATGCAAAGACACCTTCATAGGGTATCTTGATATCGAGTTTCTGGAATTTGGTAATGATTATGTGGTGGCACGCATGCCAGTCGATGAAAATAAACTTCAACCCATGGGTCTACTGCATGGTGGGGCTTCTCTGGCTCTGGCAGAAACAGTTGCCAGTGCAGGTTCTGTTTTTTTGGTTGATGAAAAAAAATACAATGTCCTTGGATTGCAGGTAACCGGTAATCATATATCCACCCTCAGCTCGGGAGAAGTAATTGCAAGGGCTGAATTAGTTCATAAGGGGAATTCAACCCATGTATGGGATGTAAAAATTTCTTCACAAGACGGGAAACTTATTTCTGTTGCCAGGGTTACTAATGTAATAATAGAAAAGGACCAGGGAAAATGAACATAACAGGGAATAAAACTGCAATTGAACAAACAGTTCTCGATGCCCTTAACATATGTTTGGAAAAGCGACTTGTTTTTTCAATTTACCGCTTACCTGGTCAGAGAGAAATTTCTCTCGTTGTTCAGAAAGATCAGCAATTGAAAGCTTTAAGTTGTTTGGATAATGTCTCTGCTGAAGTGGGATTTCTTATTGCCCCTTTTTCAAAAAATTCATCTGATAAAATATACCTTATTAGGCCAGATTTTATTTTTCGTGAAACTCTGACATCTGAACAAGTAAAAAATCTTAGCAGTATACAATCGCCAGTTTTCAATGGAGCTGGGCATATTTCTCCTGAAGAGACTCATAATTCAGAATACCTTCATCAGATTAAAAAAACTATAGAAGAGATTAAAAAAGGGGAATACGATAAAGTTGTTCTTTCGAGAGTAAAGATTATTCCCGGAGCATTCCTTGGTCATTTGAGTACGATCTTTGAATTGCTATGTAAGTCTTATCCAAATGCTTTTGTTTATTTAAGCCGTTTTAAAGATCATTGCTGGATTGGCGCTAGTCCTGAACCATTGATCTGTGCTAGAGAAAATGAACTTTTTACAGTTTCCCTTGCCGGTACACGTCCTTATAGCGAAAGCAATATGGATTTTTCCAACTGGAACCATAAAGAACTTGTTGAGCAAGAATATGTGACCAAAAACATACTAAATGTTTTGGAAGAATATGAAATTAAAGAATACCAGGTAAAAGGACCTTACACAAAAAGGGCAGGGGAACTGATACACTTGCGTACTGATTTTAGTTTTCATTATAGTGAGGTTGGAGATAGGCTTAATTTGCTAATTAATGCTTTGCATCCAACATCTGCAATATGCGGAATGCCAAAAGAAAAATCACTGGGATTCATTAAAGGAATGGAAAAGCATAACAGAGAATATTATGCCGGATACCTGGGACCTGTTGGTATTGATGATCGATTGCAGTTGTTTGTAAATCTGCGTTGTATGAAAGTTCTTGAAAATGAACTTGCATTATTTATTGGTGGTGGAATTACCGATGAATCTGTACCGGAAGATGAGTGGGAAGAAACTGAAATTAAAGCAGATACTCTACTCTCTGTTGTTCAGCAAATTCAATAAATGTTGCATCCAAAACAACATATTATAGACCTTAGTGAAATTTGTTTTCAAAGGGGTGTAAAGTATATAGTAATCTCCCCTGGCTCCAGGAATGCTCCATTAACAGAGGCTTTTTATCAACGCTTTGGAGAAGATTGCATTAGTATTGTTGATGAACGAAGTGCTGGCTATTTTTCACTTGGCCTGGCTAGAACCATTAATCTACCGGTTGTAATGATATGCACCTCAGGAACTGCGGTTTTAAACTACGGGCCGGCTTTGGCCGAAGCTCGCTACCAAAGGATTCCTTTAATAGCTATAACTGCTGACCGGCCTGAAGAATTGATTGACCAGCAGGATAATCAGACTATCAGGCAAAAAAATGTATTCAAAAATATAGTGAAAGCAAGTTATCATCTCCCACAAAATATTCATTCTTATGACATTCTTCAGGAAACACATAGTATTCTTTTTGAAGCCTTAGACACTAGCATTTCTGAATCAAAAGGACCCGTTCATATCAATGTACCTTTATTGGAACCCCTCTACGATAATTTACCCTCTGCATCAAGTGATTTACTAAAAAAAAGCTCAAATGATCAGAATCCTGAGAATTTGTTGTCAGATGTGCTAAGAGAAAAATATAGGAAGGCGAGTAAAGTAATGATTGTTCATGGACAGGATCTTGAAAGTTCTGATACCTCCTCTGCATTGCAATCACTTGCGCATAATGAGAGTGTGATTGTAATCGCTGAAAATATTGCAAACACAAAGGGAGAACATATCATTGATATTCCAGAATTATTATTGGCGCAATGTAAGCAAGATGAGCTTGTGTCTCCGGAGCTGGTAATTTATTCCGGAGGCCAGATAGTTTCTAAAAAGCTAAAATCGTATATCAGGAATTTAAATGAAGTTGAATGTTGGAGAATTGGCATGGATGAATCTGTTATAGATACCTTTCAAAAATCAAATACAGTAATTGCATCGCACCATTCAGAGGTTTATAAGTTACTGTGTGAAATAACTTCAGAAAAGAAGGATGAACGATTTCAGAAATCATGGTTGGATGCAAAAGCTGAATCTATTGATAAGAGAATGAAGATTATCCAGACAGTGTCGTTTTCAGATCTGAAGGTTTATGAATCTATATTGGAGGAATTACCACCAGGAGCAAATCTCGAACTGGGCAATAGCAGTGTAATTCGTTATTCTCAGATTTTTCCTGCCAGGAAGGATATCAGGTATTATTCAAATCGAGGAGTATCTGGTATCGATGGTTGTCTTTCTACTGCTTCAGGAACCGCATATGCCTCAAATTTGCTAACAGTGGCAATTTTAGGTGATCTGAGTTTTGTATACGATTCAAATGCACTTTGGAACCGGGAATTGTCAAGCAAGCTGAGAATAATAGTAATTAATAATTCAGGCGGCGATATCTTTAATCTTATTGATGGTCCTTCTGAAAGTAAAGGTTTTACTAAATTATACAAAGCGCATCATCCTGTTCAAATTCAAAAACTAGCTGAAGCATTTAATTTAGGTTATTTTTGTATTGAAGATGAGGTGCAGTTGAAATCTCTTCTTCCGGATTTTTTTAAAGAAAGCAATAAACCATTGTTAATGGAAGTGAAAACCAACTCAGAATACAACAAAATATCATTTGACCTGATCATGGAAAAAACGCCTTCATTTGATAATCCTGAATAAAAACATTCAATTATGGATGAAATTCGTAAATGGACAACGATTAAAGAATACGATGAGATTTGTTTTGACTTCTTTGAGGGCATTGCCAAGATTACAATAAACCGACCTCGTTATCACAATGCTTTTACTCCAGAAACCACGAAAGAAATGTGCGATGCAATGGTTCATTGTCGGGAAGATCAGAATATCTCTGTTGTTATACTGACAGGGGCAGGAGATAAAGCATTTTGCAGTGGTGGAGATCAGAATGTAAAAGGTCATGCAGGATACATTGGGAAGGATGGAGTGCCAAGATTGAATATCCTTGATTTGCAGAAACAAATCCGATCCTTGCCTAAACCTGTAATTGCAATGGTAAATGGTTATGCAATTGGAGGGGGACATGTACTTCACGTAGTCTGTGATCTTACTATTGCCTCTGATAATGCGAAATTTGGTCAGACAGGACCCAAGGTTGGAAGTTTTGATGCTGGATTTGGGTCTTCTTATCTTGCCAGGATCGTTGGGCAAAAAAAGGCCCGCGAAATATGGTTTTTATGCGAACAATATTCAGCACAGGAAGCCCTGGATATGGGTTTGGTAAATAAGGTTGTTCCACTGGTGGAATTGGAGAATGAAACAGTACGCTGGTGTAAAAAGATTATGGAGAAAAGCCCACTCGCTCTTCGTATGATTAAAACAGGCTTAAATGCAGAATTAGATGGTCAGGCTGGTTTGCAGGAGTTTGCCGGGAATGCCACCATGCTTTATTATATGACTGAAGAAGCGCAGGAAGGGAAAAAAGCATTCCTGGAAAAACGGAAACCGGACTTCGATAAGTATCCTAAATTACCTTAATAATTTGTCTGTAATGAAAATAAGCATCTGGTTAAAAGCATTCAGATTAAGAACACTTCCTTTGTCATTATCCTGCGCTATTTTAGGAAGTTTTCTTGCTTATACTGAAGGGGATTTTAACTGGCTGATTTTTTTGTTTTCTTCCATTACCATTCTTTTTTTACAGATCTTATCTAATTTGGCAAATGATTATGGAGATAGTGTACATGGAGCAGATAATGAAAAACGTGTAGGCCCAAAACGAGTGACACAACATGGTATGGTCAGCAAGAAACAGATGCTTACAATGATCATCTTATTTGTTGTATTGTCCCTTCTTTCAGGGAGTACATTGATATTAATCGGACTGCGTGATATTGGAAACATACTGTTATTCTTTGTATTGGGCATTGCTGCGGTTTTCGCAGCCATTAAATATACAATGGGTAAAAATCCCTTCGGTTATCTTGGTTTAGGTGATCTTTTTGTATTTCTTTTTTTTGGATTTGTAGGAGTTGCTGGCACCTTCTTTTTGCATACTCATACTATGAATCCGTGGATACTTCTTCCTGCATCTGCAATAGGAATGCTTAGCTCAGGGGTTTTAAACCTGAACAATATGAGGGATATAGATAATGATACTCTTTCCGGTAAGAAAACACTTGTTGTTCGAATAGGTAAGAAATTTGCGAAATATTATCATGTTGCACTGATATCATTATCCATGGTCTTTAGCCTGGTATATACTATCAGGTATTTTAATTCTATCTATCAATTTTTATTTTTGTTAACATTTCCTCTCTTTATTCTTAATATTCGTGTTGTATTACAAAATACAGTGCCAATGGAGTTGAACAATGAATTAAAAAAGCTTGCACTTAGCACTTTCGCTTTTTCAATTACCTTTGGCATAGGATTGATTTTGTAATGATTAAAGCTATTACCAGATATCACAGATTTGAGTTTGAACGACCTGCTGTAACCTCTCGTGGCATACTACAGAAAAAGGACGTTTTTTTTCTTATACTCTATGATAGCAATAATCCGGAGATTGTAGGGATAGGAGAGTGCTCTGTTTTCCCTGGACTTAGCATGGATGATGTAGATGGATTTGAAAAGAAACTTAACCATATTGTAGAAAAAATTAATGTTGGTAAGTTCAATTTTAAAATACCCTTGCATAATTGGCCTTCAATAAATTTTGCTCTTGAAATAGCCTTGAAAGATCTTGAAAATGGAGGCAGCAAAATATTGTATCCGTCCAGCTTCACACAAGGAAAAAATGCTATTCCAATAAATGGCTTGATTTGGATGGGTAATAAAAAGGAATTAAACCAACAAATAAAGGAAAAGTTAAGGAAGGGATTTCGATGTCTGAAAATAAAAATTGGTGCAATTGATTTCAATGACGAATACGAGATATTATCTTATCTGAGGAATAAGTTTAGAAAGGAAGATCTTGAGATAAGGCTTGATGCAAATGGAGCATTTTCGCCTAAAGAAGCTCCGGATATAATTAATTTATTGGCAGAACTCGAAATTCATAGCATCGAACAACCTATTATGCCTGCACAACTCGAAGAAATGGCGATTATTTGCGAAAAATCGCCGATCCCGGTTGCGCTCGATGAAGAACTCATTGGCAAATATCCCATTGAGAATAAATTGCAATTGCTTAAAATAATCAAACCTCAATACATTGTTCTGAAGCCAGGTATGTTAGGGGGAATTAAGGCTTGTGAAGAATGGATTAAGCTGGCAAATGAGATGGATATCGGTTGGTGGATAACATCTTCACTTGAAACAAACATTGGTTTAAATGCTATAGCTCAATGGACGTATACCCTGTTTAGCCCAATGCATCATGGATTGAGTACAGGAGCATTGTTTAAAAATAATATCCACAGTCCACTTGCACTAACCAAAGAAAAGTTGTATTATTTCCCTCGTAAAAATTGGGATCTTAGATTATTCACTTCTAACTGATAAGGGATATGGAGAATAATTGTAATGGACTATTATTAAACAATAAAATTCATCCGATAGATGAGCTAAAGGACCTTTGTGAGAGCATGATTGAAGAGAAGAGTGTTCCACAATGGGAAAAAGGAGTCTATGAATTTATTAAGGAGTGGATAAATGAGAAAGATTATATTGTTCAGAAATCATCAGGCACAACAGGAAAACAAAAAAAACTGAACCTCTTAAAAGAGACGATGATTCAGTCTGCTCGGAATACTTGTGAATTTTTCGATTTAAAATTCGGGCAAAATGCACTCCTTTGTCTTCCTATCGAGTATATAGCTGGTAAAATGATGATCGTTAGAGCTTTTATTGGGGGCCTGAATTTATTATTGACTGAACCAACAAGTATGCCTGATTTCAGTGGATTGAAGAAAATTGATTTTTGTGCAATGGTCCCTTTGCAGGTATACAATTCACTGAATAGTGTTGAAACACTCCGCCGAATAAACAAGTTAATCATTGGAGGAGCAGAAATTAGGGATGAACTGGAAGTTATGTTGCGTGATTTAACTATTGATGTATATGCTACATATGGAATGACAGAAGCCTGCTCACATGTAGCTATAAAAAGATTGAGCGGATTAGAGCATGAGCGATATTACAAAGCTTTGCCTGATGTAAAATTTTCTGTTGATGATAGAGACTGCTTAATAGTCGAAGCAGCTTACCTGAAAGAAAAAATTGTCACCAACGATGTCGTAGATCTTATCGATTCAAAACAGTTCAGATGGATTGGGAGGTTTGACAATCTGATTAATTCAGGAGGAATAAAAATTGTACCTGAAGAAATTGAAGCAGTAATTTCCAAATCAACAGGCATGGATTGTTCGGTAATTGGTCTTCCTGATAGCAAACTGGGTCAGAAAGTTGTTCTGATCGTAGAAAAGGGAGGCAGTGAGGTAACAGAAAATGAAATTAAAAGCATGCTTGAGAGCGAATTGCCAAAACATCTGCGACCAAAGGAAATTGTATATGTTAATGAGCTTCCCAGGAATCATGCATTTAAAGTTGACAGGCAAATGCTAATAAAACAATTTTCCTGATCCAATCTTACAACGACTCAATAAACTCTTTTAGTTTCTGCTGAATATCAGCAGCTGTATTTGCTAAATCTGGATTATTTACTGCTTGCATTGAGGCTATCGGATCAATTACTGAAACTTCCACCTCATTATTGCCCTTATCCTGTATTACAATATTGCAGGGCAGCATCAGGCCTATATGTTCTTCTGTGGAAATAGCTTCAAAAGCATGTTTTGGGCTGCATGCACCCAGAATTTTATAGGGTCTGAAGTCGATGTTTAATTTCTCTTTAAATTTTTTGTGCATTTCGAGTTCGGTTACAATACCAAAACCGAAGTTTTTTAATTTTTCTTCAATATACGGATGTGCTTCTTCATATGTTTTTTGAAGTGTTTTAGAAAAATAATAATTCATTTTATTAAGTTTTTTGTGCTATCATTCGTATTATACTAGCTTCTCCCTGGTGCAATTTCCCTTCGTCAAGCATTACGATTCTTTCCTGAAGTGATTGAATATTCATAGTTTTGAAATCGTTGCTTAAAATCTTAGATGAGTATAACCAGTCATAATCTTTTGGCCCACCTGAATCATAATGAAGTTGTTTTTTAGAGAAGGCCTCAATCAATATTTTACCACCAGGATTTAGCTTATTAATGAACTTTCTATGTATTGATTCTCTTATTTGTGGATTAAAATGAGCAAAAATAAATGCTACAACATCCACTTTTATATTTTTATCCCATTCAACCAAATCCGCAAGCTCATACTTGATCTTCATCCGATATTCGGAGGCTAGAACATAGGCTTTGTTAATTGCAGATTCACTGTAATCCAGAGCATAAACATCCCATCCTTTAAGGGCTGCATAAATTGCATTACGACCTTCACCTTCAGCAGGCAAAAGCATACTCCCTGCTTCAGGTTCGTTATCAATGAAATTTTTCAGGAACAAGTTAGGAGTCTTCCCATACGCATACTCTTTCATTGAATACCGTTTGTTCCAGATTTCTTTCATTGTTTTTTCTTCTTCTGAAGGAAATCGTTTATTGTATCACCAACCAGGTATCCTAATAAACCGCCGGTAATGGCTGTTGTATACCACTTGGAAGTAATCGGACATGATCCTGTTTTGCAACCAATATACTTCCAATATAGATAACCCCCTATTATACCAAGAATTGATATAATTATGGTGAGATAATACTTTTTATATTTCTCTTTCATTAATTAACTTTCAGTACGTCGCCAATTGCTTTTTTAAAGGTCTCTTTCGGTAGTGCTCCCATTGCCATTTGTGGCTGTCCATCTTTTGGAACAAACAATAAACTTGGAATGCTTTGTATTCCAAACATTGCAGATATTTCATGTTCCTCTTCTGTATTCACCTTAAAGATATCAAGTTTATCACCATATTCCTCTTTCAACTCCTCCAGGATAGGAGCAACAATCTTGCAAGGTCCACACCAATCAGCATAAAAATCAATGATTGCTGGTCGCTCGCCTTCAAATTTCCATTCTTTATTTGTTTCGAAATTAAATATTTTCTCTTTAAATGTGTCTTTCGTTAGATGTTGAAGTGCCATAATATTATTTTTAATTGTTTTATGAGATCACGAGACCAAATAACGTACCATAATATCTAAATATATAGATATATAAATACTAATTTCAATATTTCTCTTTGATTATTAATGTGTTACTACTTAAAATAGGAATTCATTATAAATAAGAAGTATCAATTCTAACTGACAAAATGTTTGATATTTCTTCTTTTTAAGAACTTCAAACATTAAAATCATATGCCATTATGGCTTTATTTCGATTTGAGCAACAATATTATTATTCCAAATTGAGCTAATTTTAGATATTCATCATTCAATACATTGTAGATGACATCAAGGGACTTTTTACTAAGCAGTGAATACATTGAATTGTATAAGTTATTGAAATTGCTTCGTTTTGCACAAAGTGGCGCGCATGCAAAATTAATGATAGAGAATGGTGAGGTTATACTAAATAATACTGTTGAAAACAGAAAAAGAGCAAAGCTCAGACCCGGTGATATTGTAAGGTTTGGAGATTATGAAGTAACAATTAAACAATCAAAAGGTTAGTGTAAATACTGTTTCTTCATCAAGCTTAGAGTACGCTGTAATTGTACCACCATGCAATCGCATAATTTGTCGGGATAATGCCAGACCAATTCCTGATCCGGAAGTTTTTGTTGTAAAAAATGGAATAAAGATCTTATCAAGAACATCAGGCAGTATCCCAGGACCATTATCAGCTACCTGTATGGTGAACCGACCTCTTTTGTTGTAAAAGGCATTCAAATGAATTTCATTGCCAGTCCTGCCTTTAAGAGCATGAATCGAGTTTTTCATAAGATTGATCAGTATTTGCTCAATTAACTGTTCATCGGCTGTAATTTCCAGTTTAGGAGGTTCAACAGTAGAGATAAGCTTGATTTTTTGCTTATCAATTTCTTTGGCCATGAGCAGATTTATGTTTGAGAATAATTCCTCGATCTTACAAATCTCAAAATTTGGTTTTGGTATGCGTGTTAAATTTCTGTAAGTGTTTACAAAATGCAATAAACCATTGCTTCTTTTGTTAATGGTTTGAAGCGCTTTTTCCATTTCGATAAGACTTTCATTATCGACAGAAGTTTCCCCTTTTCCTTCGAAAGAATATTCCTTTAGAAGATTCTCAAGTGTTGATGACAGACTGGATATTGGAGTAATTGAATTCATTATTTCATGAGTCAGCACCCTGATCAATTTTTGCCATGCCTCTGTTTCCTGTTCTTCCAGAACATGCTGAATATCTTTGATTGTAACCAGGGTGATAAGCTTATCTTTTACCTTTATGGTTGTAGCATAAACTGCAAGCTGAAGGAAATCGTCTTCATCGTATACCTTTACCAATTCACTCTGTCCTGGTTTTATTCTGAAAAGAAGATCAACCAGTTCTTTGCTCATATTTTCCAGTCCTGTGATATTTGTTAAGCCTGATACCTGGAATAGCTTCTTGGCTGATTTGTTTATCAATTCAATGGTCCCGTCATTTTGAAAGGCAATTAAACTAATGTCAATGTTTTGAAGGATGGTTTGTAAATAATAGAAATGTTCCTCTTTCTCTGAGCGTACTCGCTGGAAATCATTTATAACTTCATTAAAAGCTGTATTCAATTCATCAAATGACGAACCCAATCCTTCAATTTTAAAAGTTCTTGTAAATTCATTGAAACGAATTGACTCAAGAAATGATGTCAGTTCCCGGTTGGTTTTATCTATGTATCTGACCAGAGAAGAAACCTGAAAAATAATAGCTGCACCAACAATGATTGGAGTAAAAAAGTAATCGGTTGAGAAAGAGTAATAAAACAGAAAAATTGATGCAATAAGAAGAATTACTCTTACAATAAGATTAAATCTGAAATTTTTAAAGATCATATTTTTCCATTCTTCGGTACAAAGAAGTTCTTGTTAATCCAAGTTCTTTAGCTGCTTGTGTAATATTGCCCTGGTTTTGCTTAAGTACTTTCATTATTATTTTTTGTTCTACATCATCCAGGTTGTAAGTTTCCAATGCCACATCATCCTGTTTTTTCTTCGATGATGAGAAAAAGAAATCATCTTGTTCAAGAATATTTGTTTCACACATTATCACAGCACGTTCTAAAGCATGCTGCAATTCCCGAACATTTCCGGGCCAACTGTAATGACTTAATTTATTAAGGGCCGAAGGGCTGATTTTTAAAATATCTTTCTTGTATTTTTTTGCATATACTTTCAGAAAATGTTTTGAAAGCAAGTCGATATCGCCTGTTCTTTCACGTAAAGGAGGAAGATGTATTTCAACCGTATTTATTCGATAAAGAAGATCCTGGCGGAAGCTCTCATCATCAACCATTTGGTGGATATCATTGTTAGTGGCACAGATCAATCTTACATCAATAGGAGTGGATTTTGTAGCTCCCACCCTTGTAATTTCACGTCTCTCAATTACAGTTAGTAACTTAGCCTGTGCGGCCAGGGAGAGATTTCCAATTTCATCGAGAAAAAGAGAGCCCTTGGAGGCTACTTCAAATCTTCCGGGTTTATCGCCTTTTGCATCAGTAAAAGCTCCTTTTACGTAACCGAACAATTCACTTTCAAACAAAGTTTCTGTAATGGTTCCCATATCAACACTTACAAAAACCTCATCTTTCCTCTGAGAATTTTTGTACAAGGCTCTGGCAACAAGCTCTTTTCCGGTTCCGTTTTCACCAAGTATCAGAATATTGGCATCTGTTTTAGCTACTTTGTTAATGGTGTCAAAAACTTCCTGCATTTCAGGTGAGTTTCCAATAAATTCAGAGAAAGACTTATCAATGATATTACTAAGTTCTTTTTGTTGTGACCGTAATTGTCTTGCTTCTACCTTTGATTTTCGTAACTTAATAGCTGACGACAGAGTTGCCAGAAGTTTTTCGTTTTGCCATGGTTTGAGAACAAAATCAGTAGCACCCGCTTTAATAGCTTTCACGGCCTTTTCGGCATCTCCATAAGCAGTAATAAATACAACTACTGCGTTTGGATCCAATTCAATTATCCTTCCCAGCCAATCAAATCCTTCCTGACCGCTGCTGGCATCTTTTGTGAAATTCATGTCCAGAAGGATGACATCAAAATCTTCTGACTTTAACAATTCCGGGATTTCTTCCGGATCACTGAGAGTAGTGATCAATTCAACATTAGATTTTAGGAGCAACTTAAGGGCAAAAAGAATATCTTCATTGTCATCAACAGCAAGAATTTTGCCTAATTTTTCAGTCATACTAAAATTATATTATAAAATTCTGTATCATTATCCAGGCACATAACAAATGTAAGTATTAATTTTCAATTGTCCGGATTCGTACTGTTTTTGTAGCATTATCGTACAACTTTTCATTTAAGTAAATGATGTAACAATCACAAAAACAGAGATATAATGTCTATGGCACGAAAAATGATTATTAAAGTTATAAAGATTTAAAAACTAATATGTTACGTACTGAAGAACTTACAAGGTCTTTTAGATCGGATGAGGTGGAAACAATTGCACTAAACAGGGTGAATTTTGCAGTGGAAAGCGGGGAGTTTGTTGCAATTATGGGACCTTCAGGTTGTGGAAAAACAACACTTCTTAATATTTTAGGTCTTCTTGACAAACCAACATCTGGTAAATTCTGGTTTAACAATATTGAAGTATCCCAATTTAGTGAAATTAAGAGAACAAGAATACGAAGGGGACAAATAGGATTTGTGTTTCAAAGCTTCAATCTGATTGAAGAACTTTCAATATACCATAACATCGAATTGCCATTGTTATACATGGGAGTTTCTTCGTCTGAAAGACGCAAGAGAGTTTATAAGGTACTTGATCAAATTAAAATTTCACATCGAAGAAAAAATTATCCACAGCAGCTTTCAGGAGGACAACAGCAACGTGTTGCAATTGCCAGGGCAGTAATTTCTAATCCAAGGATTATTCTTGCTGATGAACCTACCGGAAATCTAGATTCAGTAAATGGTGAAGAGATAATGAATTTACTTTCGCAGCTAAACGCAGAGGGGACAACAATTGTAATGGTTACTCATTCACCTTCTGATGCGGACAAAGCACATAGGATAATTCAGTTATTTGATGGACATATTGTTACCGAGAACATACGAAAAGCCATGAAAATTAGTTAATTATGAAAGAAGTGTGCATACCTGTTGCAGACATGAAAGACAATGAAAGGGCTGAAGTTGAAGTGAGGATTCCAAAGAGTAAACAAGTTTGGAAGTACAGGATTGAATCCTTTGAAATTGCATCCGGTGAGAAGGATGAAATGAAGAAGAAACCTATTGAAAACTTAAGATACAAGATTAATACATACGATTCCAATTGGGAATTAATTCAAATTTTTAATTCTGATCAGACATCTAGGTATGTTCAATTGTTGTATCGATATAAAAAATAATTCATATCAACTATAAAAAAAAATATACTATGAGACTAAAGTATTTGCCTCTTCTGTTTATCTCTTTTTTCCAATTGCAAGGCTATTCACAAATAAAAGTGTGGACTCTTGAAGACTGCATCAATCATGCACATGCTAATAATTTGCAGATAAAGAGAACCGAATTGCAATCTGAAATAGCAGATAATAATTATTTACAATCGAAACTTAATATAGCGCCTGATTTGAATGCTGGTGCAACTCGCACTTACAATTTTGGGAGACAGATCGATCCCTATACGAATGATTTTATTCAAAGCAATACCATTAATGATAATTTTGGAGTATCAGCAAATTTGGATGTGTTTAATGGATTACAAACCTTTAATAATATCAAGAAGAATGAGTATGTAATGCTAGCAAGTATACAGAATGTCGAAAAAGAAAAGGTCGAAATTACACTAAATATTGCGTCTGATTATCTGAATATTTTATTTGCAGAAGAATTGCTCCAAATCAATAAAAATCAAATGGAAATCACCTCGCTTCAAGTTGATAGAACAGGGAAGCTGGTTGATGCAGGTAGTTCAGCCAAAGGCGATTTACTTGAAATTCAGGCACAGCTTGCAAGCGAAAAATTAAATGTTACAAATTCTCAGAATAATCTGAACCTTGCTTATCTCAACCTGACTCAACTGCTTGATCTGGATTCTGTACAAGGTTTTGCCGTGATAATGCCAGACACTGTTGAACCTGATCTTACAAAAATAGTACCTTCTGCCGGTGAAGTCTACAATGATGCTATAACATATCTTCCACACATAAAAAGTGCTGAATATGAGCTAAGGAGTTATGAAAGAGACTTGGCTATTCAGAAAGGAAGACGAAGTCCACGCTTGTACCTTACCGGATCATGGGGAACAGGTTTATCATCTTATGCGAAAGACTCATTAGGATTTTCATATGCTGACCAATTTGATGGAAATTCAAATTCCACTTTATTGTTGGGCATCAGTATTCCAATTTTTAACAATTGGTATGTAAATAATTCCATCAGCAATGCAAAAGTTCGTGTTTACGATGCCGAATATTCTTTAGATCAGGTTAAACAACAACTATATAAAAGTATTCAACAGGCACATAACGAAGCCATTTCTGCCAGTGAGAAATTCAACTCGGCCATCGAAGCTGTTAATTCTTATCGCGAATCATTTCATTATACTGAGCAAAAATACAATGTGGGTATTGTTAATTCGGTTGAGTATAACATTGCCAAGAACAATTTCATTAAAGCAGAATCAGATCTTCTTCAGGCAAAATATCAATACATTTTCGCTGTTAAAATTCTGGATTTTTATCGGGGAATTCCGATTACTCTATAAATAGGCAATAAAAGAGAGAGAAAACCTGTGGTCTTTTTGGATTACAGGTTTTTTTCGTAACAGATATAAGGAATCTTCTGGAATGAAGAGTGGAATTCTCCGGCTAATTCATAAGCCTTTTCAGTAAAGAATTTATTGCTAACAGGATAACTATCCAGAACATCCAGCCGTATCCCGGAAAATTTATTTTCTTTGGCAAAATTTTCAGCAAATACTATTAGTTTTTCAGCAATATCGGATTCCTTCCAAATGGGATGAACTGCAAATCGATTAATATAAAGTACTTTGTCTGATTTCCCTTTCCAGTTAATCTCTTGGTATTCTTCAGGTATTACATCAGATAGATTTATCATGCCTTTTGCAATTCCTAAATCTGTGAATAAATAGAGGGTACCGTTCTCAACATCATTTTTCATAATATTGGGTCCGGGATATGTGTTATTCCATTGCTTTAGCCCTTGATTGTTCATATCCAATATGCAATCCTGAAGAAGTGAAAGAACATCTATCAAATCATATAACAAAGCTTGTTTTATTTCCATATGAAATCAGACTTTCTAAATTGTAGTAACAAAGATTATATAAATAAATTTAATAAAGATATTGTAAAATCAGCAGTGTAATGAAAATATTTTGAAAAAGTATTTGCTGTACAATGCTTTTACAAGAAATGCGTTTATATATTAAATTGTTCATCAAAGTATATACATTTGCAATAATTTTAATGAAAGGATTCCTTAAAATAGTATCTCCACTGCTTATTACAGCATGTTTTATTCTTGCTTGCAATGACGAGAAATTATTGACCGAAGGCAGCGCCACCTTGCAGTTTTCTGCGGATACTGTATATTTTGATACCATTCTGGCAACACTGGGTTCCGTTACTCAAAGATTCAAAATTTACAATGTGCATGATCGGCCCATCCAGATATCAGATCTTTACCTGGCAAAGGGCACTTCTTCGCCTTACAGGTTAAATGTTGATGGTGAACAAGGAGCGAGCCATAGCAATATTATTATTCCGGCCGATGACAGCATATATGTTTTTGTTGAGGTAACCATTGATCCCCAGGATTCTGACAGTCCGCTGATTGTTAAGGATTCAGTGATATGCATCACCAATGGAAATTTTCAGGATGTGAAATTAATTGCCTATGGACAGGATGTGCACCTTTTCAGGAATGAAATTATAAAAACCCAAACATGGAACAGTGAAAAGCCTTATCTGATTGTAAATAACGTGGCTATTGATTCAATGGAAGTATTAAATATTGAACCTGGTACAGTTGTCTATCTTCATAATAATTCCAGTCTGTTTGTATGGGGACGTCTTGAAGCTAGAGGCACACTTGAAGAGCCAATACTTTTCACCAGTGCACGTTTTGATGAGTATTATGAACTTTCAGCCGGACAATGGGGTACCATATACATTCATCCAAGAAGTACAGGCAACATGCTTGAATATGTCACTATCAGAAATGCAAATGCAGGTTTGCAGGTCGGTTATCCCGATGAAAAAACAAAATCATCCATTGAACTTCGCAATTGTATGATCCTTAACTCGGCATCTTTTGGCATTTACTCTTTTGGAGGAAATATTACAGCCTACAATACCATTATTGCCGATTGTGGAATGTCAGCTTTGGGATTATTTATGGGAGGAGAATATAATTTTTATCATTGTACCATTTCAAATGTTTCAGCATATTATCCAGGTTATTACAGGGGTGGGTATAAAAGTCGTTCACACCCCACATTATGGCTCAGAAACTATTTCGATTGGGCAATCCTTGATGATCATTATAGAGTAATTGGCGATACACTTATGAGAGACCTAAATCTGAACATGGCCAACTCAATTGTATACGGAGTTCTACAACAGGAAATTGTTAAGGAAGAACGTAGTTCGGCGGGTTTTAATTATTACTTTAATCATTGCCTTATTAAAAATATTGATTCATTCGATTATGATGACCCTGATTCTTTAGATTATGATGACCCTGAGCATTTCAATGCTATTGTTTTAAATGAGAATCCAAATTTTATAAATGATAGCATTGCTATTGGGGATTATGATTTTCAACTGGACACCCTTTCTCCTGCCAAAGATTCCGGTGATATCCAAATTATACAGCGAATACCCTTATTGGAATTTGATTACCTTGGAAATAGCCGTGCTGATGGTTATCCCGATTTAGGTGCTTATGAACGTAATGAATAAGATAAACTTTCGAGTATTACAGTTTTTTCTTCTGTTGTTTTTCATGTCTTTTTGTTCCGGACAAATTGATCCTGACAATGATTTTTCTGTTAGAGGAGATCTTCGAATCATGTTTTACAATGCAGAGAATTTTTTTGATGCAGAAGATGACAGCCTGTTCGATGACTCGGAATTTTTACCAGGAAGCGATAAGAAATGGACAGATTATAAATTTCACCAGAAGGCAGTAAATATTTTTAAGGCCATTGCTGCTGTGGGCGAAAATATGCCTCCTGAAATTGTTTGTTTTGCTGAAGTGGAGAATCGAAAGGCACTGGAAGAGTTGTGTTGGAATACACCCTTAAATAAATTCGAATACGAGATAGTACATTACGAGTCACCTGACAGGAGGGGAATTGATGTTGCCCTGATCTATAATAAAAATGAAGTATCAGAATTGGAATCTAAAAATTTCCGGATCCTTTTCTCATCAGAATTTCAGGGTACTACTCGTGATATTCTGTATTTTAAAGCCCTGACAAAGAATAGTGATACCTTACATCTATTTGTAAATCACTGGCCATCAAGAAGGGGAGGACAGAACAGATCAGAACCTAAAAGAATGTTTGTGGCAAGTGTTCTGAGATCAAAAATTGATTCGATCAGAAGCATTGATTCATGTGCAAACATTGTAATTACCGGCGACTTTAACGATGAACCAACTGATAGAAGTGTAGTAGAAGTATTGGATGCCAAAGTACCTGATAATACAGCCAGTTGTGGTACTTTATACAATCTTTCGGCAAAGCTGCAAAAAAATTGCAAATGCGGAAGCTATAAATACAAGGGAAGCTGGAATATGATCGATCAGTTTATAATTTCAGGAACATTATTACACAAAAATTCTTCTTTTAGCTCCTGCCTGGAATGCATTCACATTGCTGATTTCAATTTTCTATTGCTTGAAGATGAAAAATACGGAGGATGGAAGCCTGAACGTACTTACCAGGGACCGGTATACAAAGGCGGTGTTAGCGACCATTTACCGGTTTATCTGGATTTGTTTTATTGAGTTTATAACCGCCCGGTTATAAATCCGGGCTGGTTATGAAAACCTCTATGATTGTTTTAGACTATTTTCTAAAAGTAAAACGTATTTCCAATTGTTACTCCCGTATAATTAAGTTCAAGATCGGTATTAGAACCATTTACTTCAGTATCTTTTCCATTTATGAAATTAACATCAAGAAAAGGAGCTATGGCCCACTTTCTGAATCTGATCATAACACCGGCCTGACCGGAAAATCCAATTGCGTTGTTTTTCAGATCTTCACCATGCACATTTTTAAATTTCATAGTACTCCAGTTAACACCCGGGCCAAAGTATATTGATAACCTGTCTCCTGCAGGAATATGGAAATTAAACTTCAAGGCAGGAGTAAACCTGTTAAAAGAATATAAATCAGTCTCATTGCTATTTACATCAGAAATAATTTTTGGACCGAAGGCACCTTCAAGCTCAATTTGTAGTTCTGTATACTTTGTAAAGAAAAACGATCCTTTTGCATTAATGACAAAATAGAGAATCATTTCATAAAATCCCATTTCTGTGCTGGCACCTCCATAATTGTATTCAATTATTGAATTGATATCTTCAGGATTAAAAAATCCAAATCCTACTCCGGCACCAAAGAAAAACAGCTTGTCTTTCTTTTCTTCCTGCGAATAAGTTTGAATGCTAAAAAATGTAATGATAAGTGTAAGAAGAATTGCTCGTTTCATAATAGTAAATATTGGTTAGATAATAAATAGGGTTATGTTAACTTACAATGTGTAAAAGAAGATTGAAGATACATTTATTTTGAATTTTCTCAATATGGTTCGCCAGTTACTTTTTCACATTATCCTCTAAAAATTGCTGAGGCCTTGTATTGAAATGATGTGAAATGGGGATATGTTACAGAATATATTAATTTGGTTTGATGCTGGATTTTAATGAATTGAATTATCCTACTTATTTATCTTCCAATGCTGTGGATTTTGATTGATGTATTTTGAGATCCTATCCAATTGAAAAAGATCTCTAATAATGTGATCATGATACCGGGATTGCCATGCAAATTCGATGTTGTTCTTGCTTGCATATGTTTTGACCGCCGATTTAAAACCACGGATAATGGATGCAAGATTCTTTGATTGGGGACCGAATTTGTTTGGATTGTTTTGGACGCAATGCAGTGCGTCCGCCTCATTTCCATTGAAAAATACTATTCCGTGAAAGTGGTCCGGCATTACTATAAATTCACCTAATTTCAGATTCATATCAGACCTCATCTCAATGGTTTTCAACCATTCCTTTTCGGCAATTTTCCCTATTTCTGATAAATGCATTTCAGAATCAATGATTTCTCCAAAATAGTGTGTTCTGTTTTTTGTACAAATAGTAATAAAATATGCCCCTTCTGAAGAATAATCCCATTTCGGATGCCGCATAGAATTATCACGGTACTTTCCTGTATTGTATTTTGACATAATTGTGAATTAGACCTAACATTGATTCACAAAATTATTACGAAAAATTTTATAATGATAAATAGCCAGTATTCTATTTGTTATAGACGTGTTTTAAAGAATTAGTATTTTTTGTTTAAAGGCACAAGTCACCATTTTGGAGTATCAAATCAATTTCTAAGTGT
>CAYWBC010000027.1:23444-48546 GCA_964456285.1 uncultured Bacteroidales bacterium
TGTCTGAAGTGCATCTAAGTGTGCAAAATCAGTTTCTAAGTGTGCCTGAACTGCATCTAAGAGTGCCAAATTCATTTCTAAGTGTGCCTGAAGTGCATCTAAGAGTGCCAAATTCATTTCTAAGTGTGCTTGAAGTGCATCTAAGAGTGCTTAATTCATTTCTAAGTGTGCCTGAAGTGCATCTAAGATTGCTAAATCAATTTCTAAATGTGTCAGATCTGTTTCTATGTTTATAAGACTCCTTTCTAAGCATGTAATATTATCATTTAACTATGAGAACGGCTTTCGAACTCCCGCCTAAGCGGGAGTAACTCGTTGCAAATGTGTAGAAGCTGGGAAAGTACAGTTGAAATGGAAATCTATTCAAACAAGTGTAAGTATATTTCAAGCTTAAATTGTCTTTTAACTAGTAATTTTTATCGGCATAAGTTCTAAAAAACAAAACCATGAAAAAAAGATCTGACCGACGAGAATTTATTAAGCAAAGTTCAAAAATTTGCATTGCCTGTGGAGTTTTTGCACTTTGCCCAAATCTTAATACCTACAGTAGATTTGATGATGAGGGTGAAATCCCGGATCCAAAGAAACTAAATTATTGTGGGTATACCTGTCCTCCTGATTGCCCTATGTATGTTGCTACCGTTGAGAATGATTCTGCGAAGAAGAAAGAGGTATATAAAATGTGGAAGATCAAAGAGAGGTATGGTCTGGAGTTTGATGAGGAGAAAGTATTTTGTTATGGTTGTAAAAATGAAGAGAAGCCATTAGGCATAGCTGTAGAAAATTGCCCTGTACGAAGTTGCTCGATTGAAAAAGCTTATGATTGCTGCATTGAGTGTGTAGAATTAGAGTCATGTGAAAAAGAATTATGGAAGAGTTTCCCTGATTTCCATAAATCTGTAATAGAAATGCAGAAGAAATATAATGAAGCCAATGCAGACCTGAAAAGTGAGAATTGATTAATTCATTAACTTATTTGTCCAAACCAATTTCTTTGGCCTTCTTCATCATAAACTCAAAAGCTTCTTCATAATTGTTATGAATTTCACCTTCAAGTATTGCCTCTTTGATGGCACTCTTTATTATGCCAACTTCACGACTTGGGGCAATATTGAAAGTCTCCATAATTAATTCTCCGCTAACAGGAGGCTGAAAATTGCGAATAGAATCTTTTTCTTCTATTTCTTTCAATTTCTTCCTTACGAGCTTAAAATTGGTAAGGTATTGTTTTACCCTGGCATCATTCTTTGAAGTGATATCTGCTTCGCATAACAACATCAGATCATCAATATCATCTCCGGCATCAAACAAGAGTCTTCTTACAGCGCTGTCAGTTACTTCAGCTTTAGAAAGAACAATAGGCCGCAGATGAAGTCTGACAAGTTTTTGCACATATTTCAAAGTATTGCCAAGAGGTAATTTTATTCTTCGAAAGATATGGGGAACCATTTTCGCTCCAAGAAAATCGTGTCCATGAAATGACCATCCATTTTCTGGTTCAAAACGTTTTGTTGCGGGTTTGGCAACATCATGCAGCAAAGCACTCCAGCGTAACCAGAGATTATCAGTTTTTTTGGCTACATTATCCAGCACCTTTAGGGTATGGTAGAAATTGTCTTTGTGGGCCATACCATTAATTTTTTGTACTCCCTTTAAATCCTGAATTTCAGGAAGAAAGATGGAAAGCAGACCGGTTTTTTCAAGCAAATCAAAGCCTGACGAAGGTTTTGGAGCGGCCATTATTTTGTTCAATTCAGCAATTATGCGCTCCTGGGATACAATTTTTAATCTTTCCCTATTTTTTGATATTGCTTGTAATGAAAGCTTATCAATGTTAAAATTTAGTTCTGTTGCGAAACGAATTGCCCGCATCATTCTTAGAGGGTCGTCCGAGTAAGTTGTATCTGGATCCAGTGGAGTTCTTATGATTCTATTTTGCAGATCTTGCATTCCTTCAAATGGATCGGAGAGCTTTCCAAAGGATGATTTATTCAATGAAAGCGCAAGGGTATTTATTGTAAAATCACGGCGCTTCTGATCGTCTTCCAGAGTGCCATCTTCAACAATAGGTTTGCGTGAGTCAAGCCGGTAGGATTCTTTTCTTGCTCCTACAAATTCTATTTCGTAATCATTGTAACGGAGCATTGCAGTGCCAAAATTCTTAAAAACACTGACTTTCTTATTTCCCAGACGAGAAGCTACATCTTTGGCTAGATCAATACCACTTCCAAGAACTACTATATCGATATCTTTCGATGGTCTGTTCAGAATCAGATCACGAACAAAACCACCAATTACAAAACCCAGAAGCTTTTTTTCTTCTACTATTTCAGCAATTATAGCAAATACCGGATGTGTGAGTTTGTTCTTCATCAGATTTCTTAATGTTTGTAAAAATACAAATCTTAATTTTTATCATCCTTACTGTTGGTTCGTTAAATCTGTCGTTGAATAGGAAGAAAGCAAAATTATTCATTGAAAATCTTTTATATGGACTAATTTTATTGCCAGACAAGAAAAATAAATAGTAGATTAAAATGGATATAATAGGTTTAATTCCAGCAGGCGGGATTGCTAGTCGCTTAGGTAAGATACCCTGCAGCAAAGAAATATTTCCAATGCAATTTTCCGAATCGTCAGATACTATATCTGTTGTGTCAGAGAATATAATACAATACTTTAAAATGGCTGGTATTGAAAATATTTATTTTATTCTTCGTGAAGGAAAATGGGACATTCCTGGGTATTATGGAGATGGTTCATCCTTTGGAGTTAATATAGGATATCTTATGGTCAACCTTACTTTTGGAACACCTTTTACGCTCAATCAGGCATATCCTTTTGTAAAAGATAAAATTATTGCACTTGGATTTCCTGATATTCTTTTTGAGCCGAAGAATGCATATGCCAGGTTAATTGAGAAAATTAATGCAACTGATGCAGATGTTGTTTTAGGAATATTTCCAATTGAGAAATTCCTGAAATGGGATATGATAGAATTTAACGACAAGGGAAAAGTAAATCAAATAATTATTAAGCAAGATAGACCAGACTTGAAGTGGGGATGGACGAATGCGGTCTGGAAACCTTCTTTCACCGAGTATTTTAACAGATATTTAAATAAGTTTCTTCAAAACAATAAGGATGGAAAGATAAAATTCCCTGATGGTAACACCAGAGAATTGTATGTTGGAGACGTAATTCAGGAAGCCATGGAGGAAGGTTTCAAGATTGATTATGTGAAATTTGAAGGAGGGAATTCACTGGATATTGGGACTACTGATGATTTGAGGAATTATATGAAAGACAATCTTTAAGAAGACTTATTAATTTTGATTAACTTTATTATTAGCAACATCCAAGCAATAATTATGGCAACAGAACATCTAACCAGCGAGACTTTTAAACAGAAAGTATTCAATTACGAAACAAACAAAGAATGGAAATTTGAAGGCAACCTGCCTTGCCTGATTGATTTTTATGCAGATTGGTGCGGCCCTTGCAAAACAATTGCTCCTGTTCTTGAAGAACTTGCTAATGAATATAATGGTAAGTTGAATATTTACAAGGTAGATACTGAAAAAGAAAGGGAGCTGGCAGGAGTTTTTGGGGTACAGAGTATTCCTACCTTATTGTTTGTTCCTCTTGAAGGTAAGCCACAAATGGCAAAAGGAGCATTGCCTCGCAATACTTTTGTTGAAGCTTTTAAAGATGTTCTCAAGGTAGAATAGCAGTTGCATTCGCATTTCGTCTTTTTCCGTTTTAGATAATTCTAATCAATATTGAATTATGGATTTTGGAGTTGATTTTGGAAAATATTCTCGTCATTTCATGATCAGTGGTTTTCGTGATGAAGAACAGGAAAAACTCAGAAAGGGTAAAGTATTGGTAGTAGGAGCCGGAGGATTAGGCTCACCAGTTCTTATGTACCTTTCGGGAGCAGGAGTAGGACAGATTGGAATTGTTGAGAACGATAGCATTTCTTTATCAAATCTACCGCGGCAAATATTGTACAACAGTGCTGATATCGGCAAAAAGAAAGCTCAAAAGGCTTCTGATAAAATGAAATCAATGAATAATGACTGTGAGATTTTAATTTATGAGGAGTGGTGGACAGTAAAAAATGCCTTCATACTTGCTGAGAAATTCGATTTAATAATTGACTGTACCGACAATCAAGTTTCACGGTATTTAACTGATGAGGTTTGCAAAACTGTCAACATTCCTTTTGTATATGGAGCTATTCATGATTTCGAAGGCCAGCTTGCTGTTTTCAATTATAAAAAAAGCAAGACCTATGCTGATGTTTTTCCGAAAAAAGATAAGACACAAGATAAACCTTTTGGAGTCATTGGTCCCTTGGCAGGAGTTATTGGAAGCCTGCAGGCAGCTGAAGCAATGAAAATTCTTACAGGATTTGGTGAAGTTCTTTGTGATAAAATGCTTTTTATTTCTTTGAAGCACAATAGGTATCAGCTTATAGAACTCTAGAATTGTACAAAAGTTAAAAAAAAATAGTGCTCCTACGCAACCCCTTTCCACTTATTTTCATCATGAAAGAAACCAAATAATCTACTTATGAAAATTCCTGGATCATTCATTTTAATTCTGCTTGTAATACTATTAGTAAGCTGCTCAAAGAATGAAAATATAACTCCGGATTGCAAAGTAATCCCATACTTTGAAGATATGACCGGTCGTAAGGAGAGTAGCACCTTAAAAGGACATATCCTGTTTAGCTGGAAGGAGGGAGCTTTTTGGTATTATGCGATAGTTCCAAATTTGAACATTTCTGCAGCTCATGAGAATGTTTGTGAAGGCAATACTACAATTGGTGAGGATTGTTTGAAACTAAACTTAGGGTTCCTTGCCGAAGGAGAAGGAGTTTACTGGGGAACTTTCGGCAGTATAGAAACATTGGAAGGTAAAAAAGTTAAATTACAATATCCTCCGGCATATATCATAGATGAAATTGTTAAGTTCTGCGAGGAAACCAACCTCAATTTAGTTCTTATGAATTAATGGTATTGAGTCAATGTCAGATTGTAATCCTATCAGATTTTAGAGACAATTCTATTTTCAGGCAAGATCATTTTGCTTAAATAGTTTTTTCCCTTAATTTTGTTTTCAACTTCTCGATGGGGG
The DNA here is from genome assembly GCA_964456285.1 of uncultured Bacteroidales bacterium. Taxonomy (GTDB): domain Bacteria; phylum Bacteroidota; class Bacteroidia; order Bacteroidales; family UBA10428; genus UBA10428. Next base: position 28,590 of record CAYWBC010000027.1, read on the forward strand.
GTGCCTTAATATAGCGGGCTGAGATCATACCCCATGTACCTGATCCGGATAATGCCGGCGAAGGGAGAATGTGAAACAACGAAAATCGTTGTGGATGAGTAGTTAATCAAAATATTTTTTATTATGATGCGACTTATAATCGTAGTATTGCTTTTGTGCAATATAGTTTTTACGTACGCTCAGTACACTATTGAGGGTAAAATTCTTGATCAGGACGGTGAACCATTAATAGGTGCGAACATTGTACTTGAAGGTACCAATGCAGGTACTGCTTCCGGACTTAATGGTGATTTTTCCATTAGTGGATTAGTTCAGGGAACTTATATCCTGAAAGTAAGTTACATGGGTTTTGAAGATCTTGAACATGAGTTCGATCTAAACACTAACTATACTATTAACTTATCATTATCAAGTACTCACATTCTTGGCGATGAGATTATTGTAAGCGCAACAAGAGCTGGTAGTAGCATTCCTGTAGCATATACAAATGTTTCGAAAGAAGAGATTGGATTATGTAACCTTGGACAAGATATACCCTATCTTCTGTCAATGACCCCCTCATTAGTTTCTACTTCAGATGCGGGAACAGGAATTGGATATACCGGGTTTAGAATACGAGGTACCGATGCCAACAGAATAAATGTAACGGTCAATGGCATTCCTATAAATGATGCCGAATCTCATACAGTATTCTGGGTAAATATGCCCGACTTCTCTTCTTCTCTTGAAAGTGTGCAGGTTCAGCGCGGAGTAGGAACATCAACAAATGGCGCAGCAGCATTTGGTGCTACAGTGAATATGCAAACCAATACCCTCATTAGTAAGCCATATGCAGAAATCAATTCCACATTTGGTTCTTTCAACACTTTCAAAAATTCAGTAAGTGCCGGTACAGGCTTAATGAATGATAGATTTAGTTTTGACATCCGTCTGTCTAAAATCAATTCTGATGGTTATATTGACAGGGCTACCAGCGATTTGAAATCTTTTTATTTATCTGGAGGCTATTATTCAAAAAACTCAGTCTTGAAGGTTAATATTTTCTCCGGAAAGGAGCACACCTATCAAGCATGGTACGGTGTACCTTCCTATCTTCTTGATTCTTTGCGCACTTATAATCCAGCAGGAGAATATACTGATTTGGATGGCAATGTAAAGTATTACGACAATGAAACAGATAACTATCAGCAGGACCATTATCAGATGTTCTTTTCACATAGATTCACAAAAAGTCTGAGCTTAAATACCGCCTTGCATTATACCTATGGAAGAGGTTACTACGAAGAATTCAGAGAAGACCAAAGTTTTTCCGAATATGGATTGAACGATGTTAATCTTGGTGATTCAGTGATCAGTTCAACAGACCTGATACGACAAAAATGGTTGGATAATAATTTTTATGGGATCACCTTCTCAATGAATTATAAGGAAGGCAGATCTGATTTGACCGTTGGAGGTGCATGGAACAAGTACGATGGTGATCACTTCGGGAAAGTTATTTGGGCCAGGTACATGAGCGATGGAATGAAAGGGCATAAATGGTATGATAATAATGGAGTGAAATGGGATTTTAATGTTTTCGCGAAGTATAATTTCTTGTTGGCAGATGGCTTAAATATATACCTTGATCTGCAATATCGTAACATAGTACATTCTATTGATGGCGTTGATGATGACAATCGAAATATTACGCAATCTCACAGCTTTGATTTCATAAATCCTAAATTAGGACTCTTTTATGAACTAAATGATAAGCATGATATTTACTTCATTTTTGCAGTGGCAAACAGGGAACCTAATCGCAGCAACTACACTGATGCAGACCCTGATGGAGTTCAACCCAAGTCAGAGAGACTTTCTGATTTTGAATTCGGTTATACTTATCATTACAAGTCAATAACAGCCGGAATAAATTTATACTATATGGATTATAAAGATCAATTGATTCTTACAGGGGAGATCAATGATGTTGGTGGAGCAATAATGACCAATGTGGAAAAAAGCTCTCGAAAGGGAGTTGAATTGATCTTTGATTGGAAGATTTCAAAGATGCTTAATTGGAATTTGAATGTCACATTTAGCAAGAGTTTGATAAATAATTTCACTGAATACGTTGATGACTGGGATACCTGGGGGCAACGTTCTGAAAACCTTGGCACAACAAAAATTGCCTTCTCACCTCAGATTATTGCAAATAGTCAGCTGGAATTTTATCCTGTAAAAAATTTAGGAATTGTTCTGATCTCAAATTTTGTTGACAAACAGTACATTGATAATACCATGAACGAAGACAGAGCTTTAGACTCATACTTTGTAAATAATTTAAAAGTTCAATATTCAATTCATACAGCATTGATTAAGGATATTGAATTTCATTTACTTATTAACAATATTGCAAATGTGAAATATGAATCAAATGCATGGGTATACTCATACTATTACAATGGTGAAGGTGAAAAATTAGACGGTTTATTTCCCCAGGCCGGAGTTCATTTTCTGGCAGGTTTAAGTTTGCGCTTTTAATTGTTAATAAAAAGATTTGGACAAACTTGAGATTATATTGAAATTTCGCAAAGAATTAAGAGGTTAGCATTGCTATTTCTCATCAATAATGCTATAAACCGACTTATTCTAGGTTTAGTTTTAGGGTTTTAGAAGACCGGGAGTAAACTCCCGGTTTTTCTATTTTTCCTTTTCACTATCCAATTCATTGATGATTTTTTCTACCTCAGTTTCTGTGTCAAATAGTTTTGTTTTACAAAATTTTATAAGCTCTGAGGCTTTTTTTACATTCTCAGTCAATTCATCTACATCCAATTCATTGTTTTCAAGTTTTGTTAAAATATTTTCCAGTTCTGAGAACGCTTCTTTGTAGGTAAGTTTCTTTTGTGTCATAGTTTTTTCTTTGTTAGCACAGAAGTGATTTTTCCTTTGAATAATATTGTTTCTATCTTGTCTTCTATTTCCAGAGAACTTGCATCTTTTATTGCCCTTCCATTTTTCATGCTTATTGAATATCCTCTTTTAAGCACTTTTTCAGGATTAAGATAGGTGATTTTATCATTCATTCTATCCAAGACATTCATCTTGGTTAAAAAGGTGAAATCTATATGCTTTTTTAATAATTTGGAATAATTAAACAGAGTTTGAGATTTGTAATCACTCACTTTTTTTGAGGCACTACTCAGGTTTATTTCTTTTTTATTCAATTGCAATTCCTTTCTGTGGATCATCTGCTTTACATATGTAACAAAGGAATAATTGAAATTCTGTAGAATGGTATTTTTTTCAAATACCAATTCCTTTATTTTTCTGGTAATGCTTGTGATATTGGTATACAGATTATTTTTTGCAGATTCTATCAATTCTTTTGATTTCAGTACAATTTGTTCTTGAAATTGATAAATTTCAGCATCATGTTCAGCAAAGGAATCTACAAGATATGCAGCTACAGCAGTTGGGGTTTTAAAACGTGTATGAGCCACAAGATCAGCAACAGAGTCATCCTGTTCATGTCCAATTCCAGTGAATACAGGAAGTGGGAATTGAGTAATGTGGTAGGCAAGCCAATACGTATCAAAACAACTTAAATCAGCTTTTGATCCTCCTCCACGAATAATAACAACTACATCAAATAGTGATTCATATTTATAAATTCTGTCGAGCGCAGCGATAATAGATTTTTCAGCTTCTTCACCTTGCATAGTTGCGGGGAAAAGTTTAATATAAAATTTGTAATTGGAAGCATTGTTTTGAAGTTGCTCAGCAAAATCTTGGTAGCCAGCTGCAGTTGATGAAGAGATTATAGCGATTTTTTGGCACAGGAATGGTAATTCCAGTTCTTTATTCATTTCCAGTACACCTTCTTCATCCAGTTTCTGAATGATTTTTTGCTTCTGAAGGGCCAATTCGCCAATTGTGAATGAAGGTTCAATATCTGAAATATTCAGACTAAGACCATAAACCTCATGATACTGAACACTTACTTTTACTAATATTGACAATCCATTGGAAAGAGTGTGATTGGTTGTGGTTTCGAAATAGGGTTTGATCATTCTGAAGGCAGTAGACCAAATTGTGGCCCGTGATCGCGCAACAATTTGGTCAGAAATTTCATCTTTTTGTATTAATTCCAGGTAGCAGTGTCCACTGATATTAGTTTTTATTTCGCTGATTTCTCCTGTTACCCAATAGGTTCTTTCAAGATGATTATCTATTACTTCTTTGATCTGATTATTTAACTCCAGTAATGAAAGAGGACTTGATTGCATTTGCTTATTTTATCTTCATAAATGGTAATGTATGAACTCCTCCAGGGAATTCGATCCTTAATAAATACATACCGGTCATTAATGTTTCAAGATCTACAAATTCCAGCACACAATGGGCTCCGGAGATTTCAATTTCTTCTTCTTTAACAATAGTGCCGAGCAAATTATAATAACTGATAAGAGCGGTTTCATCTAAAGCATCTAGCGGACGGAGGATTTCAAGGTAAAAATATTCTCTTACCGGATTAGGAAATAGATTGTAGCTCACAATATTATTGTCCGGAGGTGCTTTGATATCTTTCAAATACCGATCTGCAAAGAAAAAATCTGGAATTCCATATCCGCAAAGAGAATCAGGATTTTCATATTGAGAAGCTGATTGAATAATGGATTCGATTATTTGGATGAAAGTAGCATTCGGATTGGACTGCCATAAACAAGCTGCCATACCGGAAATAATCGGGGCTGAGCATGATGTGCCGTTACAAAAGGAAATTTCACCACTTGCCGATTGACATAATGTACCAATTCCTTGAGCACAGATATCTGGCTTCACTCTTCTGTCATAGCTAGGACCTCTTGAACTAAAATAGGCAATATTTTCTTTGCTATCAACTGCTCCTATTGCAATTACCTTTGAAGCATCCGATGGAGCGACTAGCCGAAACCAGTTACTATTGCCAGCATTTCCTGCACTACATACCACAACCATCCCTTTTGATGCTGCTATATTAGCTCCAATGCTTATCGGAGTGGTTTTGCCATCCATATCGCTGTAAGAATGATTCTGTGTTGAATCGTTGAAGAGAGAATACGCAAGGGAAGAATTGATTATATCAGCACCAAGGCTATCAGAAAATTCTGCTCCACAAATCCAATTGTATTCCTCAATAATATATTCGGTTCTGACGTCTTCAGTTCTAATTAATGCATAATTTGCTTTTGTAGCTGCCCCGTAAATTGTGTCTTCAATAATTCCTCCGATAATTGAAAATACCTTGGTTCCATGTTCGGCCGATTCAAAAAAATCCAGGTTATCTTTGACAAAATCTCTTGTTGCAACAACTCTTCTTTCATTCCATATATGTTGTAAGGAACTTATTTCATCTGCATTTTTGAATCCGGCATCCTGAATAGCAATCAGCATATCCTGACCTTCAAAATTTCCACGGTGAAGAAATTCTCCATGAAGCATTTCTATTTGATTGGAGGAATATCCATAAGTTGGCATTTTACAAACACTAAATTTTTCAGATTCTCCGTATTTAAGGATTTTGCTAGTAAGCGCAGGTTTAATCAATATTGCCCCAGTCTCAATAAAGCTGTAGCTTTCAAGACTGTCTATCAGGTCCTTGTCATCAGATGAAATGATTGCCCCATTAAACCATTTGGATACATTGATCACTTCGATTCCAAGATTTTTCAGGGCATTGAGGTATTGTGGGTCTACCGGAAGATCTTCTTCAGTTAGTTTAATATTTTGCCTTAATCTTCTTTGTATTGATCTTTCAGAAAGGAATTCACCTGGTGTTTCAAGGGAGTATGGAGTATTATTTTTATCTGTAAATGTAATCCAATACTTGGGATACTCATCCTGAGCATAAACTGCTAGTTGAGCGGTCAAAAAAAAACTGAACAGCAAAAATTTTAAACCCTTCTTATGCATCTCAATAATATTCTCTTGCCGGCATTACATCTTCTATCGTAGGATCTTCAAATTTACCCATGTTTTCATCAACCATTTTGAAGAACTCCTGGTTCTGTTTGATTAATTCTTCTTCGTTTTCGGCTTTACCGAATTTGTAAAGAATTTCAAATTTTTTCTTTCCCTCTTCTGTGAAGAAGGTCCAGTTACCATGGCGTTTGTTGTCGACATAATGCCCTAAAATAAAAATATTACCATTAGGCCAGTACAATGTATATGAGCCATTCATATTATTGAATGAATAGGAAGTTTTCAATTTTTTAACTCCGTCATCGAAGTATTGATTCCAGATACCATGTTTTGCATTATTGACCCATTCTGTTTCTTCAGAGACCTGTCCGTTAGGATAATATTTCTTCTCAATCCCGTTTTTTACACCTTTATTATAAACTTCCGTTGAAGTAATTGTTCCTGTATAAAAGCTGTAATATTTCCAAAGGCTGTCTTTTTTTTCCTGATAATATCTTCCTTCAGCTGCTATTTCTCCGTCATCATAAAAAAATGTAGTATTTATGTATTCAGAATTTTCAGGGTAAAACATTTTAGCTCTTAATTCTCCACTTTCATAATATCTTTTCATAATACCAACAGGCTTACCATCTTTAAATTGGCCTTCATACAAAGTTTTTCCATTTGGATATTTTTTAACCCAGAATCCTTGTTTTAGCCCCATATTATCAACCTGATTTAAAGTATCATTCTGGCCAAAAACTAGGGTGGCAATAAATAAAACTACAGTAAGAGAGAGAGTTCTTTTGTGCATATTTTTACTAATTATACTGCTAAATTTAGCGAAATTATTTTTCACCTACCATGATTAATTTTCAGCAAAGGAAAAAGGCTGTTCTTATGTACAGCCTTTGACTTTCAATTCAATATATAATTATTTAACTTCTTCAAAATCAACATCAGTCACTTCCTGATCATCATCTTTATTATCTTTGGATGGGTCGCCTTGAGCTCCCTGAGCTCCTGGATCTGGTTGTGCCTGTTGACTTGCATTGTACATATCCTGAGATGCAGCCTGCCAAACCTCGTTCAATTCAGCTGTGGCTTTATCAAGGGCTTCAATATCCTTAATTTTATGAGCTTCTTTCAAATTGGCCAGAGCTTTTTCGATAGGAGCCTTTTTACCTTCAGGTATTTTATCCCCAAATTCCTTCAATTGTTTTTCTGTTTGGAAAATCATGCTGTCTGCAGCATTGACTTTATCTACTTGTTCGCGAGCTTTTTTATCCTCCTCCTCATTGGCTTTAGCTTCTTCACGCATCTTTTTGATTTCGTCATCACTTAATCCTGATGAAGCCTCAATTCTGATGCTTTGTTCTTTACCTGTTCCTTTGTCTTTAGCTGCTACATGAAGTATACCGTTTGCATCAATATCAAATGATACTTCAACCTGAGGTGTACCTCTGGGAGCCGGTGGAATACCATCAAGATGAAATCGGCCAATTGTTTTATTTCCAGCAGCCATAGGTCTTTCTCCCTGTAAAACATGGATTTCAACAGAAGGTTGATTATCAGCAGCTGTGGTAAAAGTTTCTGCTTTTTTCGTTGGAATGGTAGTATTAGATTCAATAAGTTTTGTCATTACACCACCCATAGTCTCAATACCTAATGAAAGTGGAGTAACATCAAGCAACAATACATCTTTTACTTCACCAGTAAGAACTCCTCCCTGAATGGCAGCACCAATGGCAACAACCTCATCAGGGTTAACGCCTTTTGAAGGCTTCTTACTAAAAAATTTTTCAACCACTTCCTGAATGGCAGGTATTCTTGTAGATCCTCCAACAAGTATTACTTCATTAATATCTGAAGCATTCATACCAGCATCTTTTAGGGCAATTTTACAAGGTGCAATAGTTTCTTGAATTAATTTGTCAGCCAGTTGTTCAAACTGAGCACGAGTAAGTGTTTTTACCAAATGCTTAGGAATTCCATCAACAGGCATTATGTATGGAAGATTGATTTCTGTTTGTGTAGAACTGGAAAGTTCAATTTTTGCCTTTTCTGCGGCTTCTTTCAGACGCTGCAAAGCCATAGGATCTTTTTTAAGGTCGATGCCTTCATCTTTCTTAAATTCTTCTGACAGCCAATCAATAATTACCTGGTCAAAATCATCTCCGCCCAGGTGAGTATCACCGTTTGTAGATTTTACCTCAAAAACACCATCTCCAAGTTCCAGTATAGAAATATCAAATGTCCCTCCACCAAGATCAAATACAGCAATTTTCAGATCATGGTCTTTTTTATCCAGACCGTAGGCAAGAGAAGCTGCTGTTGGCTCATTAATAATTCTTTTTACGTTTAACCCGGCAATTTCACCTGCTTCTTTAGTAGCCTGTCGCTGAGAGTCGTTAAAGTAAGCTGGTACAGTAACAACAGCATCAGTTACTTCCTGTCCAAGATAATCTTCAGCTGTTTTCTTCATTTTTTGCAGAATCATGGCTGAGATTTCCTGTGGAGTATAATTGCGCTTATCAATTTTAACTCTTGGAGTATTGTTGTCTCCTTTAATTACTTTATAAGGAACTCTGTTAATCTCTTTTTGGGTGTTGTCAAAGCTTTCTCCCATAAATCGCTTAATAGAGGAAATTGTTTTCTCAGGATTGGTTATTGCCTGTCTTTTTGCAGGATCGCCAACTTTTCGTTCTCCATTCTCAATGAATGCTACCATGGAGGGAGTTGTGCGTTTTCCTTCGCTATTAGGAATAACAACAGGCTCGTTACCTTCCATTACTGCAACGCAACTATTTGTGGTTCCTAAGTCAATGCCAATTATTTTACCCATTATCTTATTTTATTTTGAATGTTACTATTTCGTTTTTGCTTAAAATAGTCAATCATTATGCCAATTGCATTTTCAAGCTAGTTTTTGTCAGCTTAAGACAGAAATGCCATGAATAGGAATTTATTTTTGTGACAAAAAGTCAGAACATACAATTAATAAGGCAAAAATAAAGCAGCCTTTGTCACATGTATCATATTTATTTTTAACCTTTGCAGGTGAAAATGAATTAAGGAAAAATGGCGATATCTTCAAGAGACAAAAGAGTTACAACCCACAGATTGCTTGAAATGAAGCAAAGAGGTGAAAAGATATCTATGCTAACAGCATACGATTACTCCTTTGCAAAAATACTGGATAGCACCGGTATTGATGTGATACTTGTTGGTGACTCTGCTTCAAATGTAATGGCTGGGCATGAAACAACGGTACCTATCACATTAAACGAGATGATTTACCATGCCAGTGGTGTTGTTAAAGGAGTAAATCGTGCTCTGGTTGTTGTTGACCTGCCCTTTGGAACTTACCAGGGCAATTCAAAGGAAGCTCTTTCTTCAGCTATTAGAGTCATGAAAGAAACAGGTGCAGGAGCTGTAAAGATGGAAGGAGGATCTGAGATCGTGGAATCGGTTATTCGGATTCTTTCAGCAGGTATTCCTGTAATGGGACATCTTGGTTTAACTCCTCAGGCTATTCATAAATTTGGGACATATGTTGTCAGGGCACAGGATAAGGAGGAAGCTGCAAAACTTAAAAAGGATGCTCTACTGCTGGAAGAAACAGGTGTATTTGCCATTGTGCTTGAAAAAATACCAGCCAAACTTGGAGGTGATGTTGCCAAGCTATTAAAAATTCCAACTATAGGTATTGGTGCAGGCAATCAGGTGGACGGGCAAGTGCTTGTTTTACACGATATGCTTGGAATAACACAAGAATTTTCTCCACGGTTCCTGCGCAGATACCATAATCTTCATAAGGAGATACGTGAGGCTGTTGCTAACTACATTGAGGATGTTAAAAATATTGACTATCCAAGCAATAAGGAACAGTATTAATCTTCCTTATTTTTTATTGTCTTTTAGTATTTCCGATGCCATTATAATTCGTACTATTTCCTTTCTTATCATTACTTAATTCGATAAAATTCACATGTTTGATTCATTTGAGATACTTTATGAAGACAATCACCTGATTGCAGTCAATAAAACCAATCATGATCTTGTTCAGGGAGATAATACCGGTGATGCGGCTCTTGATTTCAGGATAAAAAAGTATCTGAAGGAAAAATTCGATAAACCTGGCAGAGTTTATTTGGGGGTTACACATCGACTAGACCGTCCGGTAAGTGGAGTAGTCCTTTTTACAAGAACCAGCAAGGCTCTTACCCGAATGAATGAATTATTTCGTAATGGAGAAATACAAAAGACGTATTGGGCCATTGTGAAAAACAAGCCCTTAAAAGATGAGGATACCCTGTCATCTTATATTGTTAGAAATACAAAGCAGAACAAATCCTATTGTTACGATAAAGAAGTGAAAGATTCTCAAATCGCTAAGTTGGAATACAAGTTATTGGCAAGTTCAGAAAATTACTACTTACTGGAAGTAAATTTACTTACCGGTCGACACCATCAAATAAGAGCTCAGCTTTCAGCCATGGGTTCTCCTATTAAAGGAGATTTAAAATATGGTTTTCCACGTTCTAACCCTGATGGAGGAATCTCTCTCCATGCCAGGAAAATTGCTTTTTTGCACCCAGTCACAAAAGAGAATATTGAGATTACTGCTCCAACACCTTTAGAGGATAAGCTTTGGGGCTGTTTTCAAAATAATTGATTCATCAAATTGGTAATTTCAACCCGCCATAAATACCAAAATGTTGAAAAAACAGTTTTAAGTTTTTGAAATGGCTCAGACATCCATTCTATTTTTACATGGAACACAATTCATCTTATGAAAAATCTCTTCTTTCCATTATTCCTTTTTCTTTCCATTACTACTATCGCGCAGACTGGCAGAAAAATTACACGCAAAGAATACATTGATATCTATTGTGAATTGGCTATGCGTGAAATGGAGCATTTTGGTATTCCTGCCAGCATAACTCTTGCACAGGGAATGCTTGAATCAGGTAATGGTAATAGCACCTTGGCTCGAAAAGCCAATAACCATTTTGGAATAAAATGTCATGATTGGAAGGGAAAAAGCGTTAAGCAGGATGATGATGCAAAAAATGAGTGTTTCAGAAAGTATAAATCAGTTGAAGAATCGTACAATGATCATTCTGAATTTATAGCTACGCGTAGCAGATACTCATTTCTATTTGATTATGAGAAAGATGATTATAAATCCTGGGCAAAAGGATTAAAAAAGGCAGGATATGCTACCAGCCCCACTTACTCAAAATCCTTGATTAATCTAATTGAAGAAAATGAGCTCTATATCTATGATCAGCAAGTCTTAGGTAAGGGTGGTGTTACGAAAATGGCGAAATCTTCCTATGCTTCCATAGAGTATGCAGGTGGTAGAAAAATAGAATACAACAACCGCGTAAAATTTGTATTGGCCCGCGAAGGCGATGATATATATTCACTTAGCGAGGAGCTTGACATGTTTAACTGGTTGTTGCCGAAATACAATGATGTTTCAGAAAATGAAGTATTTAGTGAAGGTGATAAAGTATACATTCAACCGAAACGAAACAAGGCAGATACTAAACACAAAATTCACATAGTGAAAGAGGGTGAAACCCTACATTCAATATCTCAGCTCTATGCTATAAAGGAAGAGAAACTGGCTAAGCGTAATTTACTTACTGTGGATTCTGCACTGGAGGTAGGGCAGGAGATCCAACTACGAAAGAAATTGAAAGGAAGCGGAGTGAACATTTCTGCCCCAAAAATTGAGTTAAGAGAAGAAGAGTCAGAAGACGAATTCAAGATTGATTTTGATGCGGATGAATGATTTCTTGTGCCAGACGAAAATTGATTGAAATGATAATATAAGCATTAAAAGAATGGGGATGTATTTTAAAATCTGTTTGTGATGTTATTAATTCCTCCAGATAAAAATAATTAAATGTTATTGGTGGTACCTGATTATAAGAAGAGTTTTTGTTAGGTATAGAATATCAAACTGCCAGGTTCATTATTCGAAATGATAATTTTCAATGTCATTAAATCCTCTTAAAAATTCGTTTGTATCCAGTGGTTTTTTACCTGCAAGTTGCAAGCTTAGTAAGTTTATAAAACCTTCTTCAACAGCTATTTTCAGATAAGTTTTATTGTCTGTTTGAATGTATCCTAAACTTAACTCATGCTTACAAATTTCAAAATTTGATTTGAATATTTTTAAAGTCATTGAAACTTTTCCGTCAGTAATTTCTGTCCAGGCAGCAGGATAAGGACTTAGGCCTCGAATAAAATCATGGATTTTCTTTGCTTTATTACTCCAGTTAATTCGGCAATCTTCTTTATAGATCTTTGGAGCAGCGTTCAGAATAGACTCCTGGCTGAGTTCTTCTTGTGATTGGGAGGGATAATTTTCGGAAGCAATTGAATTAACCGTTTTCAGCAGAAGATTAGCACCTTTCGACATGAGTATATCGTGCAATTCACCAGCTGTTGTATTTGGGCCTATGGATACTTTCTCTCTAAAAATGATTTTGCCAGTATCTATTTCCTTCTTTATAAAGAATGTTGTTACACCTGACTTAGTTTCACCATTAATAATTGCCCAATTAATTGGAGCAGCTCCGCGATAATCGGGCAGGAGTGAAGCGTGAAGATTAACTGTGCCTTTTGGCGGCATTGACCAAACTACTTCCGGCAACATTCGAAACGCAACCACCAGCTGAATGTCGGCATTCAAGCTTTTAAGTTGTTCAATAAATTCAGGCGATTTTAGGTTGGTAGGTTGTAATATTGTCAATATTCCGGCGCTTTCTGCATATTTTTTTACAGGAGAAGATTGTATTTGTTTGCCTCTTCCGGCAGGTTTATCAGGAGCAGTAACAACGCCGACAACATTTTGTCCGGAATCAATAAGGGATTTAAGTGATTCCACGGCAAAATCGGGAGTGCCCATAAAAACAATCTTTAATTTTTCAGGCATTGCATGTAAAGATTATTTTCTGTTATCTTTCTTCTTTTTCTCCTCCTCATTTTCTGGAACCAGCTCAAGGAAGTGCCCCATTTTCAATCGTTTAGTTTCAAGGTAAAACTGGTTATGTTTGTTTGGAGGAATCTCTATTGCTATATTTTCAACAATTGAAAGGCCGTATCCTTCCAGTCCGGCTCGTTTAACAGGATTATTTGTAAGTAATTTAATTTTTCCAAGCCCTAATTCATGTAAGATGCTAGCGCCCACGCCATAGTCACGTTCATCGTCTTCAAATCCAAGATCTTCATTGGCTTCAACAGTATCTCTTCCCTCTTCCTGCAGTTTGTAGGCTTTAATTTTATTGAAAAGCCCTATACCGCGGCCTTCCTGGTTCAGATAAACAATAACTCCTAGTCCTGCTTTATCTATTCTGCGCATGGCCTCATGCAACTGGGCTCCACAGTCGCAACGATAAGAATGAAAAATGTCACCGGTTGCGCATGATGAGTGAACCCTTACAAGTACAGGGTCTTCTTTTGTCCATTTTCCTTTAATAAGAGCCAAATGCTCCAACCCATTTGATTTCTGAATAAAAGGTATAAGATCAAAATCGCCAAACTCAGTAGGTAATTTGACTCTTTCTCCCCTCACAATTAGACTCTCGCGTTCAAGTTGATAAGCAATAAGGCTTTTTATTGTTATTATTTTAAGCTTGTAAGTTTCAGCAATCTGGAGCAATTGTGGTAGTCGGGCCATACTGCCGTCTTCGTTCATGATCTCAACCAAAACTCCACCTGGCTTCAGTCCTGCAAATTTTGCAAGATCAATAGCCGCTTCAGTGTGTCCGGCTCTGCGTAATACTCCTTTGGCCTTGGCTTTCAATGGAAAAATATGTCCAGGTCGTCCAAGATCTTCGGGTTTGGTTTTGGGATCGATTAAAGCTTTAACAGTTTTGGCTCTGTCTCTTGCTGAAATGCCTGTTGTACAGCCATGACCGAGCAAATCAACAGATACAGTAAATGGAGTTGAATGCAATGAAGTATTGACAGGAACCATAAGCTCCAGTTCCAACTCATGGCATCGCTCCTCAGGTAAAGGAACACAAATTAATCCACGTCCGTGAGTAGCCATGAAATTGATAATATCAGCAGTAATCAGCTCGGCGGATGCAATAAAATCACCTTCATTTTCACGATCCTCATCATCAACAACTATAACAATTTTGCCATTACGAATGTCTTCAATGGCTTCTTCAGCTGTATTAAGTTTATTTGCAATATTTGTATTTTCTAACATGTATTTCAAAAATTCTTGTGGCAGAAACTTATTCGCAAAAGTATAATTTGTTATGAAAGGAACATGAAAAATCGACAGGATTTGTATCAGCTTCTCTTAGCTTTCTCCCAAACCACCGAATGTTTACCTCTCAAAAAGCGAATGAGACCGGCTATTTGAGCAAAATTCATAAAAATCATATAATATGGAAGGAATAAAATTTTTAGTCTAATGGATCGTTTTTCAAGTAAACCACCAACAAACGCAAGAAAGTAGAAAGTAATTTGAAGAACAAAGAGGGTATTGAAAATCAGTGATCCCCATGCTTCTACCAGACATATATAAGCATTTAACAAAAGGATTAAAGGAAATAAAAAAGGAACAAACACCCACCTTAATACTTTATGCGAAATAAATTCAAAACTTAAAAAGCCATATTTAAAAACATTGAGCAAGGAAGGAATTGTGGCTATAGTCTGGAATCCTCCGGTAGCGATTCTTATTTTTCTTTTTAGTTCTTCTTTTGAGTTGGCAGAAGAGGATTCTAAAGCATAAGCCTCAGGAGCATATTTAATATTGAATCCTTTTCGAGCTATGTTCAATGAGTTTACAAAATCGTCAATAATTATATTTGGATTCAGTTCTTCAAATAAACTGGTACGTATTGCATATAATTCACCTGCAGCACCGAGTGTTGATCCTAAATTTGATTCTAGTTTTTTTATGAAAGATTCATATTGCCAGTAGGTACTTTCTCCCATACCTGCTGCAGCCTCAGTCAAGTTTCTGGCAATTCTTTTCTCTCCTGCAACGCAACCGATTTTCTCCGAATTAAATCTTGATATTAATGCAGAAATAGAATTTTTCGCAAGCATTGTATTTGCATCACAAAACACAGTGAAAGGAGTGGTGACGTGTTTCATTGCCCTGTTAAGAGCTGCTGTTTTTCCTTGCCGCTCAGGCTGATGCAAACAAATGATATTGTCATAGGCTTTCAATTTTTCATTTGTACCATCATCAGATCCATCTGTAATCCATAACACTTTCAGCTTGTCAGATGGATAATCAATCTCCCTGACATTTTCCATCTTACTATCGACAACTTCTCTCTCGTTGTAGGCAGCTATTAATAAAGTTACCTCTGGAAATGTGCTCATTGGTTTTTGTTTTGAAGCAAATACCATTAGTATACTTCTGAATAAATTTAGAAATATTAGCAGCACTGTATACCCAAAATAAGTATACAACAGTATGCCTAATAATATCCAAAATAGGAGTTTCATGTTATCAGCTGTTGCTTATAAAAATCCAAGAGTTCTTTTCCGATTTTTTCATTACTAAAATTGTCTTTTATGAATTTGAAGGAATTCTTCTCAAGTTTTGCAAAAAATTCCTTATTCTCCAAAAGATTTAGTATGCCTTTTTTTATTTCTGAAGCTTTATCAGCAATGATTGCGTGTTTATTATTTATCAGTCCTAATCCTTCAGCACCTATTGAGGTTGTTATTACAAGCTTTGATTGTGCCATGGCTTCAATAATTTTTATTCTCATTCCGCTCCCGGCAAACAAAGGAACCACCATAACATGATGGGTTTTATAAAATTCCTTTGCACTTTCAACCTCACCATGGTATTCTACACCATTGTTCTCACAGAAATTTGCAAACCTGCGGGGTGCATTGCGACCTGCAATATGGAAACTAAGCTGTGGATTACTGCTTCTGAGATCATTCCATACCTCAGTGATAAACCATTTTAATCCGTCCTGGTTGGGTATCCAGTCAAGAGCACCAATATAAAATAGCGAGTTGATCTTATTCGGTGCAGAAGATTTCAGAAATTCCTTTTCCGGGATACCGGCCGGTATGACTTTGAATGGCTTTGTATTCCCCATTTCTTCGAGTTTCAAAGCATCGCGGTTTGTTATGGGAATCAGCAAGTCGTATTGGTTCATCGTTCTTTTTTCAAACTCTTCCAGGCGATTTGCTATGATATTAAAATAGAATTTTTTAGCCCCATAGGATACCTTTTCAGCAGTTCGTTTCCATATTTCATGTTCAACATTATGCGCTCGTAATGAAATAACAGCATTTGAATATTTTCTGATCTGCTTAATATATGGAGTTAAATACAATCCTTCCAATTGTATAATATCAAATTGATTTTCTGTTAATATTTTTTGCAGATAGAGCCCAAAGTCTTTGTCGATAAATCTTACTGCATTATATGGTTTAGAAGAAAAAAGAAGATTCAAAAGAAGCCTTAATGGTCTGATACGGGTATTTACCGGGATAAAATGGAAGTCAATGGATCGTTTGAGTCTTTCCGGAATTGCATTGATATCTGTGCAATGCTTGCTGGTATTCATAGCCAGAACGGTAACCTGGTTTTCATTTTCTGAAAAGAAGGTAGTCAGGTTAAAAACAGCAATGGATCCTCCGTCATTAGGAGGGTAAGGGAACTTATTGCATAGCTGTAGTATTCTCATAAACGACCAGCTAATTGTTGATTAGATCAGTTTTTTTAATGAGGCGTATCAAATCATAAGTAAGTTGATCAATACTATTAAGACGAGCCTTCAGCATAAGAAACTGAACATAATGCCTGATGAGTATTATAAGTGTTATAGGAGGAATCAGAAGCAATATAAGCCGAATGAAAAGAAAAGCCTTTTGATCAACATAATTCTGGTATTTGAAATGAGGGAATTCATTTAGTTTTAAGTGAATATCTTTATGCTCATACAAATCAGATTGTTTTATGCTATAAATAATGTTCTTATACAAACGTTCAAATAGTACAATGTTGCTAATTTCCCTAAGTCCAACGAGGGATAATAAGTAACCCATAAATTTAATGCGGGTGTTAACATCTTCATTTAGCTCACTAATAGTATCCCGAAAAGAAGCAAGGGATACAATTATTTTATCATGTTTTATTCGTTTCCCCAGGTTGGCCCTGGATTCTTTTTCTATAACTTCAATTATAGATTTCTTTCTGACTCCAATTAATTTTTTAAAGAAATTGGCATAAGTATCTATGTTTAATATTGCTGCATCGGTTGTGGCCTTATATGTGAGAAAAGCTCCAACTATGAAAAAAACTGTAGTTGAAATCCACATCCCCTGGTAAGCTGGCAAATAACTTTCTCTTACAAATTTCTCACCCATAAGAGAAATGACGTAATAAAATATAAAGAATAAGGTGGAAAGAACAAGTGGAAGTCCAAGGCCTCCTTTTCTAATGATTGCACCCAGAGGAGCTCCAATCAGCAGAAATACAAAACAAGAGAATGCAATGGTAAACTTACGCTGAGTTTCAATTTCAAATCTTCTTAAATGTTTGATTTTTGATTCAATAGATAATGTAGTGTTTGCCACATATGATCTGGCTGAACGCGCATAAGAAAGAGCTTCGCTGTATATGTTTTCTTTCTCTTTAAGAGTTAGAAGAGAGATAAGACTATCACAAAAATTGGCTGTTGCCTGAGGGAATGTATCGACCATATGTTCCTTTATAGTAGGGCTGTCAACAGGCATTTCAGGATAATCATCCATTTTGTCAGCAAATGTTAACGAGTCAATATATTCTTGATCGGATGAATCGGGCAAAAGAGTATCAGAAAACTCCTCATAAACAGAATCGGGAAAACGTACTTCATATTCTGAAGATTTTTTTTGTTTGGCTATCAAACCTTTAATAGCCATTCGACTTGAGTTTTCTGCAAAATTGAATCCAGGCGTCAAAATTGAGTCATTGCTTCTTGATATAGAATCATTAAAATTAATTGGCTCTTTTCTTCTCTTACTGTAATTGTTTCGTTTTCTGAAGTAATTCCCATTGATAAGAGTTCTGGCTAAACGTTGTTCTTTATTATTAATTTCCAATTTGACTGAATCTGCCATCATTCCTAATTGGTACAGATTTAGCATAGTATAATGATTCTTAAACAGGTTTTCATCTGTTCGTGTAAGAGAGAATCCAACGAGTTCGATAATCATTTCCTGCTCATCAAATGTGTCGTAACGATGAGGGTAAGTTTTATTTCTTCGTGATCTTCTGTCACTTTCTACCTCATTGTAGCTATATCCTTTATAGAGAGTGAAAATAAGAAAGCGCTCATCTGCTGTAACGATCATTCTTCCCGAATCTGCCACTATAACATTGGTGTTTCCCCGATGTTCAGAATGGTTATATATTTTCACATCATATAGCATATTAGTTGCAGGGTTTTTTTTGTCTACCCGCATACTATATCCTTCAATTCCATTGTAAAACGATCCGGGCACTATTTGAATTTCAGGACGCTGATTTCTAACATCATAAAGTAATGATCTCATTTTAAGATTTGTAAAGGGCAATACTTCATTTGCGAAAAAGAATGCTCCAATGCTAATTAATATTATTAAAATCATCAAAGGCATCATGACCCTTTGCAAAGAAATTCCAGAGGCTTTGATGGCAGTTAATTCATAAAATTCGCCCATATTTCCAAATGTCATTAGTGAGGACATAAGAATGGACAAGGGCAATGCCATGGGGACGAGACTAGAGGAAGTGTATACCAGTAATTCAGCGATCACTTTCAATTCCAGGCCCTTTCCAACCAATTCATCGATATATCTCCATAGAAACTGCATGAGCAGTATAAAAAGGACAATAAAGAATATCAGTACAAAAGGACCAATAAAAGATTTTATTATCAGAAGATGTAATCGCTTCACACTAATTTTTTTTGTCTTTGAAAAGGCTTCGAATTCTTTGAAAGTAATAATTTCCAGAATAGAAGGTTATATCGTTTTATGAACCTAATACATGTTTTAATTCGGATATTTGAGAATCCCATAGTCCGACAACATCGTCTTCATCTTCTTCGTCAATTGTATCAATAATTACCAGAGCAACATCACCTGTTATTTCATCAACATTAATCCTGAATTCAAATGTAGGTTCTTCAGGATCATCAAGCCATTTAAAACGGATATAGGTATTTTCTTTTTTTTGCACTAATTCAGCTTTTTGTTCTGATTCATCCCAAATAAAAAAGTAGACATTTCCTTTAACATTCACGTTGTCTGCAAACCATTCCGTCAAGCCGCCTGGCGTACTTAAGCGCGGGTAAAGAACTTTTGGTGAAGAATTAAGAGTATATTCTAGTGTTATCTTCTTTTTCATAGTTAAATATTTCCGAAGCGTGTGGTGATGATTAATAGTACGACTATCTCTTTATCATCAAATTATTTGACAACATTATGAGTTACCTGTCCAATGTATGAAAAAAAACAATGCAAGAAAAATAAATTCCTTATTTGGTCAGCGAATAACTTCTTTCTGCTGCAAATATAGAAGAATTTGATTTTTTTGCACTGGGCTATAAAAAAATTGTCTTTGAAAGAAAAGAAATATATCTTTGCATCCGCTTTTAACCACCATAGCTTAAGCGAAGGTGGTTAGATATTCATGAAACTTCAGTGATCAAGTGGCTAGTACATCTTTTGCAGTAGTTTCGGAAAATAAGCATTGGCGAGGCCATTCTTCGCCGAGGCTTCGGATGGCGAGGTAGTTCAGCTGGTCCCGAGAAAACAGTCCCGATATAATCGGGATCTTATTTTCTCGAGGATCCTCGAAAATCTAATAAAAGCGAAGCTTTAAAGATTTTCGGGATTAGAGCGCATGATAATTGCGATTTAATAGCTGTAATATTAAAATAAAATGGCGAGGTAGCTCAGCTGGTCCCGAGAAAACAGAAATCTTTGATTTCTTATTTTCTCGAGGATCCTCGAAAATCTAATAAAAGCGAAGCTTTAAAGATTT
>CAYWBC010000027.1:48646-49223 GCA_964456285.1 uncultured Bacteroidales bacterium
ATTGCGATTTAATAGCTGTAATATTAAAATAAAATGGCGAGGTAGCTCAGCTGGTTAGAGCGCGTGATTCATAATCACGAGGTCGAGAGTTCAAGTCTCTCTCTCGCTACAACAAAATGCCCGGCGCACTGTGCCGGGCATTTTGTTGTAAAGCTTCTCCCCGAAGACTCATGAGTCCCGATTCAATCGGGACGAACTACTCATCATAAGCAGGTTGCCGGGTGAGTCAGAGAAATAAAATGAAAAAACAATGCATAGAGGAGTACTCCTGTAAGACAGCAAGCCAGAGAATTTAACTCACACACGATCGATATAATACTGGATATGCTATTGTAATTTAATCCAGGCTACATAAACACAACTTTGTCTTCAGACCATCAGAAATTTAAAACTCCGGGTTTAATTTACTCCTTCCAGTTGTAGTACCCAATCATTCCCATTCATCACAGTTCCTGGCGGGTCAAATTCAAGGATATCTTTATTCTCGAAAGTACCGATCTCCTGGTAACTGCCGATACGGGGATTATACCAGGATGCTTTGACTCAAGCTCATCTATAAGACCCTTTACATGATACC
>CAYWBC010000028.1:0-44814 GCA_964456285.1 uncultured Bacteroidales bacterium
AATATGAAGCTGGAGACGTAAGATACAAAACTACATGTTTGGAAGCGGATGATTCTCTTCTTTATAATGACGGTGGAAATATTTGGGTTACAGTGAATTTCAATATCATTACAGCTGGAACAGGTGTTGTTAGGTATCAGCGCAAATACGAATGTTCTCCCGAGGAATTTTGGGATCCACAAACTACCTGGAAAGATGGTCCTACAAATGTTAAAATGATTCGTTTTGCAGATGTAGTATTATGGGCTGCTGAAGCTTATTTTGAAATGAATCAGCCTGCTCAGGCCCTTACTTATATCAATAGGGTGCGAACAAGAGCTAGAATGAGTGGAGATGTTCCAGGTGCTGTTCCTGATCTTACCGCCATTACACATGAAGATATAAGGCTTGAAAGATTAGTAGAATTAGCAATCGAAGGTCACCGCTATTTTGATTTGGTAAGATGGGGCCCAGAAATTGCTGAACAATACCTTGATCATACATTGTCTGATGGTGATCAAATTGATTACATTGTTGGAAGACACGAATTTTACCCACTACCAAGCGCAGAATTAGGAGTGAACAAAGGATTAGAACAGTATCCGGGATGGAATTTTTAGCTGATTGCTAATCTAAAATAATAAAAGGGAGCAATTTGCTCCCTTTTTTTTTGAAGAGTTTTTGATCAGGAATTAACAATATTTTAGATAAAATTTAGGGACTTCTATTCAGGAAGTGCAATAGTTATAGTGATAAAAATATCTTCATGATGCTTTCTTTTATATATTTGTGGAAATAGAATATCAATGGATCAGAATAAAGATAAAAGAACATTCTTTCAGAAACTTCGTCACAAATACCGTCTTTCAATCTATCGAGATGAAACTTATGAAGAGGTACTGAACCTGAAATTATCGCGTTTCAATATTTTGACATGGGGTGGTCTAACTGTTCTTATTTTTCTTTCTATTGTCATCTCAATTATTGTTTATACACCTGCACGGGAATTTATCCCGGGTTATCCAGATGAAAATACCATCAGGTACAGTCTAGCAAATAAACAAAGACTTGATTCATTGGCTATTGAATTGAATCGCCGGGACATGTATATTGAAAACTTAAATCGAATTATTTCAGGCAAAGAGCCGGAAAACTTTGACAATATTGGCGATACAAATAGAAACTATAATGATGTTACTTTTTCGCGGTCATCAGAGGATTCATTGCTACGAGAGTATTTCGAACAGGAAGATAGATTCTCTATCGATAATAATCAGAACAAACAACCCATTAAGGGCATTTCTCAGGTGCATTTCTTTCCTCCGGTGAAAGGGCTTGTTACCAATTCTTTTAACACTGCCAGAAATCATTATGGTACTGATATTGTAGCCGGATCAAACGAGATAGTAAAATCAACACTTGGGGGAACTGTGATAATGGCCACCTGGACTCTCGAAACGGGGTGGGTCATTCAGGTTCAGCATGAAAGTAATCTTATATCAATATATAAACATAACTCTGAACTTCTGAAACGTGTGGGAGATTATATTAAAGTTGGTGAACCTATTGCTATTATTGGAAATTCAGGTGAATTAACCACAGGTCCGCATCTGCATTTTGAGCTATGGTACAATGGAGTTCCTCTTAATCCGGAGGATTATATTTCCTTCTGATCATTCTTTTAACAAACCAATGAAGAAAAGAGTTGCAATTCTGGGATCAACCGGCTCGATAGGTACACAATCTCTTCAGGTAATATCGGACAATCCGGAATTGTTTAAAGTGAATGTGCTGACCGCAAGAGATAATGTTGAGCTTATCATCAAACAAGCTAAAGAATTCCAGCCGAAGCATGTTATTATAAGCAATATAGAAAAATACACCATTGTAAAAGAAGCATTGAGTTCCTTGGCTATTGAAATTCACTCTGGAGAAAAGGTGCTTGAAGAGATCGTTGAAATTGAAGAAATAGATATCGTTGTTACTGCATTAGTAGGTTTTTCAGGGCTATTCCCAACTGTAAGTGCAATTAAGGCTGGTAAAGATATTGCTCTTGCCAATAAGGAAACTCTGGTAGTTGCCGGAGAGTTAATTACTGAGCTTTCAAAACAAAATAATTGCTCTATCTACCCTGTAGATTCTGAACATTCGGCAATTTTTCAGTGCCTTACAGGTGAATCTTACGATTCTATTGAAAAGATTTATCTCACCGCATCAGGCGGTCCTTTTCGTGGTATGACGCTTGAGCAACTTAAACGAGTAACAAAAACCGAGGCTCTGAATCATCCGAACTGGTGTATGGGGAATAAAGTTACTATCGATTCAGCTTCACTTATGAACAAGGGACTGGAAGCAATAGAAGCTCGTTGGTTGTTTGGACTTGAGCCCGATCAAATTGATGTTATTGTGCATCCCGAATCAATAATACATTCGATAGTTCAGTTTTTCGACGGTTCAATGAAAGCGCAGATGGGACTTCCTGATATGCGTTTACCAATTCAATATGCCTTGGGATATCCTGATAGAATACCAGGAAAATTGCCACGTTTTTCTTTTATTGATTACCCTGAATTGCATTTTGAAAAGCCAGATACAAAGATTTTTAAAAATTTGCAAATTGCTTTCGATGCAATGATTAAAGGAGGCAATTCACCCTGTGCTATGAATGCAGCCAATGAAATTGCTGTAGAGGCTTTTTTAAATAATACTATACCTTTTCTAAAAATATCTGAACTTATTCAGCAAACTATGAATAAAACAGATTTCATTCAGCATCCCTACTTAGAAGATTATAAAGAAACAGACACATTAGCCCGTAAGATTGCCTTGAAATTATTATCAGATTAGAACATGCTTGCTGTTCTATACAAATATTCTATTTTTGCAGGGCTGG
The DNA here is from genome assembly GCA_964456285.1 of uncultured Bacteroidales bacterium. Classification (GTDB taxonomy): domain Bacteria; phylum Bacteroidota; class Bacteroidia; order Bacteroidales; family UBA10428; genus UBA10428. Next base: position 2,873 of record CAYWBC010000028.1, read on the forward strand.
AAAATTAAGTATTGGAATTATTATTCCATAATTTTCATCTTATTAACATAGCAGGTTTGACAAACTAACGATTTTACAATGAAAATTTTGATCCAAATAGGACAATTGTTATTGTCCTTATCGCTTCTTATCATACTTCATGAGCTGGGACACTTCATTTTTGCCAGGTTGTTTCGCACAAGAGTAGAAAAGTTTTATTTGTTTTTTGATCCCTGGTTTTCACTTTTCAAGTTAAAAAAAGGAGATACTGAATATGGCATTGGCTGGCTGCCATTGGGCGGATATGTCAAAATATCGGGAATGATTGATGAATCAATGGACAAAGAGGCATTAAAAAAACCTCCTCAACCCTATGAATTCAGATCAAAACCTACATGGCAGCGCTTATTAATTATGCTTGGAGGTGTTATGATGAACCTGCTTCTCGGCTTTGTAATCTTTACTTTTGTATTGTTTACCTGGGGTGAGAAATATCTTCCTAATGAAAATTTGAGTGATGGAGTTTGGGTAGTTGACTCACTTTTGAGTGAGATAGGCCTTCAAACCGGAGATAAGTTTGTATCAGTAAATGGAGTAGTGCCGGAGGATTATTACAAAGATGTTTTAGAGGAAATGATATTCGGTGGTGAGATGGTCATCAATCGAAATGGGAAAGATACAACTCTCATTATTCCTGTTGACTTTGCCGGTCAAATAGCAGATAATCGGATTCTCAACAAAGGATTGTTTTTCTATCAGCGCATACCTTTTATCATGAGTGATTTTTCGGACTCTTCTCAAAATATTAATTCAGGTCTGAAATCTAAGGACCTTATTGTAAGCTTAAATGGTATAGCCATAAAATACTACGATCAGGCGCCTGCAATACTTGATTCACTTAAAGGCAAAACGATACCGGTAACTGTAAAAAGGAACGATGAACTTCTTAACTATGAATTAACTGTCGATAATGCTGGTAAGGTTGGAATTTATCCAGGATTTCCAAGTGATGATCAGTTGGAGAAACTTGGATACTATACTTTCGCAACAAAGAAATACAATTTTATTCAATCCATACCAGCTGGCTTTATTAAGGCAAAAGAGGAATTGAAATCGTATATAAAACAGGTTGGGCTTGTTCTGGATTTTAAAACGGGAGCACACAAAGGTCTTGGTGGTTTCGTTGCAATAGGAAATCTTTTCCCGCCACAATGGCATTGGCAATCGTTTTGGACCATCACAGCCTTGTTATCTCTTATGCTTGCATTTCTAAATATTTTGCCCATTCCGGCGCTTGATGGCGGACATGTTACTTTTTTGATATATGAGATGATCACAGGGCGAAAACCGGGCGAGAAATTTCTTGAGTATGCACAAATAGTAGGGATGATTTTACTTCTTTCCCTTTTGTTGTATGTTAATGGTAACGATATTTACCGTGGCATACTTCGGTTCATGGGAAAATAATATTAACTTTGAATAAAATAATAAGCCATGATAAATATTTTATTATTTGGAGGAATTGGTCTTCCTGAAATTGCAATTATAATTTTTGTGATACTACTTATATTTGGTGGCAGAAAAATTCCAGAATTGATGCGTGGATTGGGTCAGGGGATGAAGGAATTTAAAAAAGCCACAAAAGATGAGGACCCACCTCAGAGTGATACCTCAAATGCGATTAACACTGAAAAGGATAAAGAATAAATTTCAATAAACCCTTATTTCTAAACCTATTTTTATCAATCGCTAATGAGGAAGAAAAATATTCCTTATCTGATATGTATATTATTATTTCATGTCTGTAATCTTGCAGGGCAACCTACTTATACCGTAACTACTGACAAAATAGTCACAAATAGGGTACATAGCGAGGCATTTCCCTCTGGCGTTTCATATGAATTTTATGTTGAAAAATTAAATAAATTAACTCCTGTTGAATTGGTTTATAATGAAGATGTAAAACGATACATCGACCAATTCTTAGATGGCAGAAAGAACGAACTGGCTGCAAATCTCTCACGTGCCGAGCGTTATTTTCCTCTTATAGAAGAAATTCTTGATCGGTATGACTTACCTCTTGAGCTAAAATATATGGCTGTTATTGAGTCTGGCCTTAATCCGCTGGCAAAATCAAAATCTGGAGCAATTGGCTTGTGGCAATTCTTATACAATACCTGCTCACTTGTTGATTTGGAGGTCAATTCATACATAGATGAGAGGAGAGACCCTTATTTGTCTACTGAAGCTGCCTGCAAATACCTGCAGTATTTGTACAATACTTTTCATGATTGGAATCTTGTATTAGCAAGCTATAATGGAGGCCCCGGTGAAGTCAGAAAAGCAATTGAACTCTCGGGCGGCAAAACTGATTATTGGGAGATAAGACCATATCTTTCCAGTCAGGCAAGCAATTATGTTCCTGCTTTCATAGCCATGAATTACCTGATGAATTTTCATTATAGACATGACATAGAATATAAAAAATCATCTTTTGTTCATCAGGATTTGGATACTCTGCATATTCATTATGCAATTTCTTTTGAGCAAATTTCTTCGGTGCTGAATATCCCAATATCTTTGCTGGAAGAGTTGAATCCCATTTATAAGCGGAAATACATTCCTGAATTGGAAGAGCCTTGCATTTTAATTTTGCCTAAAGAGAAAATAGAGGATTATTTAAGGTATGAGAATAAAATCATCAGCTTCAATCTTCCAAAAACAAATTACATTGACCTTCTGGCTCGAGCAGGCAATACTTATAGCAGAGAGAAAGTAATCCATGTAGTAAGCAGAGGAGAGTATTTTCATAAGATTGCAATGAATTACAATTGTACTGTGGAAAATATCAAAGCCTGGAATCATCTGGACAATCTAAGCCTTTATCCTGGTCAGATTCTGGAAATCTGGGTGAAAAATGACCTTGTACAAGAGATGGTAACGTTTAAATAAGAAAATTTCATTGGATAATGATCGTCGGCAGGCTTTTTGTAATAGTATTAATTCATGAAACGTTAAAAATTATTTCAAATATGAAGACAAAGCATCTAATATACCTTATTTCTATAGTATTTTTTGCTGCATGTATGGATACTAACAGGCCTTCTTATCAGCCTTCTTCTTCGGGAGCCCTGGGAGATCTACTTGTTGTAATGAATATTAAATTATGGGAAAGATCTTCAGGTGAAGCAATTAGAAATACTTTAGCCAGCTCTTACGAAGGATTACCTCAGGAAGAGCCTTTGTATGATCTCATGCAAATCAATCCTGCAGGTTTTGTGAAAGCCTATAAGACACAGAGGAATATATTAGTAGTAAAAATTGGTGCTGACCAGCCCGAACCAAAAATACTCGTACACAAGAATTTGTGGGCAAAGCCACAGATGATAATTACAATTGTTGCACCATCAGAATCTACTTTTACAGAGCTTTTCAATTCCAATAGCGAGGAGATAATTGCTCTATTCTCTGATATGGGAAGAAAAAGTTTAATAAAGGCATTTAAATCAACCAGAGATGAAAAAATTGTAAATAAACTTTCAGAAAAGTACTTTGTATCTCTTGATGTTCCCAAAGGTTACAAAATGGATGTAGAGGAACAAGACTTTGTATGGTTGTCTCTTGAATACAGTGATATTATTCAGGGTATTTTTGTTTACTTTTATGATTATACTGATGCGGAAACATTTTCCAGAGATTATTTAGTTGAGCAGCGTAATAAGTTTTTAAAGAAATATGTTCCCGGTGAAATTGAAGGTTCATACATGATCACTGAGGCTCTTTACCCTCCTATTTTCAGAGAATATAATTTAAATGATACTATTTACACAGCAGAAATAAGAGGTTTGTGGAAAATGGAAGATGGACTTGCAATGGGTGGTCCATTTGTTAGCATATCTCAGCTTGATGAAGCACGCAATAGGATTGTCACTGTTGAGGGGTTTGTATTTGCCCCGGCTCACAAAAAGAGAGATCTGCTGCGACAGGTAGAAGCAATCACGTTGTCTCTTGAAATTAATAAGTAAATTCCGCTTTCTAATTGAACTATGAATGGATAAAATTCTGGCAAATAAAGGGGAGCTAGAAAAATATAAGAGCGATAGTGAGATTGTAAGGAAAACAGGCTTACAAATCAGGAAAGATTTTGCACAATTCGGTTTTGAAATTGACCTCCCTGAAAACATTCATTTAGCATACAATATTTTGTTTGATCAATTGTCTCCTTTGATAGAAAAGATGCTTAGTGAGAATATATCTTTACTCTATTCCATACTGTATTGTATAGATCTCAATGAAATTGCCATCAAAGAAGGGATCTCAGAAATGAGCAGTTTGAAAGTCCATGATGCCATATCACATCTTATACTTGAACGCGAACTGAAAAAAGTTATTAGCAGAGAGTATTTCAGCGGGAATTTATAAAGTGTACAAAACTTTCTTCTTGCGCTACATTCTTTCCATAAAATTCTCATTTAGAATTACTATTTTTAGCCAAGTTTTTCCAGAGGGGAAAAATATTTAATTAGAGCTTAATACCGTATGAGAAAAGCTTCTTATATGCATAAATAAAATTAAAATGAAGCACAACAAGGTTGTAATTGGTATTACACATGGGGATATTAACAGTATTAGCTATGAGGTAATTATTAAATCACTGATGGATAGCAGAATATTCGATTTTTGTGTGCCTGTTGTCTATGGATCTCCTAAGGTGGCAGCCTATCATCGAAAATCGCTGAATATTGATAATTTCAGCTTCAACATCATCAAATCAATTGATGAATTGAATATCAAAAGAGCTAATATTATTTCTTGTGTTGATGAAGAAATTCGTGTTGAGCTGGGAAAATCTACTAAAGTTGCAGGTCAGGCATCGTATGAAGCACTGGAAATTGCTTCACAGGATCTTGCTGATAAGAAGATAGATGTACTTGTAACAGGGCCTATTGACAAAAGCAATATACAATCAGAAAAATTCGCCTTTGCAGGGCATACCGAATTTCTTGAAGATCGATTTGAGTCAAGTGGGGCACTGATGTTTATGATCAATGATTTTTATAAGGTAGGAGTAGTCACAGGACATGTTCCAATCTCAAAAGTTGCTGAATACATTACCAAAGATGCGATACTTAGTAAACTGAGGATCATGAACAACTCACTAAATGTTGATTTTGGCTGCAGAAAACCAAGAATAGCTGTACTTGGACTAAACCCACATGCTGGTGATCACGGACTTATAGGTGATGACGAAACGCGAGAAATCATTCCGGCAATTGAAGCAGCACGGGAAGAGAATATTTTAGCTTTTGGCCCCTTTTCTGCAGATGGTTTTTTTGGATCTATGGCATATTCAAAATATGATGGCATACTTGCAATGTATCATGATCAGGGTCTTATACCTTTTAAATCGATGTCCTCTGATAATGGAGTAAATTTTACTGCTGGATTATCAGTTATCAGAACTTCTCCCGCTCATGGAACAGCCTTTGAAATTGCTGGTAAAGGAGAAGCTTCACCAGATTCATTCCGAAAAGCTATTTATATTGCTTGTGATATTTATAGAGCCAGAAATAACTTTGAAGAGCTTACTTCCAATCCATTGAAATCATACGATGTATCTGAATTGTAATTTAACCTAATATCTAGATTAATAAGCATGCTTGATTTTATTAAGGGGGAAATAAAGGAATTAACTCCAACCACACTGGTATTAGAAATAAATGGTTTGGGTTATGAATTGAATATTTCTCTTCAGAGTTTTTCGCAATTGCAGGATATTAAATCTAGTCTGGTTTATGTGCATGAAGTGATCAGAGAAGATGCTCATCTGCTGTTTGGATTTACCACAAAAGATGAGAGAGGCATTTTCAGACAATTAATTTCTGTATCTGGTGTAGGTGCCAATACTGCACGAATGATCCTTTCTTCTATGAGTACTGATGAAGTAAGGAATGCTATAGCATCAGAAAATGTTGAATCATTAAAAAGTATTAAAGGAATAGGAGCTAAATCTGCCCAAAGAATTATTGTGGATCTGAAGGATAAAGTCAATAAATCATCCGATATTTCTCAAATATTCAAACAAGTAGACAATACAATAAAGGAAGAAGCGTTATCTGCACTGGAGATCCTTGGTTTTTCAAGGAAACAAGGAGAAAAAGTAATCCATAAAATATTGGCAGATGATAGTTCTCTGCCTGTTGAAGATTTGATTAAGCAGGCGTTAAAGCTATTGTAGTATTAATTTGTTTTTAAGTGTACATTAGACGCGAAGGGACTAAACATACAACTTATAAAAAAGGCAGACAGGTGTTGCCTTTTATACTGATGTTCCTTAATGTCCTTTTTTTGATAAAAGGAGTTTATGCGCAAAATCCGTCAGACACACTAAGCAGATATTACCTCAGATACCCAATTCATGAAAACAATTATCCCTTCTCTACATCAGGCATAGTGTCGCCGATGTTGCTCAGACCACCTTCGAATCTAAATCAGACTATTGTCTATGATCCGGTTACAAGAAGGTATGTATTTTCTGAGAAAATAGGAGCATTGAATTATCGTCCAGCTTCTTCCATGCCATTGGATGAATACAGATTGTATGAGGCCAGAAAGACAGAGATGGACTACTGGCGTGAAAAATCCCTGGAAGAATCAGGATCTGGACCTTCTTTTTTGAAGAATCTTCGGCTAAATAATCAGACAGTTGCAAAGGTATTTGGAACGGATGTTATTAGTATTACTCCTCAGGGTAGTGCAGAATTAATTTTTGGCTATAATATTTCAAAATATGATAATCCCTTACTTCCGGTAAGAAACAGGCGAAATGGATCATTCATTTTCAAAGAAAAAATAATGATGAATGTGACTGGTTCTATTGGTGACAAAATGGAGGTAGGATTAAATTATAATACCGAAGCTACATTCGATTTTGAAAATAAAACAAAACTTGAGTATGCCGGTAAAGAGGATGAGATCATTAAAAAGATTGAAGCAGGGGATGTTTCATTTACGCTTCCTGGTACACTTATAACAGGGAGCCAGAGCTTATTTGGTTTAAAAACTGAACTTCAGTTTGGTCGTCTCACAGTTACCAGTATTATAAGCCATCAAAGAGGAGAGTCGTCATCAATTAATGTACAGGGTGGAGCTCAATTAACAGAGTTTGAAATTAATGTAGATGAGTATGATATAAACCGGCATTTCTTCCTGTCGCATTTTTTTCGGGATAACTACAACAAGTGGCTTGAAAATTTGCCTTTCATCGAATCACAAGTACAGATTCAGCAAATTGAAGTTTGGATAGTAAATAAACAGAACAATTACGCTGAGGCAAAGAATATTGTTGCATTTATGGATCTGGCAGAAGGCCTGAATGCAGAAGGTGATCCAAATTTCTATGCAGAAAATATAATTAATTCAGGGAATGGAAGAAATCAGCCTGTTAGTAATTCCAGCAATGATCTTTACAGAGGATTGCTTAGGAATGAAGCAGGAATTAGAGGTCTTAGTACTGTTGATAATGCAATTAGTGATTATTCAGGAGGTGAATTCTCTGATGGTCGTGATTACAAGAAAGTGGAAAATGCAAGGCCGCTCTCAGAGAGAGAATATACTGTCAATAAGGAGTTGGGTTACATATCCTTAAACTCTCCCTTGCGGAACGAAGAAATATTGGCTGTTGCATATACCTATACTTATAGAGGGAAAATATATAAGGTGGGTGAATTAGCTTCAGAGGTTGATGGTAGCAATATGGTGATTGTAAAAATGTTAAAAGGAACAACTGCTTCACCAAAATACCCTTCCTGGGATCTTATGATGAAAAACGTTTATGCTATAGGTGCATACCAGGTAAATCGTGATGGTTTCGTTTTAAATGTCTTGTACCGTAACGATAAAACAGGAATGCCGGTAAATTATCTTTCAGAAAAAGACACTACTTCAATTTCATCTAATGTTCAGGAACAACCTTTAATAAAAGTACTCGAACTTGATAATTTGGATTCCAGAAATGAACAAAATCCTGACGGACAATTTGATTATGTTGATGGTCTGACTATAAATTCAAGAAATGGCAGAGTATATTTTCCTTTGCTCGAACCCTTTGGGTCCGATTTGCGAAGGAAAATTACAGATGATAATCCAAATGATGCATTGAAAAACAGAACAGCAGATAAATATGTTTTTCAAGAGTTGTATGACTCAACAAAAACAAAAGCTGAACAGCTTGCAGAGAAAAATAAGTTTGTTCTTATGGGGCAATATCAGTCGGCATCAAGCTCTGACATACAGCTTAATGCAATGAATATTCCCAGGGGGTCTGTTTTGGTTACAGCAGGAGGAACGCCGCTTACCGAAGGGGCAGATTATACTGTTGACTATACTCTTGGAAGAGTGAAGATCATTAATTCTGGCTTATTGGAATCGGGTGCTCCAATAAAGATCTCTCTTGAGAGCAATTCACTTTTTAATATTCAAACAAAAACTTTATTAGGTACACATCTCGATTACAGGTTTTCTGAGAACTTCAATGTTGGGGCAACCATTATGAATCTAACAGAACGTCCCCTTACTGAAAAAGTGAATATGGGAGATGAACCAATTTCAAATACAATATGGGGCTTAAATACTTCATACCGAACAGAAAGCCAGCTTCTTACTACATTGGTGGATAAAATACCTCTAATTGAGACAAAACAACCCTCAAGCATATCTATTGAGGCCGAATTTGCTCACCTTATTCCCGGACAGGCAAAAACAATTGGTAAAAATGGAGTGGCTTTTATAGATGATTTTGAGGCAGCACAAACCAAAATTGAAATGAAATCTTTCCCGAGTTGGACACTTGCCAGTCCTCCAAGGGACAATATCTTTCTCAATTTTGATCAGGATAGCCTGCCTTCTGGATTTGGTCGTGCAAGATTAGCCTGGTATGTTATTGATCCCCTGTTTTATAGTAACAGCGGATTAAATCCCGGAGGTACTGCCATTGATAATGATAAAGCAAGTCATTATGCCAGAAGGATTGAGGAAAAAGAAATATTTCCAGACAAAGAAAATCCAATCCCTGGTCAGAATTACCTTTCAATTCTAAACATGGCTTATTATCCTGATGAACGGGGCCCTTACAATTTTGATACAAATATTGAATCTGATGGAAGTCTTAGTGAACCGGAAACTCGTTGGGGAGGAATGATGAGAGATATCAGTAACAGTGATTTCGAGACTTCAAATATTGAATTCATCGAGTTTTGGATGATGGATCCATTTCTTGAAAATGAGGATCATAATGGAGGTGATTTTTATATACAATTGGGTGAAGTATCAGAAGACATTCTTCGTGATGGTAGAAAATCATTTGAGGGTGGTTTACCAAAAGATGCAAATGATAAAACTACCTTGGTTGATTCTACAGCATGGGGAATTATTCCAAAAAGGCAAGCCTATACTAATACTTTTGTTCCGGATGCCAGACAATATCAGGATGTAGGTCTTGATGGTTTGTCTGATGCTAATGAAAAGACATGGAAATATTTTCAACCTTACAGAGAATATGTTGAATCATATGTTGATGACCCAGATTCATTAATAATAAATGACCTTTCGGGCGATGATTATGAGTATTTTCTGAGTGATAATCATGATGCTCGACAACATGGAATCTTTGAGAGATACAAGAAATTTAATAATATGGAAAACAACTCTCCAACCGCTGAAGATTCTGGAGATGAGTTTTCATCGGCCAATAGGAATACGCCAGATATAGAGGATATTAATGAGGATAATACCCAGAATACTGAAGAAAGATATTTTCAATATCACATCGAATTAACTCCTGAAGAACTTTCAAGAGTAAATAATAAGTATATTGTTGATCGGGCAGTGAAACAAATAGAAGGATATGATGTACCAGTAAAATGGTATCAGTTCAAAATTCCTTTAGGAGATTGGGAAAGCAGACTTGGCGATATTGAAGATTTTCGATCAATACGTTTTATGAGATTGGTACTCTCTGGTTTTGAGGAGGAGGTTATTCTGCGATTTGCTACACTAGATCTTGTTCGGGGAGAATGGCGAAGATACAATCTTGATATTAGTGAGACTGCCCCCATAGTAACACAACAAAGAGGAGGAACAAGTTTTGAGGTTTCAGCTGTAAATATAGAAGAGAACAACTCTAAAGAACCGGTTAATTATGTACTGCCACCAGGAGTTACAAGGGATGTTGATCCTTCCGGCTCGCAAGTAACCCAGTTGAATGAACAATCAATACTTCTAAAAGTTGAGAACCTGGAAGATGCTGATGCGCGGTCGGTATTCAAAAATGTACAACTTGATCTCAGACAGTATAAAAAAATGCAAATGTTTATTCATGCTGAAGCACTTCCTGAACAAGATAATGATCTGGAAAATGGTGACATATCTGCATTTGTCCGGATAGGTTCAGATTATCAGAATAACTATTACGAATATGAAATTCCTCTTACTAAAACAGGACATAATCAGAAGCATACTGCTGATACAGTGTGGCCTGCCGCAAATAATCTTCTCCTTGATCTGCAAAAATTTGTAGAATTGAAAAAGGATCGAAATGAAGCAGTTCAAAATGATCCTCTTAATTTTTCCTCTCAAAGTGTTTATATGGTTCAGGATGAAACAGACGATAATATAAACACCATAAAAGTAAAGGGAAATCCAAATTTAAGCAACATTCGTGTAATCATGCTTGGAATAAGAAATCCAGGTGATGCGGCAAGTTTTGGAAGAATAAATGATGGACTAAGCAAATCAGCAGAGGTATGGTTCAATGAACTAAGACTTACAGACTTTAATGACAGAGGAGGTTGGGCAGCAAATGGAAGGGTACAGGCTCAACTGGCAGATTTTGGGGTATTAAATGTTGCTGGGAGTACCAGTAAGCCTGGCTTTGGAAGCATTGATCAAAAAGTAAATGAACGTTCAATGGAGGAAGTGAATCAGTACGATATTTCATCAAATCTTGAGCTTGGTAAATTCTTTCCTGAAAAAGCCAAGGTATCAATACCTTTTTATATTGCAGGTTCAAAGACTATTATTACTCCTGAATATTTTCCAAAAGATCCGGATATCAAATTTAAAGATGTGTTAAAAGAGGCTGATACCAAGGCTGAGAAGGATAGTTTGAAAAGAATATCCCAGGATCTTACAACCCGAAAAAGCATTAACATCACCAACATGCGTTGGAATAAGAAGTTTAAAAAATGGGATATATTTTCACCGGGAAATCTCACAGGAAGTGTGGGCTACGCTGATACCAGGGCAAGAAGTTATACTACAGAATATAATAATTTATGGAAATATACCGCTAATATTAATTATGTTTATAACACAAGGCCAAAGAATATTGAGCCTTTCAGAAAATCAAAAAAACTACGAAAGCCAGCCTATCGAATTATTAGAGATTTTAATTTTACCCCATATCCTTCCAGATTTACATTTGGAACCAGTTTTGATAGAAATTACCAGGAGATAAAAATGAGGGACATAAGTGACGATGTGGAATTACTTATTGAACCCACTGTGAATAAAGATTTTAATTGGGATAGAAATTATGATTTAAGATGGAATCTTACAAGAGGATTGAAAATTGATTATACTGCATCAAACAGCGCACACATTGATGAACCTTTGGGACAAAATGATTTATTTAAGGCTAACAATGGGGAATGGAAGGATTCTGTATGGAATAGCATAAGAACAGGTGGAAGAAATATGAATTTCTCACAGAAATTCAATGTCAGCTATACTGTCCCCATCAATAAAATACCCATCTTTAATTGGATAAGTTTAAATACATCTTATGGTAGCACTTACAATTGGGTTCGGGGAGAAAATATACCCGGGAAGGAGCTGGGGCATACTTTAAAAAATTCAAATACACTAAAAATCAATTCCAACTTAACTTTGCGGAGCTTATACAATAAGGTAGGATATCTAAAGATGATTGATGAAAAATACAGTGGTAGAACTAAAAAATCTGAAAAAGATACGCGCTACAAAACTGTAAATTATGAGAAACGCACTTTTTTAAAGAAAGACCAACCAAAGAATATATTTCATAAATTGAAAACAGACGATATTGAAGTTAAAGTGCTGGATGCAAACGGTCAGGAAGTTGAAGTTAAAACAATTGTTGTGAATGAAAATAAGATTACTATCACAGCTAGTGAAGACCTTACCGGAGTGACAGTATATGTTACTGGAAAAATTCCTAAAGGGGAAAATCCGCTTGTATTTATTGGTGAGAATACGGTAAGATTGCTCATGGGATTTAAAAACTTAAATTTATCCTGGTCTCGCACGGTAGGTACGGTTCTTCCAGGATATTTGCCCGAAACAGATTATTTTGGAGTGAATACTCATAATTATTACGGAGCTCCCGGATTTCCATTTGCATTTGGGCAACAAAATAATGACATCATATACCATGGTATTGATAAACAATGGTTGACAACAGACACATTGTTTAGCAAACCTGCTGAATTTACCCGGAATGACCAATTAAATTTCAGAACAACTTTCGAACCCTTCAAAGGATTTAGGATTGATTTGAATGCAATGAGGAATTACTCAGAATACAACGAACAAATATACTTCCATGATACGGAAGAGATGAGTAGAGCGAATTATGGAAATTACTTTGTTGATAACAGATACAAAGGAGGCAACTTCTCTATTTCAATTATTACAATTCGTACAGCCTTTGAGAATCAATCAGGGAGCAACAATTATTCCTCAACAGCATTTAATAATCTTCGAGAGTATAGAAAAATAATTTCTAAACGCAGATACAATGATTTAACATCCACAAATGCTTTGTATCCTCCATCACTAAGGCATACTTATAACGATGGATACTATTATGGCTATGGTCCAACTTCACAGGAGGTAATCGTGCCTGCATTTATTTCTGCTTATACTGGAATTGATCCTGATAAAGTAACATTTAATAGTTTTTTCTGGACGATGATGCCTAACTGGCGAATAAGCTTTGATGGACTTTCAAAACTTAAATTTTTCCAGAAATTTCTTAAGAATATTACATTGTCGCATTCATACAAATCAACCTATTCAGTTGGATCATTTGGCACAAATGTTAGCTATTATGATAACCTTGGAGAAGGATTTTATACCTCAGTAGAAGAGGATGGATTCAGAGGACTTGTTAGGGATAATTCAATGAATTTTATATCTGAGTATCAATTTAATTCTATTTCAATAAATGAACAAATAAACCCACTCATTAGTATCGATATGACCTGGCATAACAGCCTCATAACTAAGTTTGAAATGGGGAGATCAAGATTGATATCATTAAGCCTAAATAACAATCAGGTAAATGAAACCAGGAACAAAGACTATACTTTCGGTACAGGTTATAGATTTAAGGAAGTTCCCATAACAATCAATCAAAAAGCTATTAAGAGCGATTTAAATATTCGGTTTGACTTTACTATAAAAGATAATTTTACAATTATTCGCTTCCTGGAAGAAGATGAATTAGCAGAGGAAGATAACAGGATTACCACTGGAGGCAAACAATTCAGAATTAGTTTTACAGCTGATTATGTGATTAATGAAAACTTCAATATACAGTTTTATTTCGATAGAGAAGTTAATAAACCTTTTACCTCCGAATCTTTTCCCAGAGCAGAAACAAATATTGGTTTTAGTCTGCGTTTATCCTTATAATTTTCTGGGCTGATTTTTATGCGAAAAATCATTTGCAGAGATGTTTGGATTATACAGCTGTTTGCCTAAATTTGAAAGAATATAAATCACAAAGTTCAATACAAACAGTAAAAGCTAATAATCATGAATATTCCCGAAAATTTGAAGTATACAAGAGAGCATGAGTGGATAAAAATTGATGGTAATACTGCACTCATTGGAATCACAGAATATGCCCAGGGAGAACTTGGGGATATCGTTTTTGTTGAGATTGAAACAGAAGGCGAAAAATTGGATCAGGGAGAAGTTTTTGGTACAATCGAAGCAGTAAAGACTGTTTCAGACCTATTTATGCCCGTTGCAGGAGAAGTAACAGAAGTCAATTCCAAATTGGAAGATTCACCTGAACTAATTAATACTGATCCTTTCGGTGATGGTTGGCTGATTAAAATCAATGCAGATGATTTATCTCAATTGGAAAGTTTACTGGATGCAAGTCAATACAGCGATTTAATAAGTTCCTGATAATCCATCCAAAAGAAAAAGGCCGCTAAACAGAGACCTTTTTTGTTATTAAGGCAATTACTAAAACAACCTCATTTGTGAATCTTCCCATAGGGTAGGGTAGTTTTCATCAAACTTACGAAGCACTTCCGTAATAATAGCCTCACGCATAAATTTCGACTTATTTTTAACCCTGAATTTTTCGCAATATTGATCAATAGCACTTTGCTCCCTAATATTAAATCGGATGGAATGAGCTTTTTCTCTTCTTAAACTTAATTCTTTTGTTTTCCTTCTTCTCATTATCAAATCTATACCATATTCTTTTTCGAAAATAGGAAGTTTTAACTAGGCATTTTCCTTTTAATTATTAACAAAAGAGATCTCAGATAAGGTGAAATATTCAGGTGGTTATTTTCTTGAATAATTATAACTGATTGAAGAATAACTTATCTACTAAAGAGGTTTGTAAGGATTTGTACCTGTATCTGGTGAAAAATTAGCTGTTGAAAAGTTTATAATTTAAGACTCAAATCCTTTTCTTGTAATATGGATCGTATGCTCTTTATGTTTATCAAACCAATTGCTAATGCAAGGAAGAAAAAGCTAAGAAATAAAATAGTAAATCCTAATACCCAGTTGATATTAAAAGAACTTATCAAATATCCTCCTGCACAAATTACGACTATATAAACTACAAGTTTGATCAAAATAATCATGTTTAATTTCAATTGGAATATTTTCCACACCAAAGCAATTTGAATAAAAATTGTGAAAACCTGAGTTGAAGCATTGGCAATGGCTGCACCCATTACCTGGTAGCGTGGAATCAGAATAAAATTCAAACAAAAATATAGAACTACAGCAAATGCGGCCATGATATTTAATTCTTTTAAATTTCCATTTGCAGTTAGCAAGGCACCGAATGTAAAACTGATGCACATACCCAGGTAACTTATGGTTAAGAAAGAAAAGACATTTGCGGATAAAATTGCATAGTCATCAAAAAGAATGTCAAAAATAATATGTCTGTAAACGATGGCTGGTCCGATTGCAGCCAAAGAAGGAACAATCAACAACAAAGTGGAAAATTGAAGTAAACTGTCCACCTTCTCTTTCTGGTGAAGGAGCTTTGAAAAAATTGGCAGGAGAAGAATAGGAAAAAGCAAGGCATAATTCGACATGAAATCAAGAATTCTGAATCCATGAGCAAATATTCCAGCCTGTTCATCACCATCCGGAAGAATGATGCTGAGAATTATTGAATCAGACCTGTAATAAACAGCCATAAGAAGTACGAGCAAGGCATAGGGCCTGAGTTTTTTTATAATTGGAAGAATGGCTGAGATATTAAATTGCAGCCTAATTGAACCGGTTTTTTTCATAAGCAGGACTAAGCCTGTAATCAATGTAATGGTATATGAAATGGTTTGGGCTATTACAAACCAATTGATCCTGAAAAGAAATTTTGTTATAGGGTGAAGCAATAGAATACCTACTATTATTATCATCAGACTTCTGTCAAGAACTGAAATGATACTTTCAGTCTTAAACAGTTGCAGTCCACCAAAGTTTGCCCGGATATACAAAATAAGTGAAGCTAAAAACTGGTTCAGAAGAATGAGAAAAAGCAACAAATAATCATCAGATGTTATGCCTTTATAAATAGCTAATGATAAGCAAACCAGTAAATAGGGCACAAGGAGCAATAATTTTAAAGTAATAATATTTGAAAAGTATTCGCTTGTACGTTTTGGATGTTGGGCGATATCTCTACGAATGAAATTCTCAATACCCAAATCAAGGAAAATCTGGAAAATGATGGCAATATTGAAAAGAGTAAAATACCTGCCATAAACTTCGGGTCCAACAGAGTTTTGAACAACAATGTCGATCCCGAAAACATAAATAGGTTTAATTATTAGGTTTAAGACAAGAAGGAACCCCAGATTTGTAAGAAATTTTCTTTTCAAATTACTTTATTTACTTATGCAAATGTAAAAAGATTAGCATAACCATATAGAATGAGTAACGCAAATTGCTATACTTAAGTAATTTTTCTAAATTCACATGCTTTCTAATTCAGGCAAATCAGTATTGATATTATTTACAAAGTTTTGTTACAGAATTTTTTGAATCAGGACAGAATAGAAGCAGGATGCGACGAAGCTGGAAGAGGCTGTCTTGCCGGACCAGTATGCGCTGCAGCAGTCATTATGCCCGCAGATTACTCCAACCCGATGCTTGACGATTCAAAAAAAATGACATCATTCAACAGGTCTCTGCTTAAAAAAGAAATTGAGAGACTTGCCGTTGATTATGCCGTCGTTTTTATTGACAACAATAAAATAGATGAAATCAATATTTTACAGGCATCTTTATTAGGTATGCATAAGGCATTAGATAAACTGAAAGTACGTCCACAGCATATTTTGGTTGATGGGAATAAGTTCAATGCTTACAAAAATATTCAACATACATGCATTGTAAAAGGAGATGGTAAGTTTATATCTATTGCTGCAGCTTCAGTTTTAGCCAAAACATACCGCGATCAGTGGATGATTCAATTGCATAACAAATTCAATATGTATGGCTGGAATAAAAACAAAGGATATCCTACTCAAAAACATAGAGATGCTATTTTAAAACATGGAATAACTCCCTATCATAGAAGATCATTTCATCTGCTTAATACGCAAATGGAATTGAGTTTTACCACAATGCCTAATCCATAAAATTTTATCATCATCAAGAAAAAAAATGGAAACTAATATTTAATTAAATGAAAACTTTTTCAATATCAGTGCTTTGTATTGCTTGTTTAAGTATTAACTTATTGAAGGCGGATGAGGGTATGTGGTTGCTTCCTCTCATTGAAAAGTTAAACCAGGCATCAATGGAGGAGTTGGGATGTGAAATTACGGCTGAGGAAATATATAGTATTAATAAATCAAGTATCAAAGATGCAATAGTGATTTTTGGTGGTGGTTGTACGGGCGAAATTGTATCTGATGATGGTCTCTTATTTACAAATCATCATTGCGGTTACGACGAAATACAAAATCACAGTTCTGTCGAAAATGATATTTTAAAAGATGGATTTTGGGCAATGACTCGCGATCAGGAACTCCCGAACCCTGATCTTGAAGTTAGATTTTTAGTTGAGATAGAAGAGGTTACAGATAAAATAATACAGGAATTGTCTTCGGAAATGCTTGAAGAAGATCGAAGACAGAAAATCAAAGAATTGATAAAAGAGATTGAGACAGAAGCATCGCAGAATGAAAAATACGAAGCGGAAGTTAGACCTTTTTTTGCAGGCAATAAATATTATTTATTTGTATATGAGGTATTCAAGGATGTTCGCCTTGTAGGTACACCTCCATCATCGATAGGTAAATTTGGGTATGATTCTGACAATTGGGAATGGCCGAGACATACTGGCGACTTTAGCATTTTCAGAGTATATTCTGCTCCGGATGGTTCACCCGCTGAATATAATTCCGACAATATTCCTTTAAAGCCTAAATATTTCTTACCCATTTCTTTGGCTGGGGTTAATAATGGTGATTTTTCATTAATTCTTGGTTACCCAGGTCAAACTTATCGATATCTTAATTCTTTTGGAATAGATGAAACTATGGATGTAACAAATGAGCTGAGAATTATGGTAAGAGGTGAACGGCTGAATATTTTGCAGGCTGACATGATTGATAATCCAAAAATCCGTATTCAGTATGCTTCAAAATATTCACGCTCCAGCAATTACTGGAAATTTAGTATTGGTCAGAACATTGGACTTAGACGCCTGAATATTTTAGAAGAAAAACGCAATGAAGAAATGTCTTTTCAAGAGTGGGTGGAGAAAGACTCGGCAAGAAACATTCAATATGGTAATGTTCTGAAGGAATTTAAGAAATCTTATGCTAAGAAAAGGGAGCATGAATACAATATTCAGTTTTTAAGTGAGGCTTTTTTCAGAGCTACTGAGATTATTGATTTTATCAGTGAGTTTCAATATCTCTATATGATGTTACAGGTAAATGAGGCAGATGAGGAAGATTTGAATGAGGAAATTGCTATACTTAGAAATACAACAAAGAATTTCTTTACTGATTACAGCCAAAGTACTGATATGAAAGTTACAAAGGCAATGATAAAACTTTATCAGGATAAGACTCCATCCAATGAGCAGCCCGATTTTTATACAACAATCAATAAGAAATACAAAGGCGATATTGAAAAGTACGTTGATAAGATGTTTGATAAGACTTTCTTTATGGATCAAGAAAGAGTGATGGAGTTTCTTGATCAACCTGATATAAAAGTTCTTAAGAAAGATATTGGATTTGTGACTGCAAATAGCATTTTTAGAAAATATTATAATGAATATTCTAGTATAGATGAATATGAATTAAAACTGGATAAATTAGAGAGGCTCTATATGCAGGGTCGTATGACCATGAACAAGGAAGGATTTCAGTATCCTGATGCAAACTTCACCATTCGAATGAGTTATGGCATTGTCAAAGACTATTATCCTCGTGATGCTGTTCATTATGACTATTACACTCTTCTTGAAGGGGTGATGGAGAAAGAGGATACTTCAAATTTTGAATTCCTCGTGCCAGAGAAGCTTAAAAAAATGTACACGGAGAAAGATTTTGGAAGATATGGTAAAGATGGAAAAATGCCAGTTTGTTTTATCACAAACAATGATATTACGGGTGGAAACTCTGGAAGCCCTGTACTAAATAAAAAAGGTGAATTAATAGGACTTGCTTTTGATGGCAACTGGGAAGCTATGAGTGGAGATATTGCTTTTGAGCCTGATATACAGCGTTGTATTTGTGTTGACATCAGGTACGTTCTTTTTGTCATTGATAAAATTGCTGATGCAGGTCATTTAATTGAGGAATTGAATATTGTACCTTAGCTGGAAATCGGGAAATAATGAAGTTTAATCTTGTTGATATTTTAACTGTATTTATGGTTCTCTTTGCGGTAATCGATATTACCGGTTCCATCCCTATTATTCTGGAAATAAAAAAGAAGACAGGAAGTGTTAATCCTTTCCTGACATCTGTTGTAGCATTAGTACTCATGCTTCTGTTTTTATTCATAGGAGAGCCCTTACTAAATCTTTTTGGAGTAGATGTATCTTCATTTGCTATTGCCGGATCCTTTGTATTATTTATTCTGGGGATAGAGCTGATATTAGGAATTCAACTTTTCAAATATGATAGTAATGTTAAAACTGCCATAGTTCCTGTTGCTTTTCCTCTTATAGCAGGTGCAGGATCAATGACAACCCTTATTTCTTTAAAATCAGAATACCATATTTTTGAAATACTTATTGCCCTGATTTTAAATATGATTTTTGTATTTTTTGTATTAAGATCAACTCGTTTTTTTGAAAAAGTATTAGGTGACGCAGGAATACAAATACTGAAGAAATTTTTTGGAATTATTTTATTAGCAATTGCTATCAGATTATTTTTATCAAACACAGGTATTCAGTTACCCCATGACTCATAATATCATTATTTATACAGATGGTGCAGCCAGCGGAAATCCAGGTCATGGAGGATATGGAGTTCTCATGAAATCAGGATCGCACTACAAAGAATTGTCGGAAGGCTTTCGATTAACAACCAATAACAGGATGGAATTATTAGCTGTTATTATTGGATTGGAAGCATTAAAAAATGAAGGTAGTACAGTTGATGTATACACTGATTCAAAATATGTTTGCGACTCAGTTGAAAAAGGATGGTTATTTGATTGGGAAATAAAAAGATTTAAGAAAAAGAAAAATGTTGATTTATGGAAACGATTTCTGGCGATTTACCGTATACACAATGTGAAACTTCACTGGGTTAAAGGTCATGCCGATATACCTGAAAATGAAAGGTGTGATCGATTGGCAGTAAAAGCATCTCAAAAAAAGACTTTGCTGATCGATATAGAGTATGAGAAGGAGCATAAATCTAACTCAATGTGGTGATTCTCAGAGATATTTTATATTTTCACTTGAATTTATGAAAAGAGGAATGTTAAAGAATACTTCAGGAGATACCATTTTATCTTATCATGGCTTATTAGATTTTGATAATATTGGGGATTTGATTCAATCTTTAAAGGATGAAATGAGAAAGAGAAATGTAAGATTTAATACTTACAAAAAGATCCTGAGTATCATGATAGAATCGCTTGAAAACATAATTCGTTACAACGAAATTCTTGAAAAAGATCAAACCATCTTTGCTGATTATCCTCCAGAGTTTAGGATATATGCCGAGGGGAATCGGTTTTTTATCGAATCAGGCAACGCTATCTTAAATCTTGATATTGACAAATTGAATCAAAAGTTATCTAAGCTTAATGAATTAGATAAATTTGGAATTAAAGAACTTTATAAGGAAACCATAACAGATGGTAAATTTTCAGAAAAGGGAGGTGCCGGATTAGGAATCATTGAAATGGCTAAAATTGCTGATGGAAAACTTGATTTTTCATTTTCTGAAATAAACAATGATTGTTCGTTTTTTACTTTAAGATTGGCCGTAAATCTGGAAGGAAACAAGATTAAACAACCCAATTAATATTCCACATACGTTTTTTCTATATACGTCTTCGAACGTTTGTGTGTTCATAAACGCACACTTAAGACATTGTCTTAATATTATAAACTACTGTATTTCAGTGCATAAGATACAATGGCTCGAATATTGATTTATGCTTCCATATGAATAGATTATGCTAAAGAATTTCATTGTAATATCACTCAGAAGCCTGGCAACACACAAAGTTTATTCTTTGATCAATATTTTAGGGCTGGCAATAGGGATGGCTTCTGTTCTTCTTATTATGATATTTGTAATGCATGAGCTTAGTTATGATAAATTTCACAAAGATGCGGACAATATTTATCGTGTAACTTTTCATGGGAAATTGAGGGGAATGGATATAAATTCTGCCAATACTTCAGCGCCTATGGCAAAGGCAATTGTTGAAGAAGTGGATGAAGTTAGCAGCGCAATTCGTCTGGCACATTTTGATGCATGGTTAGTATCAAATGGAGATATTAAATACAATGAGGATAATTTTTTATTTGCGGATGAGAATTTTTTCCATTTCTTTTCTTTCAAACTATTGGAAGGAAATCCAGATAGTGTTCTTGTAAATCCAAGAAGCATTGTTCTTACCAAATCGACAGCAAAAAAATATTTTGGAGAAGAAAGTCCAATAGGGAAAAAACTAAAAATTGAAGATGAAAAAATACCCTATACTGTTACTGGTTTGATGGAAGATGTGCCAGACAATTCCCATATTCAGTTTGACATGCTCGGATCTCTTGTAACATTTAAAAGATACATGGGAGACCTATGGATAAGTAATATTGTACATACTTATATTAAAATTGACAACATTTCAGATGTACCAAAAGTAAATATTAAGATCAATGAATTTGTGAAAGAATATATGGCTCCTCAAATAAATAAAATTCTTGATATCTCCATAGAAGATATCATTGATGGGAGGCAAACAATGCATTATGATTTGCAAAAATTAACACGCATTCATCTGTACTCTAATCTGGATGGTGAACTTGAAGCAAATGGAAAGGCCTTGTATATTTATACTTTTGGTATAATAGCATTATTAATTTTGATCATTGCCTGCCTGAATTTCATGAATTTATCTACTGCGAATTCTTCAAACCGGGCGCGGGAAGTAATATTGAGGAAAGTAATAGGCTCGACCAGACGTGTTCTAATATTTCAATTTCTTACTGAATCTGTCATTTTTAGTTTTCTTGCTCTGATTTTTGCTTTATTGATTGCCGAAATTGCGATGCCTAAGTTTAATGAATATCTTGGTTTAAATTTGAATTTTCATGTTTTAAAGAATCTTCCTGCTGTTTTTTCTATTATACTCTTCACACTCTTTCTTGGCATACTGGCGGGTTCTTATCCATCATTTTTCATTTCTTCCTATGAGCCTGTGAAAGTTTTACATGGTATTCTGAATAAAGGAGTAAAAAACAGAAAGGTAAGATCGGTATTTGTAATTTTTCAATTTGCTGTATCCATTCTTATAATTATTATTTCAATGGTAGTTTTTGAGCAGGTAGAGCACATGTTAAACAAAGACCTGGGTTTTGAGAAAGAAAGAGTTCTTGTAATTCGAAGGCCTGATGCATTGAGGAATAAGATTAATGATTTTAAGAAGGAAATTCTACAACACCCCAACATTGAATCGGTTACTAATTCAAATTCTATTCCAGGGCGTGATTTTATAACTACTTCTTACATTTTAGAGAATGATTCAGTGAGGACTAATTATTTAATGAATCACCTATTTGTAAACCATGATTTCCGTGAGGCCTTAGGATTGCGAATGGTTCAAGGAAGATTTTTTTCTCCATCTATTGCTTCTGATACCATGGTTTGCGTAATTAATGAAGCGGCAGTTCGCAAGCTGGAAATTGATGATGTAATAGGAACAGTTCTGGAAATGCCCGGGCCCTGGTCTAAATCCGGCAAAAAATTGAAAATTATTGGTGTGGTTAAAGATTTTCATTTTGAGTCAGTAGATAAAGAAATTGAGCCTTTGGTTATCTCTCTGATGCATGGTAATATGGAAGGATTTCTTAATGTAAGGCTTAGTACAAAAGGGATAGATAGTTCGATTAAATTTCTTGAAGAAAAATGGACTAAATACACAAGTGAATACCCATTTGTTTACTTTTTTCTTGATGAAGATTTTAATCAAAACTATCGTCCGATAATTCGAACAGGCAAAATACTTAATCTGTTTTCTCTCCTTTCAATATTTATTGCATGCCTTGGCTTATTTGGATTAATATCATTTACTTCCAATCAAAGGATAAGAGAAATAGGAATTCGTAAGGCAGTTGGTGCAACATTCTACCAGATTATATATTTATTGTTGAAGGAAACTATTTTATTGCTTATAATAGCATCAGTTATTGCGTGGGCAGGAGCATATGCATTTTCTCGTATCTGGTTGAATGATTTTTATTTTAGGATTTCTGTATCACCAAGGTACTTCATTATTGCCTCAGGTATAGTTTTATTACTAGCACTTATTGTTGTATTGTATCAATTTCTTATTGCTTCATTAAGGAATCCTGGAGAAGCCTTAAAGGTGGAATAAATTGAGAAAAATAAAACAGTGTATAAAAAGAGGCAAATAATTAGCGGTAAGTTCACAAAGAAGGCGCAAAGTCCGCAAAAATCATAAATTTTATTATAGAATTCTTGGCGAACTTTGCGAAGACTTTGTATGCTTTGTGTTTTATCTTTTTAGATAGTATCTATTAGTTTATTAAAGAATCTGTTACCAGAATACTGTATATAGTACAACAAGTATAATCAGAATTATATAAGCGCTGATATTAAATGCTTTCCCTGTTGTAAAGGTTTCTTTCAATAATGGAATTGCTTTCGAATTGTCATCACCTTTACCTGAACTTAAACTAACACCGATAATTACTACGATAGTAATTATGCAGGTATAAAGCATCTGATCAAGGAATGGCATGTCAATAGGAAGCAATTTTAAAAACAAAGCAACAGGTATGGACGATAATACTCCCGCAATCGCACCTTTAGTATTGGTTTTCTTCCAGAACAGTCCCATTAGAAATACAGCAAGGATTCCGGGACTAACTAAGCCGGTATATTCCTGAATGTATTGAAACATTTGTTCAATAGAACCGAGTGCTGGCGCTACTACACATGCAATTACCAATGCAAGAAATACTGTAATTCTGCCAACATTAACCAATTGTTTGTTGGAAGCTTTTTTTGCTATATAGGGCTTATAGATATCCATAGTAAATATGGTAGCTGTTGAATTTAGCATTGATGCCAATGAGGATACAATGGCTGCAGATAAGGCAGCTACAACAAGCCCTTTTAATCCAACAGGCACAAATTTTCCAATTAGCCAGGGATAGGCATGATCGTTGTTTGCACCTTCAATACCTGAAAACACAGAACCGGCACCTTCAGTATCCTGAATGAACATAACATAGGCAATGATTCCGGGGATTACTACAATAAGGGGTATAATTAACTTTAGGAAGGCAGCAAAAGCAAGCCCGCGCTGGGCTTCCCTTAGCGATTTTGCAGCCAGGGCTCTTTGTATGATGTATTGATTGAAACCCCAGTAGTATAAGTTAGCAATCCACAAGCCTCCAATTAACATTGCAATTCCGGGAAGATTGGAAAATTGGGGATTATCCTTCTTCAATATCATATGAAATTTATCAGCTGCTACGTCATAGATATGCGCCAGACCGGTTCCGATCCCTCCATCTGGTGTTACGTGGTTTAATGCAATAATAGTGGTAATAATACCTCCAATTACTAATAGTACTACCTGTATGACATCAGTCCATGCAACAGCTGACAGGCCACCCCAAATGGAATAGGCTGCAGCAAAAAATGCCAGCCCAATAATATACCAGATAATCATTTCTCCTGATCCATCACCAATAATAGTATCAAGTGCTTTGGCACCTAAAAACAAGACAGCAGTGAGGTTAACAAAAATGAATAATGCTATCCAGAAAACGGCCAAAATGGTTTTTAAATTAGTGTTAAAGCGTTTTTCAATGAATTCAGGTATTGTATAAAGTCCCTGTTTGATGAATATAGGCAGGAAATACTTTGCAACAATTATTAGGGTTATTGCAGCCATCCATTCATAGGAGGCAATAGCAAGACCAACCTTAAAACCTGATCCGGACATACCAATAATTTGCTCGGCAGAAATATTAGCAGCAATTAGTGAAGCCCCAATAGCCCACCAGGGTAATGATTTTCCGGCGAGAAAATAATCTTCGGTAGTTTTTTCAGTGCCTTTTTTTGTTCTGGAAACCCATAGGCCAACTGTAACAATTAAAATTGCATAAATACCAAAAATGACGTAATCTAATAATTGAAATTGGTTCATATCTGCTAGGATTAAGAATTAGTTGTATAATGTTGTGAAGATAAATTTCGGAGTCTTTCGGCACTTTGTTCTGCAGTAATATCCCTCTGAGGATTGGCAAGCATTTCATAACCTACCATGAATTTTTTCACAGTGGCTGAGCGAAGAAGTGGTGGATAGAAATGCATATGCAGATGCCATTCAGGATGTTCTTTGCCATCGGTTGGTGCCTGGTGAAATCCCATAGAATAAGGGAAGGATGTTTCAAATAAATTATCGTAGCGTATGGTGATCTTTCGATAAATATCAGCAAGATCAGATTTAGCTTGCTCATTTAATGCAGCAATATTGTTAATCTGTTCCCGACTGATAACCATAACTTCAAAAGGCCAAACTGCCCAAAAAGGGACAAGGGCAACGAAACTATCGTTAGAATAAATTATTCGTTCCTGTTTAGTAAGTTCTGTTTTGAGATAATCTGAAAGAAGTGTACTGCCATGAAGATTATAATAATCTGATTGCTGCTTTTGTTCTTTCACAATTTCTACAGGAAGATTTTTTTGTGCCCATATCTGGCAGTGTGGGTGAGGATTACTACAGCCCATAATAGCTCCCTTGTTTTCAAAAACCTGAACATGATTAATGAAATCCAGCTTTCCTAACTCCCGATATTGCTCTACCCAAACCTGAATAACCTTTTTAATTTCATCCACAGACATTTTTGGAACAGTAAGATTATGACGAGGAGAGAAACAGATAACCTTGCAAATGCCCTGTTCCGATTCTGCTATAAAAAGATTGTTTTCGTTCATACTTCCTGGAGGAGTATCTGAGAGAAGACTGCTAAAATCATTTACAAAAATAAAGGTATCAGAGTATTTTGGGTTTTCCTTTCCTCCGGCACGAACATTTCCCGGGCATAAATAGCAATCCGGATCGTAATCGGGCAGTATAGTACTTTCATGTTTTTCTACCTGACCTTGCCATGGACGCTTGGCTCTGTGAGGAGAAACCAGGACCCACTCACCGTTCAGAGGATTGTATCTTCTATGGGGATGATCTTTCAGGTTAAAAACATCCATTCAGGATTGGTTTATTAGTTTATTTTAGCTGCTCCGTTTGAAATTTTTACTTTATAAATCTGAATTTTATTTCCTGTTCTTTTCTCATATTCATTCTCGACAATGGAAATAAAACTTTCTGCTGTTCCTTTTTTGATCAGATTAATTGTACATCCACCAAATCCTCCTCCCATCATCCTGGCTCCCAAAACGTCCGGAATTTCTTTTGCAATATCTACCAACACATCCAGCTCTTTGCAGCTCACTTTGTATTCTTTACTTAATCCGGCATGAGTATCATACATCAATTTGCCAAATGTAGAAAAATCATTTTTAAGTAATGCCTTACAAGCTTTCTCGACACGTTCGATTTCATAAATTACATAATGACAACGCAGATGAACATTTTCTGACATTTTTGATTTTACTTCCTCAAGCATTTTGGCATTGGCATCTCTTAATGTTTTTACTTCAGGGTATTTTAGCTGAATGATCTTAACTCCCTCTTCACATTCAGACCTTCGGATATTGTATTCTGATGAGGCAAGTGAATGTTTTACTTTAGTATCACATAAAATAATATCAACTTCATTATTGGTTAAAGGAAAATATTCGTAATCAAGACTGCGACAATCTAATTTCATTACATGACCTTCTTTGCCAAAAGTACTTGCAAATTGATCCATTATGCCGCACTGTACACCGGCAAATTCATGTTCAGCTTTTTGTGCCATCAGAATAAGTTCTGATTTGTTGATTTTAGAATCGAACTGATCATTCAGACAAATAGCAAATCCGCATTCCAGTGCTGCCGAAGATGATAATCCTGCTCCAAGAGGTATATCTCCACCAAAAACACAGTCTATTCCTTCTGGGTTCAATCCGCGTTTTTGAAATTGTACTGTCACTCCAATCAGGTAATTTGCCCATTGCATATCCACCTTTTCCAGGGCATTGATATCAATTTCAAAAAACTCATTCAAATCATAAGAGAAAAGGCGAAGCTTATTTAAGTTATTCTTAGCAATAGCAAAGTAAATGGCTTTATCAATAGCAGCAGGCAAAACAAATCCATTGTTATAATCAGTATGCTCACCTATAAGATTAATTCTTCCTGGTGCTTTGTAAAAATCAGGTTCTGATTGAAATTGTTGCTTGAATTTTTCTTCCAGTAATTGAATCATATATCAGGATCAGGCTGTGAATATAATATTATTCTTTTTTTAGAAAGAATAAAATTAAATCTTAATTGGAAACGGATCAATCATTTTTTTAAATAGGGATCTTTTGAAGCTACTTTTAGCTTGAGTAACTATTCTAAATCTTAGAATAGTTTTCTCATTATCATGTAAAACAGGAAATTGAAATGCATTGGTTTTTTTCAAATTGATAATTTCAATATTTTTAACTTCATACAGTATTGTTAATGTTGCAATCATTAAACCTAAATCGCTATGAAATTTTTCCGGCCAGTACTTATTTTATGCTCCCTTGCTGTTTTTATTGTTAGCTGTGCACAAAAAATTGGCAAAATTCTTAAATAAAGAATTGTAGTATATTTTATAGTACAATTAACTTATGAGTTTGTGAGTACCTTTCTGTTTCTAATGTAATAAAATACATTCCGCCAGGGAGTGATTCACTTATTTGCCATTCAATTTCATACATGCCCTGGTTATGATATTCATCTTTCAGAATTTCTATGATTTTACCAGAATAATCAAGAATTTTAAGAGTAATGAATTCTGATTTGTTAAGTGTGTACCTGATAGTGGTTGATTTATTTAAGGGATTTGGGTAAGCAAAGACAGTGATGGTATTTTCTGGTGCTTCATATTCATGTAAGCTTGTAAATCCCTTTTTAGCGATTCTTCTTATATAGCCAAGATCGTTTTCTATGATAAGGATGTTTCCATAATAATCCATTGAAATACTTCTTGCTTCGCTGATCTTATATCCGGGGGTTTGAAAGTTTTCACCATCCCCTGAATGATATTCATCGCCTTCTCTGCCATTAAGGAAGAGATGGATTGAATCATTCAAATCAACATACCATACCTGACTACCCTCATGAGTCGCCAGGAAATAGCTGTTGTCTTCGAGAAACCATACTCCTCTTACGCCATACAAACCTGTTTCAATAGCTTTAAAGCCGTCTCCACCTCCTGTTGACAATCCATTTCCTGCAATGATCTCTTTGCTTCCATCATTAGCAATCCTATATACAAGATTGGCGCTTCGGTCTGTTGCAACAATATTACCATTTATATCTGCTGTTATATTGCCCAGTGAACTGAATCCGGAAGAATATATAGTAATTCCCCCGGCTGATGTCCACATTTTTATTTGAGAACCACTCGCATACCAAATGGTATCTTCATCTTGTGTCACCCACAATCCCCGGCCAATTGAAATTCCAGCCTGGTCATCAACAATTGTTTCAAGATTACCTTCTGTAGTGAGTTTACGGATCTTGCTATTTCCGAGATCCAATATATACGCTGTTCCATCGTCCTTTACCCAGATCCCATTAGGTGAACTTAACTGATGTTCTGTTCCCGGACCATCACCATTGTCTCCTGAAACACTTGTGCCGGCAACCGTAATGATTGAGCCATCGGTAAGTAGTTTTCTGATAGCATGGGCATCTTTATCAGCAATATAAATGTTGTTGTTCTGATCGGACATGGCAAAATGTGGTCGTGAAAGTTCTGCCTCGGTGGCTAATCCACCTTCGTATTCTTCCAGCCATCCGTTAATCCCACCGCCATCAATTTCGCCTTTTCCTGCTATCGTTGACAATATATCGTAACTGTTAAACAATTCTTCATATTGTGCATTGACTGAGTAACAGAAAAGAATGTAAAAACTGCTGATTAATAAGATACTTCTTAAAGAGGTCATTTTTGCATTTATTTTCAAATGTAGAAATTCTAATTGTAAGCCTCAATAGCAAGCGATTTAAACAAACACCAAATCTCTTTTCCAGGTGCAAGCGAAAGTTTCTTTGCAGAATCGATTGTTAGCCTGGTAATAACGGGTATACCACAGTTAACTATACAAACCATGTGATTCTTATGTTGAAAAACTAATTCAACAGTACCCTTTAACTGATTTTTGATGGAAATGTTTTCTACTTTTTTTGCTGACAGTGCAATATCTGCACCACGAATAGATACTTTAATCTGTGAGCCTTTGCTTAAGCTTAGATTGTCGTTTTCCACAAATATTTTTAATTGATTATTGTCTTGTATTTCTAATGTTGCTAAGCCTTTTTCCTGATCATTTTCAGCTACGATACAATCATAAATATTATAATAGTTATTTACAAGGCCATTCAATTCCAATAATTTTTGCTTTTGAATAAGCTTGATATATTTCTGTGGCGGTTCTGCTTTTCCATCTTTAATCAATACCAGGTTTTGTGTAAGCATTAGCAGATCTTTCAAATCATGACTTACAATAATCATTGGTATATCAAGATGATGAATGATGCGATTGATGAAGGTGATTATCTGATTTTTTAATGTAAAATCAAGAGCTGTGAAGGGTTCGTCGAGCAGTAGAAGTTGACAATTGCTAAGAAGAGCTCTGCCTATTGCCACACGCTGTTTTTGACCTCCCGATAATTGAGATGGCATATGATTAAGGAGTGAACCGAGCTCCAGTAAAACTACTATTTCATTAAATAGATCATTAGTACTGTGTTTTTTTGAGAGAGCATATTGAAGATTTTTTTTCACGTTAAGATGTGGAAATATTCTTCCTTCCTGGAACACATACCCAACTTTTCTTTTGTGAGTAGAAATATTAATGTCCTTTTTAGAGTCAAAGAGAGAAGTATTATTTACCTGAATAATTCCTGTTGTAGGCTCTTGAAGTCCGGCCAATAAATGCAGAAAAGTAGTTTTACCGGAACCGGATGGGCCAAATATTCCGGTTACTTTTGATTGAATATCACAATTGCTCTGAAAGTGAAATCCCTTTCTGATCAGTTCTGCATTTATTTTCACATAAGCCATAATCAGCGATTTTTTTTAATTCTTTTATTCAGGTATTCGGCCAGGATCATGGCAATAAGTGAAATAACAGCCGAAATTAATACTAACCTCAAAGTAGCTCCTTCTTTCCCCGGAACCTGCATCAGGGAATATACAGCCAGGGGAATGGTTTGAGTTTCTCCTTCAATATTTCCTGCAAATGTTATTGTTGCCCCAAATTCTCCAAGACAGCGTGCAAATCCCAGAATAATTCCACTAATAATTCCTGGCATTGACAGTGGAATGGTGATGCGAAAAAAAGTGATTATTGGGGATATTCCCAGGGTGTGGGATGCTGATTCCAACCTGGGGTCTACCATTTCAATAGCCGTTCTTATTGATCTAACCGTCAGAGGGAATGAAACGACCATTGCAGCAATGATAGCAGCAAGCTGGTTGAAGGCCAGGCGAATGCCAAACCATTGAAATAGCCATTTGCCAAGTATTCCGTTGACTCCCAGAAGAAGCAGGAGCAAATAGCCGGTTGTTACGGGAGGCATTACAAGCGGGAGATATATTAAACCTTCAATAACTGGTTTTAATCTGAAACTACTTCGTGCCAGCCACTTAGCAATG
The DNA here is from genome assembly GCA_964456285.1 of uncultured Bacteroidales bacterium. Taxonomy (GTDB): domain Bacteria; phylum Bacteroidota; class Bacteroidia; order Bacteroidales; family UBA10428; genus UBA10428. Next base: position 33,714 of record CAYWBC010000028.1, read on the forward strand.
AATAATGCAAAAGGGAATGAGATAAGGGTACTGATTAAGGCAACCTTAAGAGAAAGCAGAATAGCAAACCACTCCTGTGGCGAAATGCCGATGAACAATATGTTTGTTTCAGAGCTAATCAAATTCTAATTTTAAGGACTTAAACCATTTTTCAACCAAATATTTTTTATTGATTCATCACTCAGGTATTGAAAAAACCGGGCAGATGGATCAGACGCATTCTCATGCAACAAGGCATAAAATATAATAGGCTTATGAGTGTATTCCGGAAAGATACCGGCAATCTTTACTTTTTTTGATTGCAAGGCATCAGAATAATAAACTATGCCCATTTCACACTCACCCATTTCAACCAGCATCATGGCTGAGCGCACATCTTTAGCTGGCAATATTTTTTCTCCAAGATCAATGTCCCATCCTAAAAAATGCAAAGCTTCCTCTGCATATTTTCCAGCAGGAACATGCTTTGGGTCACCCATTGAGAGGTATCCGTTAAAAAGTTCGGCCAGGTTTTTTGTGTTTTGAAAGCCAATGCTATCTGTTTTGCTGTTTTCTGGCACTATCAATGCAAGTTTATTCTGATAAAGGGGTTTTCGTAAAGCAAAATTGCCAAGACTATCAGCATAGTCTGCCCAGCGCTTATTGGCAGAGATGTATATGTCAGGATCATTGCCCTGCTCAATCTGGCGGGCAAGTGTACCGCTTGATGCCATATTCAGCTTAATTTCAACCTCATTCATTGAAGAAAAACTATCACTTAATTCAGTGATGACATTTATTAAACCTGCGGCACAAAAAACATTGATCGTATCTTCTTTTTTATTGATTCCTCGCTGACAGGAAATAAATAGCAAAAGACTGGTAATACTTATTGCAAATGTTTTCATTGTGTCTAAGGTATTAAATATTGAAAAAGATTAATTTCATGTTTGAATAAAATAACATGTAATGAACTTCAACACTCCAGTAACGCTAGGTAAAACAGGTCTGCAAGTTGGCAGACTGGGAATTGCATCCAGCTATAGAGCTCCGGCAGAGGCTTTTGAAGAAGCTTTTGAAAGAGGATGCAACTATTTCGTATGGAATTCTTTTATTCGTGGTCGATCAAAAGAAATGAAAAAGGCCATCAGAAACATTGTTCAGAAAGGACAGCGTGATAAATTGGTTATCGCCATACATAGCTACGGGCATGATGCTTTTTTACATAGGCATTATTTGAAAAAGAATTTGAAATTACTGGGCGTTGAATACATTGATGTTATGCTGCTTGGCTATTATTCGCGAAAACCCGGAAAACGAATATTGGATGGAGCTCTTAAGCTAAAAGAAAAAGGTTTGACACGTTTTGTTGGGGTAACAGGTCATAACAGAAGGTTATTTCCTAAACTTGATGAAGAAGACCAATTGGATTTATTCCATGTTCGGTATAATGCAGTCAACAATGGCGCTGAAACGGATGTATTCCCTTATTTGAAAGAAAAGAACAGAATGGGAGTGGTTGCTTTTACTGCCACCCGATGGGGTCAGTTACTTGAGCAAAAAAGAATGCCTGAAGGAGAAACTGCCTTAACAGCAGCCGAGTGTTATCGGTTTGTTTTGTCCAATTCAAATGTTGATGCTTGTTTGACTGGGCCAAGTACGCTTGAGCAGATGAGAGAAAACCTTAGTGTGCTTGACCAGGGGCCTCTGGATGAGGAAGAAATGAAAAGGATCAGGAAAATAGGAGCATATTTGTATAAAAAATAACCAGATTGCAGCAAGACAATATATTTGCTCCAATCTGGCCTAATTGTTTTCTTGAAAAATTACTCTATTGTTATGCTTTCAGATTTTGATCCAAACTTATTGCAGGTAGATTTTACTTCTACAATGTCTCCTGATTTAAGATCTGGCATCTCAATTGTTTTATCCTGACTTTCGGCTGAGGATTGCGAGGTATATTCTTCAGTTTTTACAACTTCACCATTCACCTTTACCTCATTAGTAATGATGAAATGATCATTTACATCCTTAACAGGATGAATAGCAGAAACTGCTAAATTGCCCGAATCTTTATCGTAAGATAAGATTACCTTTTTAGGTGGATTAGAAAATGCGATCATTGGCATTAATACCAATAACATTAAAATAAGAAACTTGTTAGTCTTCATAATGTAAAATTTTAAAAAAAGTTATAGTATAACATAAACAATGCATGAAAACTTGCGCAGGAAAACCCAATGATCCCAATAGTTTTATGCACTTTGTATTTCACTTTGATTAGTTTCATTCCTGTGAGGAATGAGGCAAGGATCAATGAGTAAGCAACTATACCCATTATAACAACAAATTCGTCCATAGTAGTTTTATTTAATGAAATTATCAAGAAGGATCTTATCATTTTCTGACAAGTCTCCTTTTTTTGATTTAAGTTCAATATAATTTTCAGAAATTTTTCCATTAAGATATTTGATCATTCTTTTGAACATGCTGCCTGTGGCCAACTTATAAGTAGCAAACAGTCCAACTTTTTTATCCTTCATCTCAGGAAGACTTTTTGCAAATCTCACCCATGGTTTATCAGGGTGTTGCAAAAAGATCATTAAGCCATGGGTCCAGCATCCAAACAGAACGCCTTCCACATCTTTTAAAAGTGCGGGATCAAAATCTTCAATAGATACTAGGGTAGTATTGAGTCCTTTTTCAGCGACATACTTGTTTATTTCTTCGGCATATTTTTTTGTGATGCCTGTTTTGCTTAGGTAAGTGATTAATAGGTTTTTCATTTTGATGTATTAAGATACTATAAATTTAGAATGGTTTTTTTAATTTGGATTAATTTTCTGGATTTATTTCATTTTCTCTGCTAGATAGCCAGAGTTCTTTTGATATTTTTGTAAATACTAAACGTACTTAATTTTTATCTAGAACAAATTGTTATGGCTAAAGATTGGAAAGACAGATTAGGAGTTGTATTCTCAACCGATCCGGATTATCATTATGAATCAGATAGAGTTGAAGATTCTGAGACGCTTCCTGCCGGTCAACAAATTTTAAAAGTTGCAGTTGACAGGAAGCACAGAAAAGGGAAGGTTGTAACTCTTGTAAATGGATTTGTTGGCGCGGAAGATGATTTGAAGGATTTGAGCAAAATCCTTAAAACTAAGTGTGGAGTAGGAGGTTCAGCAAAAGAGGGCGTAATAATTTTGCAAGGGGAATGGCTTGATAAAGTAAAAACTATATTATTAGATCTTGGATATCAAACAAAATAAAACCCCGGGAATAGCCGGGGTTTTAAAAGCTTAACCTAATGAACCTAATGAAACTTATTATACTCTACCTTAGTTGCAATTTTTATACTCAACTATTCTAATAATTATATTACTTGCTGAAAGGAAAAATTCTTAAAGAAGAAAAAAGAATGAATCCTTATTCTTAATATGCTGCTGCCTGAAGGAGGTTGTTGTGATTTATCCAATTTGATGAATCTGTCATCCACGCTTCGATTTTTAATTCTTCTTCAGCATTACTTCCAATCCAGTTCTTATGATTAATGTTACTCATCCATTTTTCAATTGCCATTTCTTCTTCAGAATATTCATTCCATATCTCATGGTTTGGATTAGCCATCCAGTCTTCAATTTCAGATTCGGTTTCAAAACTTTTGCTGTAAGCATGAAGGTCAATATCTTTTGCCCAAGTTGAGAGATTCAACATCCATTCTTCAACTACTTGTTCAGTTTCAAAAGCCTCCTCCATGCATGCAGGAACTTCAGAAGCTTTTAGCGCTAGCTGAAAAATCAGTAATGAAATCAGAATGATTGTTTTCAGGTGTTTTTCTGATTTTCGGATGTTAGTTAGTGTTTTCATGATTTTGGTTTTTGTTCTTCAAACCAAATATCATTTACTGTGCCAGAAAAATTAAAATCCTAAATATCAATAATATACAATCTATTTTTAACTTGTGAGGTGTTTCAAAGTATGCCCAGTAACACGACAGTAAGTGTTCGAAAACGAACAATAGTTGTGATTGAAATTTAGATTTATTATCTGGTAGAACTAAAGGATGCGATCTTAATCAGAGGCTTTACTTATAAGTTCATTGATCTCCGTAAGGTGCAACTCAAAATGTCTGGGAAAATCAAGAACCATTGTCTGGAGCGTAATAGTTTCGTTGGGTGATGAGATCCATTCTTTGTTAAGATTTTTTGAATCAATGTTTTTAATAATATGGGCATAGTGTAAATTGGAGTATTTCCAAAGTTGGATAAGATCATCCCAGTTTTCATTCTGGTAATCTTGTATCGCTATCCATCTGTCATTGTTACCTTCAGTAGCATAGTTAGGAAATTCAAGAGGACTATCCTGATATTGTAAATGAACAACCCTATGAGTATTATTCGATGCAGAATCTACCATATGTCCAACAATCTGTCTGATATTTCTGTTTTGATTGTTTCGTTTTTGGATTATAAGATCTTGCGAAAGAGAAGATAATTTCTTTTCCCATTCTTGAATTAGAACTTCAAGCTTGATGGCAATGGATAAGAATTCTTTCATACCTGGTTTATTTATTATTTTGTTCCAATATATTTTGTCCAGAAGTGCATAATGGGTTTGCTTTCTTCAAAACCAAGACTATTGTATAAGCCTTGAGCATTTGTATTGTCCTCACGCACTTCAAGAGTAATTTTACCACAATTGAGTTGTTTTGCCTTTATTATAGTTGCTTCCATTAGCTTTCTGCCAATACCTAAGTCGCGATATTTTTCAAGTACAACAATATCATGGATATTGATAAATGGTTTTGCAGCAAATGTGCCAAAGTTTATAAAACTATTGGATAATCCAACAAATTCTTCATTATTGGCGGCCAGCAATACTAATTTTGAAGGATGAATCTTCAATCCATTTATCATTCTTACAGCTGTTTCGTTATCATATGGAGGTAAATTTCCTCCCATTTTGCTTGCCATGTAGTGGTTCATAAGTTCAATTACAGCCTTACAGTGTAATGAATTCTCAAAATCGCACTCAATGATTTTTACCATAAACAGGTTAATTATTTTGAAATATTATAGGGTAAAAATAATCCATTTCTTCGATCTGATGTCTCTCAGAGTTAGTAACAAATTTTTAAAGAATATTTTAGTATATTGCAGCTCCAATTTTTCAGCGATGTGGCGATATAAAGGAACTGTTATTTTTATTACAGTACTATTCTTTTTTACGATCTTTCCATTAAATTCTAATGCTCAGGTATTAGAACAAATTCCTATTATTGGAATTGAAACCAGGATATCGATGAAAGATTATCTGGAAAACAATGTTGCAAATGATACTGTACGTGTTTTCTATTCAAAGAATATTCTGAATGGACTTTACATATACGAAACGGATAATGGTAAATTATTACTTGATGTTCTTGATAAATCTTTACCTCAAAATGGTTTAGCCTATATTGTATATCGAAAAACCAATTTGGTAATCATTGACAGAAAACAGCTTCAATTGAGAGATGAGGTTAATATGGCTGACCTTAATTCCAATGGAAGTTATTATGCCTTTGTTGAGATTGGAGATCCAATGTTATCGGGGAAGTTTAAAAAAGCTAAACTTAGTGGTTATATAAGAAATGGTAAAAATGGCGAACCTTTGCCAGGAGCAGTTATCTATGATCGTAAGCAGAATGTGGGTGTTGTTACAAATTTAACCGGATACTATTCAATTGAATTGCCTGTTGGAAAACAGGAAATTCAGTTTTCTTTTGTTGGATTTGAAGATAGAAATATTCAGGTTAATATGATATCTCCGGGGGAGCTTGATATTGAGCTTTTTGAAAGTACAGTGGCTATTGATCAGGTGGTGATAACAAGTAATAGCAATGCCAATGTTTCAAGTACCGAAATGAGTATTGTCAGGATAGATGCAAAAACTCTGGATAATATACCGGTACTGATGGGAGAGCCTGATATTATGAAATCTATGACTTTACTTCCGGGAATACAATCTTCAGGTGATCTTGCTTCTGGTTTTAATGTGAGAGGAGGGGGTTCTGATCAAAATCTGATATTAATTGATGATGTGCCTATCTACAATTCCAATCACCTTTTTGGCTTATTTTCAGTTATGGATACAAGAATGCTTAATAACCTGGAATTGTATAAGGGAGGAGCCCCGGCACGTTATGGGGGGAGGATATCTTCTGTAATGGATATCAATTTAAAAGAAGGAAATCTAAAAGAGTTTGTAGGTGATGGAGGCATAGGATTGTTTAGCAGCAAACTAACTCTTCAGGGACCAATAGTTAAAGAAAAAGCATCATTTATTGTAGGTGGAAGGGTAACTTATTCAGATTGGATACTCAAACGAGTACCAGATATAGATATTAGAAACAGCCGGGCAAATTTTTATGACATCAATTTGAAATTAAACTATACTCTTAATAATAAAAACAGGTTGAGCTTATTTGGTTATTATAGTTACGATAGATTTAATCTGGCAAACGATAATATTTTTGAGTATTCGAACAAGTTAGGATCTCTGAAGTGGAACCATATAGCCAGCGACAAATTTACTTACTCATTAAGTCTGTTTATTACAGATTATACAACCTTAACTACAGAGCAGAGTAATCCTTCCAATGCTTATAAAGTGGGCACGGGTATACAGCAGATAGGCTCAAAATTCAGAGTTTTGACTGCAATTGGCACTAAACATTCTCTGGAATTTGGTATTGAAGGTAACTATTACCTGCTTTCTCCTGGAAAGAGGGAAACATATAATGAAGAAACAGTTAACGGAAAGGATGAACTAGATGAGAAACATGCAATAGAATTAGCGGGATATGTCCAGGATGTTTACGATATAACCGATCGATTTTCAGTTTCTGCCGGATTAAGGTATTCCTATTTTATGTTGCTGGGATCTGCCACCATTAACCAATATGCAGAAAATGAATATGTAGATGAAACTTCTTTCATTGGCGTCAGAGAATATAATAAAGGAGAAATTATTCAAACTTATTCTGGTTTGGAACCGAGGCTTTCACTTCGTATGAAATTAACAACTTCAAGTTCTCTTAAAATAGGATATAGCCGGAATCTTCAGTATTTGCATATTTTATCTAACAGTACCGTGGTTATGCCAACCGACACCTGGACTGCCAGTGATCCCTATATAAAACCTGCAACAGGAGATCAGGTGATGCTGGGATACTTTAAGAATTTTAAAAGAGGATTATATGAAACATCTATTGAAGTCTATTATAAGGAGGTGAGCAATGTAATGGAATTTAAAGACGGTGCAGTACTTGTTATGAATCCAGCTATTGAGCAAGACCTCTTGTCGGCAGATATGGAAGCATATGGTATAGAGTTTCTGGTAAGAAAAAATTTAGGTAGATTGACAGGTTGGCTAAGTTATTCTTTCTCAAGATCATTTCTTTCAACTACGGGAGCAAGACAAGATCAGTTAATAAACAGGGGAGAGAAATATCCCTCATCTTTCGATAAACCTCATGATGTGTCAGCCGTTGTGAGTTATAAAATAAGTCGCAGATTTACTTTTGGATCATCATTTACCTATAGCTCTGGCAGACCTACTTATTATCCTGAAGCGTATGTGCCGGTATACAATAACAATTTAGTTTATTATTCCGATCGTAATAAATACAGACTTAGAGATTATCATAGGTTAGATGTATCTATTACCTGGGATACAAGTTTGAAGAAAAGAAAGAAATTTTACAGCAGTTGGATCTTTTCTGTTTACAATGTTTATGGGCGAAAAAATGTTTATTCAACTTATTATAAAAAGAATCTGCCTACTGAGATGAACGATTATAAGAGCTATGCACTCTATGAACTCTCAATCATTGGTATACCTATTCCATCCATAACTTATAATATTAGATTTTAACAAAGCTTATGAAGCATATTTTATTAATTATATTATCAGTTATTGTACTTACCGGTTGTCAGGAGGTATTTATGCCTGAAGTTGAGACTATTGAACCAATCTTATACATTGAATGTATGTTTACTTCTTTGCCGGCAAATCATTTAGTTAAAATATATTATACACGAACATTTAATGAACGCCCATACTATCCTTTTGTGGATGATGCAATAGTTGAAATTGAAGATACTGAGGGCAATATTATCCCATTTTATTATAGAGGTAGCGGTATTTACATATGCGATTCTAATAACACTTATATGGCAGAAGTGGGTGAATCATATGTATTAAGGGTTTCAACTTCTGATGGTGAAGTTTTTGAGTCGTCACCGCAAACTGTTAGGGAATGTCCGGAAATTTCAAATCTTTTTTGCAAGTATGATCAAGAGGTGCATTTGAATCAAAATTCCAATAATGATGTTTTTGAAGTTCAGAGTGATGGAATTCAGATAATAAGTGAAACACAAGGAATTTCCCCTATCCAAAACTATTATTTTTATCGCTGGATTGGCTATGAACAGCATGTAAATGCTATAAGCACCTTAAGTGGAGAATCTACTTATTATATATACCGTCATAGAAGAATAAAAACGAAATATAGGCAAATAATCAGGACAGGGAATGCAGATCGATTCTTAGATTTTAAAATAAAAAACCTGAAAATGGTATTTATTTCTACTGAAGATATGTCCAACTATATTCAACCTTTTTCTGACACAATGTTTGTCCTTGATGATAACTGGTTTGAAGGATTGTTATTCAAACTTGAGCAATTGTCCATTTCAGATAATGCCTATTCATTCTGGAGAGATGCTGAGATTCAGTTAGAGGCAGAAGGACGATTGTTTGATCCGGTGGCCTCACAGTTGAAAGGAAATTTTAAATGTATTACCGATTCGACAAAAAATGTAATAGGAATTTTTAATGCCTCTGATGTTTCAGAAAAATATGCTTATTTCTATATTAATTCTGAAAATATAACTACCTCTATTGATATTGATGGATTTCCAACTTTATATCTTGACACTTGCAGTTGGGGGAGGCCCGATGATTGGATCCGAAGACCATAATTTATTTTGTAAACGAGAAATTAAGAATTGAAATACTTGAGCAAAAATATAAGACAGTTTTTTAGCATTCTTTTTTTTGTAATGATAGCATGCCGGGTAGTCTGGGGAGAGGACGGATCTGAGGCATACAAAGAAAGGGTTGAAATAAATTTTGGTCGCAATACATATATTGCCGGAGAAAGGATCTGGATAAAAGCATACTGTATTTCAAATACCGAATTGCCGTTAAAAAGTCTTAGCAAGGTAGTATATGCTGAACTTGTTGATAGTAAGGAGCGGCATGTGATTGGTAATATACTTAAAATGGAGAATGGAAGTTCAGCTTCATGTCTTCAAATTCCTGACACCTTATCTTCTGGCTTGTATTTTATTAAAGGCTATACAAACTGGATGAAAAATTTTGATGAAAGCAAATTTTTCTCTGCTCCGGTTTTTATTTATAATAATTACGATGAAAAAAATCATTCCGAAATTATAAATTATAGCTTTCAGTCTGAACCGGAAATTTATTTTCAGGGAGGCAATTTAATGCATAACGTGCCTGTAAGAGTATTTGTTTATGAGTCCGGCTTATTAGGGAGGGAAACAAAGGCTTTATTAATTCAATCACCTGCAAACGACAGCAGTTTTCGTCAGGTAATGTTTGATGATTCCGGCCTCGCTAGTTTTGAAATAGTTCCCGTAAAAGGAGTAAGATATAGTATTGTTTATGGAGACTCTTTACAGAAGGCTGTTAATATTGATTTGCCGGAAGTTAAATATTCTGGTTATTTCATAGAATTGATAAATGCGAACAATCAGGTACTTAATTTAAGAGTGAGGAATGAAGCAATTGCCTCCGAACAAATTGTTCTGAATTTAATACAGGATTCAAAAACAATATATAAGATCAGTCTGGCGAATAAACAACTTAATATGGATTTCAAAATTCCATTAGCAGGTCTGACAAATTCAAAATTTGAGTTAAAACTGGAAAATAGTCATGGTGATATTATAGCCAGTGCTTTTATGTTAAAACATCCCACTGAAACATTAAGTTTTGACTCTTTTAAAAAAGAAGTAAAAGTCAATGAAAAAAATGCTTTTAAAATTTCATTAATGGATATTGAAGATATTGGTTCCGGCAATTTTTCTGTTGATATATACAAAAAAGAACCCTCTATCAATACAGGCATAAAAAACCTTTTTTACACTGATTTTGAAAACAAATATATTGCTGAGTCCCTGGGTGGAGATGTATATACATTGTGTCCGGTCGTGTATGGTAATACTACTATAAATAATTCAGGAAAAAACAGTTACTTGAATAATTCCGTTTTTCCGGTTGAAGATCTGGGGATACTTGTTTCAGGTGAAATTGTTTCTCAGTCTGATGCTATTATACCTGTTGGATCAGAAGCAATTCTTTCGATTATCGACACGCTTCCTGATTTGCAGGCGAGTAAAATAAAATCAGATGGGAGCTTTGTGTTTCTTATTGATAAGTACAAAAGTATGGAGGCTTATATTGATCTGAAACAGGGAGATGAACAATTGTCAAATGACTTTAAAGTGCAGGTTGATGAAAAATTCTATTATGCTTCAAGAAGCAGGAACTCAGATCAGTTTAAGCAATTTACTGACGAAGATTTCTCAAATAGTATCAAAGAAGAAACAAACAGGCTTATAATTCAGAGGGCATTTGGTCATCTAAATCCCGAAGGTACAGACAGCCTTTCCAGTAAACCATATTCTTTACAAGGATTTTATGGAGACCCATCCCTTGTTGTATATCCTGATGAATTTTTCTTTCTTCCAAATTTTGGAGAAATCATTCGGGAAATAATTCCCAGAGTTAGATTTAAAAATACCAATTCAAAGTGTGAGCTTATAGTCACACATGTAGAAAATGGCATTAAATCGAACACACCCATGGTATTGCTGGATGGTATTCCTGTAAATAAAATATGTGATTTGCAAATGTTGAATTCAGACCAAATTCAGAGAATTGAAGTTCAATCCGGATTCAGGGTAGTTGGCAATTTCTTGTACAATGGAATGGTAGCCATTTATACTACAATTGATTACAAGCTCAAAAACACCAAGAGCAACTA
>CAYWBC010000029.1:0-44699 GCA_964456285.1 uncultured Bacteroidales bacterium
TCCCAGTTCGCGGTACTTTTTAACTACTCCAACTATTTCATCCTGGCTTTTATAACGCTCTTTGCTTTGCCAGAAACCATACGTCCATAAAGGAAACATTGGAGCTTGCCCAGTGAGATCACGCATGCAGGCAATTACTCCATCGGCATTGCCGCCATACATAAAATAATAATCGATACAATCGCCTACCTCTGAGCTGAAAACTGTTTTTTCCTCGTTATCGGTAAAAGTAGTAGGCGAATAATTGTCCCAAAACAAGCCATAGCCTTTAGCTGATTGGAAAAAAGTTACAAAATCTTCGGTGTTGTTCTGTACCATGTGCAATTCAAGGTTGCGCTGAACCATTTTGCCTTTTTGCTGGATTCCAAGCCCGTATATGGTCTCATCTTCATCCAAACCAAACGACTGAGTCACACTGTATGTTTTGTCACCGGCATCGTCGAAATCGGTAAAACTTCCTGTTGCTTCTTCGTTTAAAAGGTTTATACCTTCAAGTGTTCTGAATGAGACCTTACCGCTTTGCAGATTTAGGACTGTGAGAAGGTTTTCACTTTTAAGTGTAAGTTCCTCACCAATTTGTTTTATGGTAAAAGCGGTCTCTTGCGGAGTTTTGATGACAGAAAGGCTCTCTTTTGTGAACGTACTGCCATCAGGCCATTTAAGTATACGAACCGTGGTTGGACTGTAGAATTGAACTTCGATTTCAGTAGAATTGATATTGGTTTTTATACCCAATTCGGTTTTTTGAAAGCTTTGAGTCATCCCGCTGATCAGGAATAAAAACGATGTTGTTAGTGATAGGAATAAGTATTTCATAATCAAATAATTTATCAGAATGTTTATTTATTAAAGTGCCACCAGTCAAAGTTGAATAAATCCTTTTCTCCCCTGAATACAAAAAATAAATCGTGAGCACCTTTTATATTCTCTACCTGGGTAGAAATTGTTTTCCAACCATCACCTTCGCCAGTTGATTTAATACTGACAGTTCCAAGAATTGGCCCATCAATTTTATCGATATGAATCTCAATTTTTCCACCAAACAACGAAGCCACACTTACATCAACCGAGTTTACACCATCTGAGAAATCAACCCCTTTAACTTTCAGGTAATCACCGTTGTGAATGGAAGAAACAAATAATCTTTCTGCAACTATTTCACCTTTATCCCAGGGTATGTTTCGTTCCCATTCTGTTTCCAGTTTTGTTTTCAGTCCCTCGCTAAAAGCCATGGTTTCAGCTTCAACCCGGATATAAGGGTTCAATGTTCCAAGCTGCTTAACACCTGTTGTTGACCAAAACGGGAGTTTTTGTATTGTGCCATCCGGATTGTAATTCATATTTTCAAGACATATCGAACGTCTTTCATAATGCTTCGTCATAGTTTGTTTAAGGAGGGAATAATTGAAACCGAATACGTATGATTTTCCTTTGTAGTCAATTATTCCCGGATGATTTCCACTTGAACGCTGGTCTCCATCCATAATCATTCCTTTGTATTCCCACGGGCCGATTGGCGAATTGCTCATCGCATATCCAATACCTTCCGGGCAACATGTTGAAGCATAGGCCAGATAGTATTGCCCCTTGCGTTTCCACACCCAGGGTCCTTCCTGGTAATTAGATGGTTTTGTAGGTTCTTGAACAATATCTCCTGAATAGGAAACCATGTCATCATTCAACCTTACATAGTATAAATTGGGATTTCCCCAATAGAGATATGCCTGACCGTCATCGTCGACCAATACGGTTGGATCAATATCTTGTGGTCCATTTTGAATCAAGGGTTTCCCAATCGGATCCTTGAACGGTCCGTAAGGGCTTTCAGATACCAAAACACCAATTCCTATACCATTTGGCATAGGGCAGTACAAGTAGAATTTTCCATTACGATGGATACATTGGGGTGCCCATGCACCGTTATCGTATGGTACCCATGAAAAATCTTTCAGCGAAGCAACAACTCCATGATCGGTCCAATTCACCATATCGGAAGATGAATACAGTAACCAATCTTGCATCTTGAAGCCAAAGGCATCATCTTCATCATGACCGGTATATAAAAAGACAGTATCGTTATACACCAAAGGCGCAGGATCAGCAGTATATTTTGTTTGTATGATTGGGTTTTGGGCATTAGCTGACAATACCCACATTAACATAATTAATTTAATAATGATTGTTTTCGACATGTAGCTTTCTATGATTGGTTTATTTAATTATTAAAGGAATCCTAATTTCGAAGCAAGCGAACGTAATAAACGGCTCCGGCTGTACCTTCCTGAAGCGCCTGAAATTTAACTCTCACATGGGTTTTTCCCTCAAGCATTGAATCAGGGATCGAATAAACCACATCCTTGAACATCGATTGGTTCCATTTGCCGGTATTGTCCTCAGTAAGCAATTTTTCATCATCGATGTATATATCGAACTTCCGGTTGCCCCATTCAGCTCCCCAGTAGCGAATGAATAAGCTAAGCGAGGTTTCAGCGTTTGTCGCTAATTCGTAACTAAAAAAGCCTCCATTGCCTGCATCACGGTAGGCTTCATTTAAAGTATACCCCGTTCCTGAGTTTTCATTCTGCATGGCATGATCAGTTTCAGGTTGTTGTTCACCTGTGGAAACATAGTCGATTGTGCGTTTTTCAAGGGCCAGCTTTTCTTTTTCAATGTTGGCCAGTGAGTCCACATATTCATTGTAGCCATCATTCGTTAATGCCAGCCAATAAATCATATACCGCGCATCATGAATTTGGTAGAAAGGTTCCAGCACAAGTTCTGCCGGATTGATCATCTGAACGTTTAAGCTGAAATTAAGCGGTTTACCAGCAACAGGCTTCAATTTATTGCCTATATTCTGAATGTCGTCATCAATTAATATCGGTGCTTGATCAACAGGTAAATATTCACCACCGGCATACTGACTCCAGCGACCATCATCGGCAATTAGGCCTTTTAAATCTTCCGTTCCGGTTTTTGCGCCAAGTAAAATGGGGCCATGCATAAAAGCAATGTACTCCGGAACATTAGGCAAGTGTTCAATGGTATTATGCATGGGAAGGGCGATTTCCACTACATCACCTTTTGACCATTTTCGTTGAATGCTTATGTAGGAAGATGGAAGAGCTGAATAGGCAATATCCTTTCCATTTACCTTTATTTTCAGGGCGTCCTTATTCACCCATGCCGGATAACGTACTTTTAAATTGAAATTCGCTGCCCCTTCCGTAATGCTCAGTTTTGTCTTCTCTTCAAATGGGAAGCTGGTTTCCTGTTTTATTTTCACGTTTTTTTCCTTCCAGTTAAGTTCTGAGGCGATGAAAAGATTAAGGTATAAGGTATCCTTTGAATGCGTATAGATAAACTGGTTGTATTTACCATGGTTTTCCATACCGGTACCCACACAGCACCACATTGCTTCATTAGGGGCAGAATAAACCCTGTAATGACGCGGACGTGCCGGGGTGAAATACACATATCCTCCATGCTCAGGATGTTGAGTTGAAAGAATATGATTGTAAAGGGTTCGTTCATAATAGTCGGTATATTGTGCTGATGGGTGTACCCTGAACAAATCTTCGGTTAGCTTGAGCATGTTATATGAATTGCACGATTCAGGTCCGTCGTTTACATTAACAAAATCAATGCATGCTTCCTTGCCCGGAAAATGTTCTCTTCTGCTGTTTCCACCGAAAGCCAGCGAACGGTTGCTAGTTACCGTTTCCCAGAAAAAGCTGCCTGCTTTATCGTATTTATCGTTATCACTAAGTTCTGCTATACGCTCGAAACCAACAAATTTCGGTATCTGGGTATTCGCATGTTTGTTATCGAGGTTATCGATTCCTTCCGACAGGGGATCAAGAAATTGCCTGTGTGAGTATCGCATGGCAGCTGTCAGGTATTTTTCATCACCTGTAATCTGATATGCATCGGCAAACACTTCGTCCATACCACCATGTTCCATGTTAAGCATCTGTTGCATTTGCTCGTCGGACAGACCCGATGTGATGTCGATTCCCCAGTCACAAAATTTCAGAAACATGACTTTTGCATCCTCATTGTCAGCGTACAACCAGGCATCTCTCAGGCCTGCATACATTTTATGCAGGTTATAAAAGGGAGCCCATGAGGAAAAATAAATGCTGAAGTCTCCTGTTTTAAAGGCCGACCATAAAGCCTTACTATTAGGAAATCCACCTGCGTAGCCAATTCCCCAATCTGAATTATTAATTGCATATGCTTCCTGACATTCTTTTATTTCGGATAGCATATAATCCATACGTTTTTTACATTCGGCATTGCCGGTAGCAGCATAATTCATCGCCATTGCCGACAGGTAGTGACCACCAACATGCCCATCGAGACCTTCCCAATTGGGATAACTCATAGCTTTTTCAGTCAAACCGGCTTCCTTCCGGTAGGGAGCCAACAAGCGGTCGACATCATATTTTAACAGAACCTCAATATTAAGGTCACGGGCATGTTTGAAATGACCATCAAGCAGTCTAACATCTTCCAAAGGAAATTCGTTGGGATATAGCATTTCCTGCGCACTTAAACTGAGTTGCCAAAAAATAATACAGCTAAGAATACTGACAATTATAAAAGCTCTTTTCATGACTTTTCTTTTAAATATATTTTAACATAATCAGGCGATTCTTCAGTGGTAAATATCGCCTGGTGTATATGATCAGAGATTAAAATATCCAATCACGACGGGTATTTTGTGCTGATCGATATTATTTTCCGGTTCTATTGTTTATTTTAATTTCCACCAGTCGAAATTAAATAAATCGCCTTCACCGCCTTTGAATACTAGGTATACATCATGCACTCCTATGGCCTTGTCGATTGTGCAGGTTTGAGTTTCCCAGTTTTGCATGCCTCCTGTACTTTTTACCTCACAAGTTCCCAGTAGGGGGCCTTCTTCGCTATCTGCTCTTATCTCAAGCGTCCCCGAAGTCGTTGCCGAGGCAAGGCTTGCTTCAAAAGCTTTTGCACCTTTGCTAAAATCAACTCCTCTGATTTTTATCCAGTCTCCGTTTTCGATTTTACTGACGTTCATTCCTCCGGCAGTGCATGTTTCAGTATAAATACCATGTTGTGCGTTCATGGTTTCTGCTTCAACACGTTCAAAGGGATTAACATAGGCTAATTGAACAAGTCCGTCTACAGTATTTACCATAGTATCAATAGAACCATCGGCATTGTGTTTAAACTGGTCGAGGCAAAGATTGCGTTTATAAACCGGAGGGATTCCAGCCTGCTTAGCCACCGCGCGATTATGATATGCCTCGTACCACTCACCATTTAGTTGAAAAATTGCCTGATGATTATTGTTATCGTTTAATGGAGGTTGTTTTGAAATCACTCCACCATATGTAAAACCCGAAACAGGACTTGTACTTTTCATGTAATCAATACGCATTTGGGCACTTGGATTAGAAGAATAGGAGAAATAGTAGATGCCATTGTTTTTGTGCATCCATGATGCTTCAAAGAAGTTGAGAGCTGTTAATGCAATAGCCGGACCATCGACACTTATCATATCGGGGTTAAGTTTGATTACACGAACATTATTATCGCCGTTCCCTCCAAAGTATAAATAAGCCTGACCATCGTCATCGATAAATGCCATGGGATCGAAAAGCCACATATGTTCAGCAGGCATAACTCCCGGTGTTTCAGTTTCCACAAGCTTTTTCCCGATTGGGTCTTTAAATGGCCCCAAGGGATTATCGGCAACTGCAACGCCAATGCCATTTCCACCATTTCCAAAATACAGAAAAACCTTTCCATCGCGTGCAGCCGGCGATGGAGCCCAGCTTTTTTCTGCCCAGGAAGCATCTCTCGGTACTTCAAACACGACACCATGATCGGTCCAGTTTTTCAGATCGCTGCTTGAAACACATACAATTGATTTCATTCGATATCCACCATTTTCATCCGTAGGATTTTCGTCATCGTTTGAACAGTACAGATATACCCTGCCATTGTAAACCAGGGCACCGGGGTCGGCTAGAAAGCGGTGAGAAACAATTGGATAATCAGCCGTTGCAAATTGGCAGACTCCAATAAAAACCGAAAACAGTAAAACAAATAAATGAGTTTTGCTCTTCATAATTAGAATGTATTTATATGCTAATATTTAAGATTATTTGATCCTGGTTATTTTTTAATAAATTTCCACCAATCGAAATTAAATAAGTCGTCCTCCTCACCTTTGAAAACGAAGTAGACATCGTGTACTCCTGTTACTTTATTCACGTTGCAGGATTGGGTTTCCCAGCTCTGATCGCTTCCAGTATTTTTAACATCGAGTTTCCCTAACAATTCACCATCTCTGCCATCAATACGAATTTCAATGCTTCCGCCTTGAGTTGAAGCAAGACTGGCTTCAAAGGATTTTGCTCCTTTATTAAAATCCACACTTCGAACTTTCATGTAGTCGCCATTGTCTATGTCAGTAACATAAATTCCTGTTTCCTTTTCGGAAGTTGTTTCAATACCCTCCTCCCAGGCAATGGTTTCAGCTTCAACTCTAATATATGGATTCAAATTGGAAGCACTTTCCGTTACACCTTCTTTTGTTGGCTGAATTAAAGGTATTGAACCATCAGCATTAAATTCAAAGGGTTCAATGCATACAGAACGTTTAAATCCGCCACCGCCTGGCAATGCACCATTATGATAGAAAAGATAGGATTTACCCTTGAATTCGATATACCCGGGATGATTTGTAAATGCACCTTTTTCTTTTATAACATGCATTAAAGTGTCGCCGTATGTCCATGGCCCGGTGGGGCCTGTACTTGTTGAATAGGCTAAATGTTCCGGTACTCCTCCTGCAGGATAAATCAGATAGTATTTGCTCTTGCGATTGAAAAACCAGGGACCTTCTTCATAGGAAGAAGGACGTTTATCAGTATCTTTTGTTCTGATATAAAAACCTTCTTTTGTAAGCGGAACTTTTACTATGCCAACTTCCTGGTCATAGGAAATCATATCGTGGTTTAATTTCACATACCAAAGATTGGGATTTCCCCAGTATAAGTATGCCTGACCATCGTCGTCGATATATACACAGGGATCGATGTATCCAAATCCGGATAATAATGGTGCTCCAATAGCATCTTTAAATGGTCCTGTCGGGCTATCGGAAACAGTAACTCCTATGGCATTACCCCCATTTTTTTCGTTAACAGGTACATAAAAATAGTATTTGCCATTTCTGTATATACACTGACCGGCCCATGCATCACCTCGTGACCAACTTAAATCACTATAGGATAATACGAGTCCGTGATCGGTCCAGTTTACCATGTCTGTCGAAGAAAAGCATCTCCAATCATTCATCGTAAAAAAGTTATTTACTGTACTATCTTCATCATGGGTAGTATATAAATAAACAGTACCATCATGAACCATTGGTGCCGGATCAGCAGTGTAAATAGTTTGGATTATTGGGTTTTGACTATATCCAGCTAGCGCTAAAAAACCGGATAGAATTAATAGAATGAAAGATTTTATATTCATCGTATTGGTTTTTACTTTAATTAAAAATTATTTTATATGTCTACTTTATCCCAACGATTCTATATGTAATGGTTGAGCTGCCTCGTTTTTCAGTTTCGTCATCAACCCCAACCATTAGTTTTAGCCTGAGTATATCGTCAGGAATGTGGTACCATATTTCAGCTAAACCATGCGTACCTAAACCTTTTGTATACTCTTTGCCGGCAACTCTTAAGGGGTTTCTGTCAACAGACCTGTCTGTGGCAAGACTGTTCCAACTCTGGAATGTAACATAAGGTATCAGTTCCGTAAGTGATTTTTCGCTACTGTCTCTTTTAATTAACAGAGGTTCCAATACATCGGTATGATCCCAATCTATTGAACTATCGGGGTCGGTAATTAAAATTCCGATGGATGAGAATCCTTCAATGGAGACATCACAGGCAACAGGTTGATCGCCATAATTAATTATCGGGCTTTCATAAAGCAGTTCCCCGATATTATATGCTTTTGATACTGATACAGATGGGTTTTCACCTTTTTTATAAGTTTTGGCTTTCACAACACAATCGGCTGCAATCTGAATAGGTCCTTTGTACAAGGGCGATGTTTCATTAGGCTCGCTACCATCGAGTGTGTACTTTATTTCAGCGTCTTCAACAGAAGATACAATTTCTATTTTACTGTCTCCCTTGTAAATCAATCGTTCCTTTGGATAAATAACCGGCGGTGGCAGGAATGGCGATTCAGACATAAGAGCCGATAAATCGGTATAGTTATTTACCAGGCTGATCCGGAAAGTGTAACTGACATCCTTTAAATCTAGACGATATTCCGGCCGCACACCCGGTCCGCAACTTGCGCCACCAATTCCATCCTGTTGAGCATCAACTGAAAAATAGACATCATTGCGCTTCACAATTGCTGTAAAACTCTTCTTATCGAGGTCATTATCGCCAAAATGTAATGCAGTAGTTTCGAGGTATGGGTATCCGTATACCGCTATACCTACACCATTTTTATTGGTAACGGAAGCCCAGCGTACATTGGTTTTATTACCTGTATGCTGTGGCCTTGAGTAAGGAAAATATTGCTCGGTAACAGTGGAAGTATATTCACCAACCATGGCTGCATTATTTCTATCAGAATAATTCTCCCAGGGTCCCCTGCCATAGAATTTATAATTTTCAAAATCAGGAGGAAGTATCATCTGCATGCCTATGCGTCCCAACTCCTTGTTTGAAATGTCTGAAGGGCTCATGATAAACTCAAAACCAGAGCGTACAAAAATATCTCCATTCGGATAAATGCTGTATGTAAGCTTGTTATTTAGGATGTGTGGTATTGAGTCGCTAAATACTTTCGTAACTATATCAACATTGTAATATCCATTAAACTCTTTTGTTTTGAAGTTTGTTACTTCGTACATGAGGTGATTAAACCCTGCTTTTCGCCAATAAACAGCCGGACTATTAGGGTTCCACCACATTTCGTCGTTATCGCTGGGGGCGCGATAAAGAACTGCTTCAGGTCCCTGTTTGATGATTTCGGTACCTGCATTGCGGATGGAAGAAAGTAAACCAGTCTTCTTATTGAAAGTAATGCTGAAATTTGAAGCTGAAAATATAAGCTCATCCTCGGCTTCATTCATGGTGAATGAATTATCAGTCAATGCAGAATAGGGATTTGGTTCTATTTTGTAAGGAAGTGCAAGCTGCTCCCAGGCAACAACATGACCTTTTTCAGCCCAGCTTGTAGTATTAGAAAGCTTGAAAACAATATTAAGAAAGTACTCACTTTGCTTTTTCAATAGGGGTTTTGTAAAAGGTATTGTGATTTTCTTCTCCATTCCCGGATTCAGATCAACCTTCTCCATTTTACCTTGTTGAATTTGCTTACCGTTCTCAATCAATTCCCATTCACCATCCAATGTATTCAGATTCATAAATTCATAGCGATTCAGGAGATTAATTTCTCCGGTCTTTAAGTCACTCAGAGTGATTTTTACAGGTTGAATAATATATTTGTATTCGATTAATTCGGGTTGAGGTGTTCTGTCGGCAAGCACCATTCCGTCGAAGCCAACGTAGGGTTCCGACCGGGGATCGTTCATATCGCCGCTGTTGGCAATATAGGTATTTCCGTTTTTATCTTTTTGAAGAAACCCCTGATCAACCCAGTCCCATACAAATCCGCCCTGAGCCCGTGGTAAATTGTAGGAAGGTTCCCAATATTCTTTGAGATTACCGCAGCTATTCCCCATTCCGTGGGCATATTCGCACATAATCACAGGACGATAGTCATTTTTCGCATCAGCTGCATAACCTTCTACTGTGGGATACATAGGGGCAACAATATCAACCGATGAATCTTTCCCCGCAGGATTGTAATGTACCGGACGTGTCGGGTCGTTTTTATGAATCCATTCGGACATCTTTACATGGTTTTGCCCAAACCCTGTTTCATTGCCAAGTGACCAATATATTATTGATGCATGGTTTTTATAGGGTTCAACATTGCCTGCATTCCGATCCTGAAAGGCCTTGATCCAGGTTGAATCCTTAGCAAAGCGGCTCCAGAACTGGTGTGATTCGAGATTGGCTTCGGCACAAAGGTAAATGCCGTATTCATCGCACAATTGGTACCAAAGTGGTGTATTGGTATAATGGCTGGTACGAACTGCATTAATATTATACTGTTTCATTAGTTTAATATCGCGAACCATCAATTCCCTGGTTATATATCTTCCCGAAACCGGATCGTGTTCGTGACGGTTAACTCCACGTATGAGAATACGCTGACCATTTACCTTTAATACCCCGTCTTGCCATTCCACTTCGCGGAAACCTACCTGTGATGAGAGATATTCAACAGGTTTTCCTTTTTTGTTCTTCAGGGTAATGGATAAAGTATAAAGATTGGGAGTTTCGGCAGTCCATTTAAGCGGATTGATTACTTTTTTTGAGAAGTTTATGCGGTTTTGATTTATATCGCCAACAAGCAGAGGCTGGGTTATTTCTTTAAAGATTTCATTACTATCTTTATCAATAAGCACAACTTCGGCATAGTATTCATCCTTTGGTTTTGGGATGTTGTATGCCTTAAGCTTGAGTGATAGGTTAAAATCAGCATCAGTGTAATTTTCATCAAGGTCGGTTGTATAGGTATAATCAACAACAGATACTTTAGGCACCGAATACAAGTAAACATCCCTGAAAATTCCGCTCAGGCGCCAAAAGTCCTGGTCCTCCAGATAACTCCCATCGCTGAACCTGAATACCTGGACTGCCAGAACATTTTCACCGGGTTTAAGAAAAGCCGTAACATCAAATTCTGCAGGACAATAACTGTTTTGACTATAGCCGACTTTTTCGCCATTTATCCACAGGTAAAAGGAAGACTCAACCCCATCAAAATTCAGAAATATCTGGCGTCCTTTCCATTCAGGAGGTACACTAAAAGTTGTTCGGTACGAGGCAACCGGATTGAATTCCGATCCTACTTTTGGAGGGTATCTCGAATCAAAAGGATGAACAACATTTACAAAGATAAATTCACTGAACCCGGCATTTTCCAGGCTATAAGGAACTTTTACATCTTTCCAGTCTGCTACGGAAAATTCAGGTAAATAATAATCTGCCGGGGCATCAGCTGGCTTATTTACGTAGTTAATTTTCCAGGTTCCATTCAGCGACTTATAAAAATCAGAACGGGTATAATCCATCTGAAGTGAACGATCGAAAGTAGAATAAGGAACTACGTTGACATGATAATATTCCTTATTTCTACTAATCACTTTTTGGTTTTCCCAATCGTTAAGTTTTTCATCAGCTATTGCCGAGGCTATTGGGATGAGCTCATTGCTTTGACTATGTATATCCTGAAGAACAGAAACTGCCAGAAGGATTAGTAAAAGGAATTTATTCATGGATTATTGCGTTCTAGATCAAGATAGTATGTCAAATAAATTTATCCGGCTGGTGCATGAAAGATTGTTGTTTTACTTTAGTTATTAATCTCAGTTAAATATAAAGTAACTGAGCTGTGATAAGCGTTTTAGATCCACCAACCGGATAATCCAATCAGAATTTAAATTGTTATTTTATGTTCTATATTCAATTTAATCATTGTATAATCACTTTCTGTGAAGTTACATTTTCAGAATTGTCAATTATTCTGATCAGGTAAATCCCACTTTTAAACTGATTCGCATCCAGTTCAAATTCTTCATTCTCAGAGATAGCTGAGAATACCTCTACTCCCATGATATTGAATAAGCTAACTTTATAGGGAGCCGAGTTGGAAATAACATTGATATTATCAGAAGCCGGGTTTGGATAAATCTTTATTAAATTATTGGAAGCCGACACATCCATATATTTTGGAAGTGCTGTAACTTCTGGGCCAGGGTTATAAATACCTTCAGGACCAAAAGGTTTTGCGAAACTGCCATCGGTTCCCTCTAAAACACCCGGAAAATATGAAACAGAAATATAGTCGCCTGCAGTAACTGCAGCACTCAGGGTCATGCTTATTTCATTAGGATTTGCTGACTCAACCTGAAGGCCATCGATTCCTATTTGATAATTCGAGAAAAATTTAAAATCAGCTTTTTTAACCGAACTAGTTTGAACAGGTTTGTCAAATGAAAGTACTACCTTTTCATTACCGTCTAACTCAACATTTATGAGTTGGGGTCCTTTTAATGATGCATCCGCTTCATATAAAGTGAAAACAGAATCTGCATTTTCTTTCAGGCAGGGAATAGTAAACACTTTCACTGTATCGTTAAAAGTAACTTCTATCTCATAATCACCATAATATGCGTTAAATGCCAGCACATCTCCATTGGCAATGGTTGAATCGAAGTTTGTAGCCCATTTTACTTTCGTATAATATAGAAGTGTGTCGGCAGCCAGTTTAGGTTTATGAGTGGCATCGAAAAAGCCTGTATTTTCTCTCCAGGCTCCATCATCGCTCAGTGCCCAGCAGATCATCCCATTAATGGATGGATGGGAAAAAGCTACGGTAAGCACTTTAATAAAATCTTCTGCCTGTTGATTCTGATTAAGGTCTGTTCCCCAATCATATTCAGTAAATCTGATAGGCAATTCGGCTTCTGCAACAATATTTATATTTTTAACCAGTTCATCGATACCAGGTCTGCAACAATCCCAAAAATGAGCTTGTATTCCCACCCCGGTAACAGGACCGCCCATATCTTTAATCTGTAATATCAGATCGCGGTATTCTTCTGCCTGTCCCCAATTGAATTCCACATTATAATCATTAATATATAATTCTGCATCAGGATCGGCATCGTATGCCCACTTAAAGCAGTTCCAAAGTATAGAATCTCCAACGGTGTTTCGCAGCCAGTCAGCATGATCGGTTAAGGGTTCGTTGATAACATCATATTGCTTAATTATTCCCTTATAGCGGCTCACCTCACGTGTAACTCTCATTTTACAGGTATCGGTAATAGCTTCAGGTGTTGGCAGTTCCCTAATCCATGCCGGCATTGAATGGTCATCATCGCCTCCCCAAAGCAGTGTGTGAGCCCTTAAGTCCCAACCAACCTTTTGAGTCCACTGAACGGCATTTTCAAAATTTGTATAGTTTGGTACAGTATGCAGAGGTTGAATTCCACTCCATTTAAATGAATTACCTGAAACACCGTAATTAAAATATTTATACATGGCTGCCTGCATCCATTTTTCCTTACTGGCAACAGTTGTAGCTTCAGGATCAAAATATCCATCTTCACTAACATATTGGTTGCCATCAAGGGTAGTTAAGGCTGCACCACCGCAATTAATCCGAATAATATTTGCTCCGCCTACTTCATCGACCACTATTCCTTTTATGGCAGCATTATCAAGTGATGCAATCAATTCAATATTGATAAAATTATCAGTTGGGGTTACCAGTATACTGGTGTCTTTTGCAATATTCTTTCCGCCTGCAACAGCCACAATATCAAAATTATTGAGGAACACTTGTCCTTCAACATTCACCTTAAAGAGCCTTGAGTCACTGGCATCAAAATAAATTTCAGCAAATTTCAGGTTCAGCTTATATTCCTTTCCACTTTCTACCGGAATTGCATAGGCCAGGTAATTGCTATATCTCTCTGTCTGATAAATTTCCGCATCAGCCGCAGCCTGAATAGTCCCAGTGGTATTGTAGGTGCTTCCCATGCTGGCAGCTCCTTCATAAAAATCAAATGCCATACCGAACGGAAATTCATGCTTTGCCAAACGTACAGCTACGGAACCCTCAAAGGGTTGTCCGTTTTTATCGACTATTTGAATTCCAAAATCACCCTTCCTTAAGGTATCTATACGTTCCTGGGCATTATTATACCAGGTAGCATACGATTGAGCCTGAAGGTTAACTGCTAAGAAAAATAGAGCAGTCACAAGCATAAATACATGCATCGATGTTACTCTTGTTCTTTTTGCTTTCATCTCTAGTTTGTTTTATTAGATACGTTCGTTTTTTTTAATTACCCGGAGTCATGTGCTGAAATTATTCACCAATTTTAAATCCTCATTGATCCGATAGTTTTTCATGTACTCAATATAAACCTATATTTCTTATTATAATTATCTCTCAGTAACAATTTATGGTTAATCCGATTTTTCTGAAATTCTAAATAACCCGGCACCATGCTTTTCAATCAGAGGTGCAAACATATCGTTTGATGAATACGAACCAAGTTCTGTCCTTTGCCATAAATCACGAATAAAACACTCCTCTGTAAATCCCAGTTCGCTAAGATCAATTTCAACCGGTTCGAAACTTTGACTAACAGGTTTTTGCGTAAATACAATAAATTCAACTGTTGTACCGAAAGGACTACTTAGTACTTCATCGTCGATACCGCAAAATGTTTTAAAACGAGTAAAACCTGCAGGCAAATCATATTCGATAACCGAATTTGCATGGGTACCTATTCCATTGGAATAGACTTTCCTATTTATAGTAAGTGACTTACTATCAATACTTTTATTGATTTGTACACTTCCAAAGCCACTGCTAGCACTATTCCATTTTAATAAAGTTAGTAGCATTGAATCACCATTGGCAGAATAGATTACCGGGTTGATCCAGTCGGCATGATCGTAATAAGGGTTATCACCCGCTTCGGAAACTACCAAATATAATTTTTCAGCCCCTGTTATATCGGCATTTAAGAAAGTCCCCTCTTTTTGCATTGTTTTGCTGATTCTCCCGGAGTGAGCAGCAGCTTTATTTATATCAAAATTTTTAACCTTAGGGTCCTTAACTGAAACCATAAATTCCACGCTGGCCCCATCGGGTTGTTTGATACCAGCTTTATCTAATCCTGCAAAGGTTTTGAAACGGACACATCCTTCAGGTAGATGAAAAAGTATGATCGATTTAGAATAGGTACCAATACCGTTATAAAATGTTTTATCATTAATGCTTAGAGTTTCATCTGTAACATTTTTGTTTTTGGTGACCTTATGTTGTCCGGCAGTGGCATATTCCCAATCCATGTCAGTCAGTTTCAGAGAGTCGCCATTATCCCGGAAAAGGGTTGAGTTGATCCAGTTGGCAAAGTCATTGGTGTTGCCATCTCCACCATCGTTCACAATCAAAAATAATTCCTTACAATCGTCCGGTAGTTCTATGTCAATATTTATCCCATGATCAGTTGATAGCCTGGAAATATTTCCACTGCGATACAAAATACAAGCTGGATCGATAAACCCGTCATCGCCATTATTGAAAAGAGCTAGATACTTATCACCACTTACAGGGTCCTCTGCTGTCCACGCAACATGACCATTTTTTTTGAACCATTGCTTATTGTTTACCGAAGTTTTATGCATCTGCAACACCTCTTCGTTGGTGAGAAGCGAATTGGTAAAATCGTCGTTTTGTGGCATGTTGCCCCCAAAAATGAGGGGCGATTTGAAGATGGTCCAAAGTGTCATCATGCAATACTGCTCAGCTTTGGTGAATTTTGTCCATCGACCGGTGCCTCCATCGTTAAAAATTTCAATCTGCCCAAGCGGAAGCATATCGGCATCGGGCCATGCACCCGGTACACTATATGGAGCCCATTTACTACAAACATCAAACTGATAACTCAACAGGTTCCATCGGTCCCAGAAATCGTCGACTGTACGCCACATATTGGCGTGAGTCCTTGCATGATCGGCTTTTTCTATTGGTGTTTCACCCGGCGACATACTCAACACTATAGGTCTGCCAGTTTTGTCAATAGCCTTACGTATCATCTCAATTTCATCCTGGTGGTATGGTCTTGACAAATCATCGACTTTAATAAAATCAACACCCCATGAGGCATATAATTCCAAAATAGAATTGTAGTATTCCTGGGCACCTTCCTTGTTAGCCAAAATAGTGTAATTATCATGCAGCCAGCTACACTGCTGATCGGGTGAAAAAATATCGACTGCAGTTTTGTTGTTGCCTTTTATGGGCAATTTCTGATTGACTGCAATTACCGGAACTCCTCGCATAATGTGGATTCCGAATTTCAGGCCTTTTGAATGAATATAATCGGCTAAAGGTTTAAATCCCGCCCCACTGACGGATGAAGGAAACCTCTGGGGCGATGGCAGATAGCGGCCATACTCGTCAATTATAAAATCAGACTTGTTAAAATCATTGTAAGCGCCACCTTTTTGGTTATCGACATACCAACGGATATCAACCACAATATACTCCCAGCCAAATTGTTTCAAATTGGCAGCCATATAATCAGCATTGGCTTTTACCTGGCTTTCAGTTACTGAGGGACCATAGCAATCCCAGCTGTTCCATCCCATTGGCGGGGTAAGTGCCCATTTCTGAAAGGGAAGTTCATGATCTGTTTGAGCCTGTAGTTTAAGGGTAACTAACAAGAGAAGGCTTACTATTCCATTTTTACTTAGCATTGTTTTTCTATTCATCTATACGTTTACGTAATTCTTTTTTTAATGCATTATTATCCCAATTTGCTAAATAAGGGTTAATAACATCTCCATTCTTTCCTACCAAAACATAATGCGGAATACCTGAAATATTAAATTTTTCACTTAAAAAATTCCATTGATCGGTCGAAACACGATAATGTTCACCTTTGATATCCGGTATCATGTTCAACCATGTTTTTTCAGGAGACGACGGGTTGGTGATATATACAAATACCACATTTTCATCGGCCATTTCTTCTTTTAATGGTTGAATATGTTCAATACTTGAGCGGCAGGGACCACACCATGTAGCCCAAAAATCGACATAAACTACCTTGCCTCTGTATTTCCACATGATACTATCGAATAACTGGTCCGCCTCTGTTTTGGGTACTTCGTTTTTGACATAATCTGATTTGTGTTTGTTTGCTTTTATTTTAGATTTAGCTTGTTCATTGCAAAGGGCAATATACTCTGAAATAAAGGGAGTTGTTATTTCATTCTGAATCGCTGACAAATCACAATCGGAAACCGGAGTGTATTCCTGTGCTATTCCACGACAGGCTTCCCGGGCGTTCATGATATCGGTACAAATTCCAACTTTAACTCCCAAATTCTTTTCCAGATTTTCAATGCGAGCAGCTTTGCGATTCGCAGCATAAAGTTGTGATACAAACTCCTGGTGCCGTTTATAAAAGGCATTTACCGAGTCAGTAAAAGCCTCATTCAGATCGATCTTCTGAAGGTTTTCATTTTTGAGTTTAAGTACTTGCTGCTCACTTTCTTTTGTTTTCTCCATCAGTTTTTTTTCCGATTCGGTAAGCGAATACCCTGATTTCTGAAGTTCTTCAGCAATTTCCAATGGACCAAAAGAAGGGGATGAATTCATAAAGTTAGGAAAATACATTAACCTGTTAATAAATGCATTATAGCCATCGCTCACTAAAGCTAAAGGATTGTTTGCATTCTCGTTTGTAATGAAATCAAAATATTCGGCAGTAAGGGTATCTATTGTAATGGGAAGTGTGCGTTGTTCACGCGGTATATTGTATTTTTCACGATAGGCGTTTTCAAAATTCCATTGATATTCAATTATGTTAGAGAAATAGTGATAATCAAATGTTAACTTTTCTACCTGATAGGCTTTTGCCCCGATAGTATTGGTTTGCATAACCGAATCAAGTGCTTTCCTATCCTTATCATGTAAATTCAGACAATATGCTTTGTAATCATCTGGTTTCATGTCAAGGATCTTATTTTTCATCTCGTAGTAATTAAAACTGTATATTTTGCCCAGTTTCTGTAAATCGAAATTTATCCGGGCTGTTTCACCCATAAAAAGTGATCCATCACTGGAAATTTCCGGGTCTACCATCTGAAACAGCCATTTCCCTGGCTCCAAATAAACTGAACCGTTAAAAAAGCCTGCTCGTACATATACATAATGTGGATAGTAAACCGGTATTTTCACTAAAAAATAGCCGTTATCTGAAATTCGTGCCAGATAAGTATTTTGATTTCCTGCCAAAATATCATTCACATATATGCTAAAGGTATTGTTACCAATACGCGATGAGTAGCCTTTAAAATATCCACTGTATATTGCTGTGTCAAGGTTAAATATGGGCAAATCATAGGGGGCATCGTTTATTGCTGAGTGTAAGTTTTGGTTTGAAATGTCCTTACTAAATATTTCCAGTTCATCTGGCTGTAAACCTATCCTACATTCGCCTGATTTTTCTGCTTTTATGAAAAGTTCAATAACGCCAGTATTATTCTTCAGTTTTACTGAGCCTTTCCCCTTTTTAAGATTTATCGCATCATATGACCATAATTGGTTTTTAAAAACAGCCAGGGTATCCAGAAAACTTAATTCCCAATTTCGGGTAGTGGTATTGAACCAGTTACCCAGGAAATTTTCAGGAATTTCTGAAGCGTTTAAGAAAGGTTTTATCCTAAGATCGTAGATAAACCAGGAACCCCCATCGTTAGCTTCGCCATAATCAATAAAGTTTGTAGCATCACTAATTGGGGGGAAAATTAAAGCATAGCTTACTTCACCTGCCACGGGGGCATAATATTGCTGATTAAAAGGGATGCCCTCGGTACCTTTAATAAAAAGTTTATCACCTGTGCCATCCGGTAGAATATAGGTTTTATCTGGAATCATTATCCAGAAATTCGGAGCACAATAGGTCGTAAAATAAAGAACGGTTGTTGAATCAGTTAATTCAATTTTAGTTGGTTTTATCGTTGTGGCTGTAGAAAATCCATATTTAGGATTTTCTATAATGGTTTGAGAATAAACTACGAACGACATAAAAAGTATCAGAATGGAAAGTAGGCACCTCTTCATTTGTAAGTTTTTTTTGTTTGGTATATATAGTATTTCGATGTTGGGTATTCTTGTAATACATTATAAATTACATACCGATCAATACAATGAAAGCATTTTATAGGCATATCGTTTCCCGATTTTCCGGTAACCTTCAGCGGTAAAATGAAAACCATCGGGCCTGCCGGGACATCCCTTCGAAGAAATTACATATGCATTAGGAATCACTGAAGGCAATTGAGCAATGAATTGATTGAAAGCGTAGCATCTTCCATTAAACTCGGCACTTAACAATTCACCGGCAAGTAATGGCACTTCTTCAGGATTCAGATTTAAGTCAGTCATCAGGTTATCGCAAATGTCTTTCACCTTGCTTGTCCATAATGTATCATTTGGATTGGACTCTCCCTGATGTAATAAAATTCCCTTTATTACTCCATCCTGCTGCGCCAATTTTGCCATATCAACAAGCCTTTTATAAGGATTACCTCCGTAATTATTGATCCAATTTAGCATCCAGTCGGGTACTGAATCTACATAGGATTGGTAATTATCCTTATCAAATAATTCAATCTTACATCCTCCAACCGATACATTGATTACTCCAACTTTGATGCTATCGGGCAGATTTCTGACTAAAGTACGACCGAAATAATCGGCTGGTGAAATACCAGCATTACAATCGCATAAAGGCGGTGTTGCTGTATACCAGTTTCCCATCTTCCTGCCATTTTCCGGGCAATCCATGGCACTCATCATCTGGAAACGAGCATCTACAGTTGAATCCTGTGCTTCTGCCCTTGAGGCGCCACCCATATTCGATTGCCCAAAGCAGAGATAGATATAAAAATTCGGATCCTGCGAAAATGTATTTAAACTTAGCATCAGCAAACCTGCTAGTATAATATATCCTGGATTTATTTTCATATTGCTATTTTTATAAGTCTCACAACTTAGCTGACTATTCCATTGAAATATTATCGAATTCAGATTGATTTAACAGATGACTTGTATGAGAACACACTGCCATTCCGATCCGGTATTTTTCTGAAATGCTGTCGTTTAATGCCTTCTTTCCGAGTAGTTCCCAATTCTTTCCATCAGAAGATTTATAGGCAGAGAATGTTTTACCGTTTTTAGTAAGCTTTAAATAGACCGGCAAATCGGGGGCTTCAAAATCCATTTTATCACAACTTCCACCGGTGGCATCGCGCCATTGCAGTGTGAGTCCGTTTCCGGGGGTAACTGCTAACAGCACAAATTTGCTATTGGAGGCGGTACTTTCCCTGAACATTAAGCCTGTTTTCGCCCAGGGATCGGTATTGGTAAGGGAAATAATACGGGCCGATATGGAAGAATCCTCACTTGACTCCCTGCTTAGGAAAGCGAACTGGTCAATTGCCCCCCAAATATCGGTACCACCTCCTTCAATAGTATATACCCCATTTTCATAATTGGCAGATGCTTTATTGTCTTTTATGTCATCGAATTTCCAGGGAGAAGGTATATCGGAAGGTAAAACCAGAACAGAACAGGAAGTTTTAAGTTTTCCATTACTTGTTGCAGCATTGATAGTACAGGTGCCTTCATTTTTTGCATACAGCCTGTAAGTATTAACCCCTGTTATTCTCACCGATACAATGTCTTCATCAGAAGAAGTTATTGTAACAGGTGTTACTGAAGGTAAAACAGTAAGCGTGATTAACTTATGATTGTTTTTATTTAATTCAACAGAAGGCTGATCGAATTTTAGAACGGAGACAGGTGCTTTCTTACCCTTAATTTTGACAACTACTACGCTATGAGCTTCTACATCGGTTTGATAAACATCTGTAATCTCAGGAAGATCTATTTGTTCCCATAAATCCCGCATACTACTTTTCACACCTTTTACAAAACCAATTTCTTCAAGCGATACACGGATTTGTGCCGACGATTGGGTGAGGTTCAGTAAGGCAACCGCAATTGAACCATCACTAAGAGGTTTCTGCCAAACCTGCAGACCTGAATCATTCCTTACGCGCGTTCCCTGAACACCTAGCGGATCCTGATCAATGGCTATTATTTCGGGAGCCGTAAGAATATCCCTGATGGTGTTGTTCATGGTGCTTATGTTATTCCCTGCAATAAGCGGAGCCGCCAGCATACACCACATGGAAAAATGTGAGCGACACTCAACAGGAGTAAGCGATTGATTCCCCACTTCGAGCATATCGGGATCGTTCCAATGCCCCGGACCGGCAAAGGGAGCAAGATTTGCATTTTTCTCCATAATGGGAACCCAGCCCATGCCGCCCCAATTCCTCACACAGTCGAAGCAGTCCTGAATATCGTTGGTTGTGCGCCACATAGCTCCAATACCGTCAGCCCACTCCCACGGGCTTGACACACCCCATTCGCAAAGGCTCAAAACCATTGGTCTACCGGTTGCCCGAATGGCATCACTCATAATTTTGTATTGCGTGCGGGTATCGAGACCATCGGTAAAGCACCAATCTTCTTTTATAAAGTCGACACCCCATTCAGCATAGGTTTGAGCGTCAATGGCTTCATAACCGTAACTTCCGGGACGCCCACCACAGGTTTTTGTACCACAGCAGGTATAGATACCGAATTTCAATCCTTTGGAATGTACATAATCGGCGAGGTATTTAATACCCTCAGGGAAACGGCTTGAATCGACAATAATTTTCCCGGTCGCATCGCGGTCTATCTGCCAACCATCATCAATAACAATATATTGATAACCAGCTTTGGCAAGTCCTTTGCTTACCATGGAATCAGCAACGGCTAAAACAATTTTTGAATTAATTTCCAGTGCAAAAGCATTCCATGAATTCCAACCCATGGGTGGGGTTTTAGCTAATTCAGGAAACTGACTAAAAACGACTGTTTGAGAAACTAAGAGTAGTAATAATATTGTTTTTTTCATTGCATTGAATTTGTATAAAATGGGGAAAAATATCATCGACACGTTCTTTTAAACTTGATGTAATTGCAAATTTATTTTGCCCAGGCTTCACCTTCCGGTGAACGTCTCCATTCAAAATAATCATCCAATACTTCCAGTGACTCAGCACTTGGAACCGGACCAACATGTGGAGTCGGTCCAAGGTACATTACCACAGGGTTTTCCAAAGAAAAAGCCGGCCACTCAGGAACACTTTCTCCGTTTGGATCACCATATTTGGCAAAGTTTGTCCAATACGTACCCATGGCCTCCGAAATTTCCAGATCCGACTTTGTAGTCTGCGAATTTAAGGTATCAAGGGTCATAAAAACATAAGACACATCCTGGCCGTGGGGTGAACCGTAACCATACTGTGGTGATTCTTTGGGGTAATCGGGATGTTGATCGAAATAGTAGTAGAATACTTTCGATTTTCCTGTTTGAGATTGCAGCCTTGCCCAACTCCAGGTTTGCCAGCCAAAAGCAGCATCGCGGGACAAATCACGCGCTGTTTTTGGTACAGAATTCTCACCAACAGGATACACTTTAAGTAGGGTATCTGCATATTTCCCATATCGTTTTTCAACACCGGCAACAAACGCATCCGGAGTTTTTTCCCAGGTAAAACTTGCACCTTCATCGGAGTTGTATCCAACCAGTATGGGAGTATCGTTATATTTTCCTGCTTCATAAAGTTTGTGCTGATCATCAGGAATTACATACCCATCAACGATTGGCCAACCGCCTGGCATCCCAAATCCCAGAGGCAGACTGTCAGCAGGTATCTTACGAAGATCAGCAATGGACGAAACACCCGCTTTACTGGCAAATTCCTCACCTTCCATTTCAGCCTGCTTCAGGGGTTTCATGTTTTCACCGGGATAAGTAGTAGGGCGTGTTGGACCGAACGAACCTCCACTTTGCGAAATAGCACCCTGAAACAATCCTTTTGCCAGTGGAGAGGCACACAACATGCTGACAGAAATTCCTCCGGCTGATTCGCCAAAAATGGTTACTTTATCAGGGTCACCGCCAAAGGCTGCAATATTTTTTTGGATCCATTCAAGGCCCGCAATCTGGTCAAGTAAACCATAATTTCCTGATACATGGTTTGGATTTTCGGCACTTAACTCAGGATGAGCAAGAAATCCGAGCTGATTTACCCGGTATGCAATGCTCACCAGTACAACACCTTTGCTGGCCAGTTTTTCTCCATCGGACAAAGGCCAGGCGGTTGAGCCAAAACTGAATCCGCCACCATAGATCCAAACGAGAACAGGGATTTTTTCTTTAGGAGATTTGGCTGGCGTCCATACGTTCAGGTATAAACAGTCTTCACTTTTCCCCTCAGGAGGATTTCCACCCTGAAAAGGTGCAGGAGCAAATTCTGTAGTTTGTTTTACTCCTTCCCATTTTTCAACAGGCTGAGGAGCTTTCCATCGCAGATCATCCACTGGGGGTGCTGCAAAAGGAATTCCTTTATAAATTGTTAAATTTTCGGTTGCAGTTCCCTGTATCCATCCACCTTCTACTTTTACCCTTCCGGGTTGAGTTTGGGTACAGGAGCTTGCAACTAATAAAAAGAAGGCTGCGGTAAGTAATACTATGTTTTTCATTGAATTATAATTTTTTATTTAAATAGTCGGGGGGCAAATTCATTTAAATCACGGCGCCATGTCAGCCACTCGTGTGCAGTGCCTGGCGATTCGTAATAAACGTATTCAATTTTCTGTTTTTCCAACATATTCCTGAAAGCGCCAACAGAACCGGGAAACGGGTCTGGTTCTTTCGTCCCCAAACCAAGCCAAAATACTTTGATTTGCCTATTTACAGATTCACCATCTTTGAATTTTCCATTGAGGAATGCATCCACATTAATTTCATCGGAACTTGGATAATTTGACGTGCCGCTGAAGCCGCCATAATAAGCAAACAAGTTGAGATTGTTCATAATAATACGCATGGTTTGATTGGCACCCATCGACAGACCAGCTATTGCCCTGTGCTCAAGGTCTGGAATTGTACGATAGGTAGCATCAATCATTGGAATAATCTCATTGATCAATACCTCCTCGAATGCAGAAAAAGGACGACGTGATTTATCTGTATCCGAATTCTCCTGAGGTTTATAAGCATAACCATTATCCATCACAATAATCATTGGAACTGCCTTTTTATCAGCAATCAGATTATCAAGGATCAGGTTTGCTTTTCCCTGAGCCGACCATCCGGTTTCATCTTCAAAACTTCCATGTTGCAGATAAAGCACAGGATAACGAGTTTCGGTATCCTTTTCATAGTTGGCGGGAGTATATACAAAACAGCGTCTCCATGAATTTGTAATTTTTGAGAAATAGAAATTCTCACTTACCTTACCATGAGGAACATCCTTCAGGGCATAAAATTCCATATCGACAGCAGGAATCTCAATGCCACTTCCCCAGCGGCCTGCACCATAGAAGTATTTACTTCCCGGATCGGGTACCGAAGCACCATCGATATTTAGCTGGTAATAATGAAAACCTTGATCCTGTGGAGCAGATTCACCTGTCCAAACTCCTTTATCATCTTTAGTAAGTTCGTATTTTACTCCTCCAATATCGAGTTGAACATAATTGGCCTCTGGTGCCTGTATACTTACACGAACCCGACCTTCAGAATTAACCTGTGGAAACTCTTTGCCAGGTTGATTCACTGATGAAGGCAAAAAGTCTTCAACGATAGGAGACTGATTCGACTGGGAAAAACACATTCCATAGGTTATCAGCGAAGCCAAGAGGATAGTTGATATTCTATTTTTCATGAGTATTTCTATTTTTTTTATGTCCAGCTTAATTTTAATCAATAAATAGTTTTGATTAGTCCTTAAAGAGCAGGGGAGCTAGTTCATGAAGACTTCGGCGCCAGGTCAGGAACTCATGGGCAGTATTCTCGGAAATATAGGATACCGCGTTGTAACCTGCCTCCTGAAGAGCAACTACGGCATCTTTCACACCATCGGGTCTTTCGCGACTACCACAGCTCAGGAAAATAAGTTTAACTTTCGATTTTTCGATATTATCTTCCAGCTTGTATATGCCTCCACTTAGGAGTGCATAGTATGAAAAGACATCTGGTTTGTTCAGTGTTATCATCCGCGTTTCCATACCGCCCATAGAGAGTCCGGCCATGGCACGATGTGACTGATCGGCAATTGTGCGGAAGTTTGCATCAATGTATGGAATGAGTTCTTCAACAAGTACAGTCTGGAAAGCATCAATTTTGAATTCCTTAATATGTCCCCATCGAACCTCATTTGTCATTCCGTAAGTCATTACAATGATAAAGGGTTTTGTTTTACCCTCAGCAATCAGGTTATCCATGATCAGATTGGCATGTCCCTGGTTGCTCCAGGCAGTTTCATCCTCACCCCAGCCATGTTGCAAATACAGGACAGGGTAGTTCTTCGCCTGATCTTTATAATATCCTGCAGGGGTGTAGACAAATGCTCTGCGTGAAGTATTTGTACTTTTTGAGGGAAAAAGAATCTGCTCAACCTTTCCGTGTGGGACGTCCTTCAGTGCATAGAAATCCTGGTCATGAGCAGGAATCTCGATACCGCTTTCCCAACGAACAGAACCGTAGAAATTCAGTGCACCCGGATCGTTAAAGGTGCCGCTGTCAACAGTAAGACGATAGTAATGGAATCCTTCATCCAACGGTCCTTCCGTAGTACCCATCCAGGAGCCATCCTCCTCTTTTGTAAGTATAGTACCTCCTCTTCCTCCAAGACCCAGACTCACACTTACACTTTGGGCAGCCGGAGCCTCAATACGGAATCGTGCATAGCCTTGCGAATTGACCTGAGGATACTCTTTCCCAGGTTGATTTAAGGTAGAAGGTTTAAAATCTTCTATAATCGTTGTTTGTTCTATCTGTCCAAGGCACAACGAACCGGTTACTACTAGTAAGAAAACTAATATAATTGAGTTATTTCTCATTGTTTTTTCCGTTTAGTCATTAAATAAAAGAGGTGCAAACTGGTAAAAGCCTCGTCGCCAGCTTTGCCACTCGTGAGCCGTTTGTGGTGAGACATAAAAATGCGTATTCATACCGGCCTCCTTAATGGCTTGGGTATTTGCTTTAGGATCGCCCCAGGGTCCTCTTCTGGGATTATCCAGTTCACGGCTGCCATAACTAATAAACACAAGCTTTACATTTTCTTTGAATCCAGGCGCATTATCAATATCTTCCTGACTAATGCTGCCACCACTGAACATACCCACCTGCGAGAAAAGATCGGGATGAGCCAGGGTGATAATACGTGTTTGCATGCCCCCCATTGACAAACCAGCCATGGCTCTGTGTTCCTGATCGGCAATGGTACGATAGTTCGCATCGATCATTGGGATGATATCTTCCAGCATGGTTTTCATGAAGCCGTCGGCCCAGCCTCTTGGGGGCCATGTTTTGGGACGTTCCTCTATTTTAGCCGTATCCTGAGGATTGGTTTTAGGAGGGGGCGGCATCCGCCATGTTCCGTTATCCATAACAATGATAAAAGGTTTGGCCTTGCCTTCTGCAATCAGGTTATCCAAGATAAGATTGACCCTACCCTGGTTTGACCAACCGGTTTCATCTTCGCCACCACCGTGTTGTAAATACAGGACAGGATAACGTTTCTGATTATCTTTTTCATATTCAGGTGGAGTATATACAAAGCAACGGCGCATACTGTTGTTGCTTTTTGAAAAGTAGATATGCTCCCGTACCTGGCCATGCGGTACATTTTTGAGCGCGTAGAAATCCTGATCTTTTGCAGGAACCTCAATACCGCTTCCCCAGCGACTGGCTCCATAGAAATAAAGGCTGTTTGGATCGGGTACCGAAGCACCATCGATATTTAACTGGTAGTAGTGAAATCCCTCATCCTGTGGCGCCGATTCACCTGTCCAAACTCCGTTTTCATCTTTTATTAAATCGTATTTCACGGCGCCTATATCGAGCTGAACCATTTTGGCTTCAGGAGCTGAAATTTGAACCCGAACTCTGCCTTCTGAATTAACCTGGGGGTAATCTTTGCCGGGCTGGTTAACCGATGAAGGTTTAAAATCTTCTAAAACCGTGGTTTGATTCTGCGCAGAGCAGATATTGCCAAATACCAGCGAAGCTATAAAAATGAGTAATGTTAGATTTTTCATAGTTGAATTTTTAGTATTTACATTAAATAATATCTTCCAATTAGTTGTTTTATTTTCATACTTTTTTGAAGCTTATTTCAGTCCGCTATTTTTAATGTGGAAATAATCGAATGATACATCAAATGGCATTTCCGGTTTGGTTGTATCCGAATCAAACCAAAAAGTACTTTTCATATACGGTGTGATTATACCGTCACACACAAGCAAACCCGCTCTGATGTCCTTTAATAAAATATCGGCGGTACCAAGGGTGTCAAAATTCTCATCATCTAATGAATAGAAGGCTGTATAAAGGCTTCCTTTTTTCTCCAGTTTTAGAATCAGCGGCTTCTCATCTGTAACTTCAGTTTTTAGGTTAAAACTGGCCAGTGATTTTGCGATATCATTTTCTTCAACGATTAAGTCAATTGTTCCCGGTTGTATCTGTGAATCTCCGGACCTTCCGAAACGGGTTGTTTTTGTAACAGCACGGAACATCAGTTTCGCAAAGTTATGGTCATCCTGATAGGACACAATTCCTGCATTTTCGGGTTGAGATGGGGTTCTGGAACAAACCAGTTTGGTCTCAATGGTCCAATCGCTATTGGCACTCTGCAGCAGCATATTTTTGGCATTGTTGGTAGCCTCTGATATATCTCCCGGTTCACTGGTAATTGTAAGCCAGCCTGGCTTGTCAGAATAACTGTAAGTTTCTCTTTGTTCCCTTAACCATTCCCATTGTTGACCTGTTGTGCCTGTGTTAAACTCATCACTGGTCGAATTCATATCAAAGTTTAAATAATAGGTATTTGTTTCGAGGGTTATGTTATCAATAAACCTGATGAGGGTAGTGCCCGGTATTCCTTTTGCGGGATCAATATCAACCGTAATATCATCACCCAACGCAGATGCTTTCACTATGGGAATTTTTGAATTGTTTTTCAGTAGATAACTGTAAGCCTTTATTTCCTTGTTAAAACCCTCGATGCCTTTACCATTTACCGTGATTGACTTCGGATTAAGGTCGGGCATTACCTTAATTGGATAAGCGTTTGAAACTTGTGTGCCATCTACCGTAACATCAGCAAATATCAGTGCGGTACCAACACCTGTAGCAGTGACTTTTCCATTTTCATCAACACAGGCAACCGATGGGTTATTGCTTTTGTACCTGACTTCAGCTTTTTTGATATCATAAAAACTATCATCTGACATGGCTGCTGTCACACTTGTCTGAATAGTATTTCCAGGTCGTAATACAACTTTGTTACTCTCTGCAACTACCGTAGTCAATACTGGTTTGTAGAAACCCGTCATTTTGGCTTCAACCTGCCCCCTAATATCTCTTGAAGAAGCACCAATTTCAAATATATACATGCCCTGATCAAAGCTTATTTGACCTTTTTCAGTATCCCAGAACCAAAGGTCAGCACACTCAATATCGATGGAAACGGTTTTAATCTGGCTGGCAGGTATGGTTACCCGTTTAAAACCTTTTAACCTTTTAATCGGCCTTTCTAACGAAGCAGGACTATCAGGAGTTCTGAGGTAAATCTGAACCACTTCATCCCCATCAACCCTTCCGGTATTTTTTACATCAACGGTAACAGTTAATTTATCATTTGGGGTGATAGCACTTTTGCTGATTGTGAAATTACTGTACTCAAAAGAGGTATATGACAAACCAAACCCAAATTCGTACGAAACATCCTGATCATAATACCAGTAGGTTCTTCCGTTGTCACCCCTTAATGTATAATTGTTGAAATCGGGAAGATCGTTTACAGATTTATGCCATGTTACATTCAGTTTACCCCCGGGATTTACATCACCAAACAGTATTTTTGCCATGGCGGCACCCTGTGCCTGTCCATTATAGCCTGTCCAGATAATGCCGGAAATATTTGGCAGATTCCTGAATTGTTCCACCTCAACCATTCCCATGGTTTGCATAACCACAATAGTATTGGGATTCACAGCTGCCACAGCTTTTATTAATTCAACCTGATTACCGGGCAGAGCCAGGGAAAACCTGTCAGATTCTTCTCTTCCCGTACTTTGATCGGTACCAACAAAAATTAATACAACATCGGCTGAAGCTGCTATACTAAGGGTCTCCTGATCAGTTCCCGGAGCTTCCGGTTCATGATAAACAAGTACAAGGGTTTGGGGGCCGGTAATACCCAGGGTATTAATTTTAAGAGAAACTATGCCGGGTCTTATAAACCAGAAATTTTCTCCACTCTGTTGCTTTTTGGCTATTTTTTCTGAAGCAAGCACATTTCCTGTTGCAGAACCAACTCTAACTTCCAGTAAACCACCTTCAACAGATACGGTCATATTGAATCTTATAGAATCAAGATTGGTAATATCCACATTCTTATATAATGTCCAGTCGCCATCCTTTATTCCTCTTACAGCAGTTTGTCCAAACCTGGCATTAGCAATTAAACCTTTTGCAGAAGCATCGAATTTTGTGGCATCATAATCTTGTACTTTTCCATCTCTAGTGACCGTCGAAAAATTAAGCATAGTGAAGAAATCTGTTTTTTTATCAGTATTACCACTTTCGCTTGTTACTATTTCTGTGTTTAGCTTATGTTCCTTGATATAATTTTGGATTCCGGCAAGAGGAGTTATTTTAAGGGAGGGTTCAACTTCACCTGAATAATCTCCCAGTTCAATTTTATTAGCCTGTGGTCCCAGTACAGCAATTTTTTTAATGCTTTTTGTATCCAGTGGTAAGGCTTTTTTACCATTTTCGTTAACTTCACTATTCTTTAACAGAACCGGTGTTTTTGTTGCTATTTCAAGGGCAAGGTCGTTATGCGAGGGATCATTGATTATGGAAGGTTTGATACCGGCATAAGGGACATTTTCCGGTGGATCAAATTCTCCAATTCGCATCCTTATTGTAAAAATATTCAATAGTGCCTTATCAATATCACCTTGGGTAAGCAAACCATTTTCCAAAGCTTTTAAAATATAATTCTGATAAACGCCTCCACAATCTGTGTCAACTCCAGAAATAATTCCCAATGCAGCAGCTTCTTCGTTGGTTTTTGTATAGTGATGTCCTTTTAATATATCATCGATTGCACCACAATCACCAGTAACATAACCATCTAAGCCATAGGTTTTTCTGGCGATTGTATCAACCATGTATTTGCTGGCAGATACCGGTACACCATTAACTGCACTGTAAGCTGTCATAATTGATGGCAGATTATAATCTCTGATAAGTGTTCTATAGGGAAGCAGGTAGTACTCCCGCATGTCCCTGTCGTCCATATTGGCGCTTCCGCTGTGACGATTGAATTCTGTATTGTTGGCAAAGTAATGTTTACCACACGGTACGGCTTTCAGGTAATGTGGGTCATCGCCCATCAGTCCCTGGATAAATCCTTTTCCAATCTGCGAAACCAGGAAGGGGTCTTCTCCGAATGTTTCTGCGGTTCTTCCCCACCTGGGGTCGCGGGCTGGTTCAATAACCGGTGACCAGTAGGTAAGTGTGAAAATCTGATCGTGGTTAAAACCTCTTGCTTCGTCAGCGATTACTGAAGTCTCACGTTTTATCAATTCTGGATCCCAGGTAGATCCAACTGCAACGCTGTTCGGGAAAGAGGTTGCAGTCATTCCGCTGTTATTATTTCTACCCATAATACCGTGCAAAGCTTCACCCCAAAAATTGTAGGCATTTACGCCCAAGCGTGGGATTGGTTGCATGGTATTACCCAACTGGCTTTGTTTTTCTTCGGGGGTCATCCTTGAAACAAGGTCGACAGCTCTTTCTTTAAAAGAGTAAGCAGTATTCAGATAAATTGGTTTTTTAGCGCTCTCACTGCTGGTTAAAAAAGCCATAATGGAAAAAGAGATTGGAATCAATAATGCCATTATAGTCAGTTTAAATTTCATTTTATTTTAAATTAGTTTATCAATAATGTTATTCAAAATCAACTTTGAATACAGTTGCCAATTCATTCATATCACATGAATTTGGTGTTGTAAGAGTTAATTTATTGTCAGTCACCGACCACTTTAGGTCAACACCGCTACCTAGAACTGAAACTCCTTTGATTTTAGATTCAATGGGAGTGCGAATTTCAAGATCAGAATTGGATGCCGGAAGGCCAAGAGAAAATACGTACAGCTGTTTTTTATCTTTTGATTGTGTAAACCGTACATCATTCTGATTATAGTCTATGGTTGCTGTTTGTCCTCCAAACATACTCTCCTCAAATTCAGCTACTCCGTAACCAAAGGTTGAATATGCTCTGGTTTCATAAATTGCTTCTTTATGCTTTTCAATCCACTGACCAATAGCAGCTAAAACATTCCTCTGTTCTTCGGGTATTGTTCCATCTGCCTTGGGCGAGATGTTTAGCAAAACAATTCCTCTTTTACTCCAAACATCAATCATGTTTCTGATTACCAATGAAGGAGCTTTATAGGTTTGTCCATTTGTGTAACACCAGCTACCATTACTAATAGTAATATCAGTCAGCCAATAATCTTCCGAAAGCTCTGTTTTTCCTCCTTGCTCCATATCCAACATGCCTACATTGGAAGGAAGATCTTCCTGCTTATAGGCAACTATGGGTTCCTGACCTCTTGAGACTGCTGTATTAAAATGGTGGGCTACCATTTTTTGACGGTAGTTTTCAGGGATCATATCAAGCCATGAATCAAACCAAATAATATCAGGGGCATATTCATCTACTACTTCATTTACCAGATTTAACCAATAGTCGTGGAATTCATCTGTCGGCATATTCCCGTAAAGTTTTCTGAGTTTTGGGTCGGTTGTAGATGTAACATAATCGGGATGATAGGGATAATGGCTATCCCATCCGGGATCGGGTGTATTTTTAGCCCATTTTGCCGTATCCTGTGCATACCTTTGAAGAAGCCTGGCATGATGAAAAGTGGCAATGGTTTTCATGTCATTCTTTTTAAGTTCGGTATACAATTCGCCTAAAATATCTTTCCTGGGTCCCATATCATTAGCATTCCATGGATTTACCTCACTTCCCCACATCGCAAAGCCATCATGATGCTGTGCTACAAGACCAGCAAACCGGGCCCCGGATTTTTTAAACAAATCAGCCCATTCCTTTGCATCGAAATTTTCTGCTGTGAACATAGGAATGAAATCGTGGTAGTTAAATTCTGATAAGGGTCCGTATGTTTTTTCATGATGTTCAAAGACAGTACCGCCCCAATTTTTCCTACCTGGTACATACATCCATCTGGGATACCATTCATTATCAAATGCAGGTACACTGTAAACCCCCCAATGGAAATAAATTCCAAACTTGGCATCTTTAAACCACTCAGGTTCCCTAACATTAGTGGCTAATGATTCCCAGGTTTCTTCAAATTTAACTTTTGCTTCTTTGCTTTTAGGCTGTTGTATATTTTTGCATGAAACTAACCCAAGTATTGCCCAGGTAAACAAAACAAGTTTATTTGTTTTCATAATCTTCTTCATTGATTAATTTACGATCAACTGCTTCGGGCAGTGTCTTGTAAGGATAATTTTCCCAAATACATTCCACATCGGTACCCGATAATACACCTTTAGAGGCGGCATGAACTGCATCGGAAGAAACATTGTGTGTAGTAAAAAAATCAGTAAT
Organism: uncultured Bacteroidales bacterium; assembly: GCA_964456285.1. Lineage (GTDB taxonomy): Bacteria > Bacteroidota > Bacteroidia > Bacteroidales > UBA10428 > UBA10428. The sequence goes on from CAYWBC010000029.1 coordinate 32,553, forward strand.
AGCACCACAATCTGACACCACCATATACTCATAGCCCCATTCATCGCGCAGTATTCTTTGTAAAAGCCTTGTGTTTTCACAGCATGGTTCATCATCTAATCGCTGGTAGGCACACATTACCTGGCGCACATCTGCCTCCTGTATAAGAGCTTTAAAAGCAGGAAGATAAGTCTCATACAATTCCCTTGGATCAACATTATTCAGGTTAAGCTCATGGCGACTCCATTCAGGGCCTGAGTGTACGGCATAGTGCTTGGCGCAGGCCAGTAACTTACGATACCTGGCATCTTCCGGACCTTGTAAGCCTTTTACGACAGAAACTCCCATTCGCGACATCAGGTAGGGGTCTTCTCCATAGGTTTCCTGTCCACGTCCCCAACGGGGGTCGCGGAAAATATTCACATTGGGTGTCCAAACCGAAAGGCTTAAAAATCGTTTATTTTCATTTCCTTGTTGTAGCCATTGGTTGTACTTGGCACGTGCTTCATCAGAAACAGCATCGAAAATCTGATATACCAGCTCATCGTCGAAAGATGCAGCCATACCGATGGGTTCGGGGAATACCGTAACATTATCATTGTTGGCATATCCATGCAATGCCTCACTCCACCAGTTAAATTTCTTTATGCCCAAACTCGGAATGGCATCAGACTGATCACACATTAGTGCTGCTTTTTCTTCAAGTGTTAACCGGGAAATGAGATCACTTGCGCGCTCTTCGGAACTTAAATTTGGATTTTGATAGGGTAACTGAGCCCTTGGACATAATGATGAAGCACAACATACTGTAAGTAAAAACAAGGTGTTTCGAAAAGCAATAAGTAACGATTTCATACTTAGAATCAATTTTTTAAAGCATTGGTTTTAAGGACGCAACAAAACCACCTCTTCGAAGCAATTTTACATCAATTGTAGTGAATTTATCTACGATAGTATATTCAGTTTTAAAATCCTTATCATGTTTGCCATCGGTTATTAAGGTAAGTTTGTACTTTAAATCTTCCGACAGAAAACTAAACTTCAAAGTCAGTATTTTTTCCCGATCTTCAGCATTCAACCCTCCAATATACCAATTTTCGGCTTTTTTCCGTGCAATAATGAGTTCTTTACCTGGATATCCCTGAATCAATTTTGTATTATCCCATGCGCAAGGCACTTCCTTGAGGAATGTCCTGGCAGCATCCGGCAGTTCGTAATATCCTTCAGGTCTGTCGGCCATGTGCTGGAATCCTGATTCAAACACAACACTCAGCGCCAGTTCATGACCATAGGATGTAATATGCGGATGCTGAGAATTGGTGAAAGTAACTGGTGTATAGTCCATAGAACCAACTACATTTCTGGTAAAAGGAAGAATTGTATTATGCTCGGGTGCTGTTGTGGTTAGTTCGGCGTTATTGTTATACCATTCAGCACCACGCACACCTTCATAAGTCATAAGATGAGGATAGGTACGTGCCCAACCCCTTGGTACAAGACAACCGTGAAAATATACCATCATCTCAAATTGAGCAGCATCGTCCAAAATATCAAGATAATAATCAATCATATACTGCTTTTCGCTTAGAAAAAAGTCGATTTTTACCCCGGCAAATCCCATTTTTTTCAATTTCGTGAACTCTTCCACACGATTTTCATGTGTTTTCATACGGTCCACAGGAGTGGCAGTAATCCATTTGAACATACTTGAATTATACCATATTAAAGGTTTTACACCCTTAGAAAGTATATATTTTGCAGCATCTTCTACATTTCCACCATTTTCCATGGCATCCCATTCCCAGTCAAGCAGAGTGTATGGCCAATCCATTGTAGCAGCCAAATCGGCAAATTCGCATACAGTTTTGAAATCTTTGGTACCATGGTTGTTCGACCAATAATTCCATGAGACAGAACCGGGTTTAATCCAATCGGTTTCTGCTAAAACAGAAGGTGTCGAAACATCGTCAACCAGTGTTGATTCAACAATATCTGCCAGATTTCCAATGATAACTACACGCCAGGGAGATTTCCATGGTAGAGTAATGGTTGGTGACGCCTCACCTTCCCCCTCATAAGGATAAGGAAGGGTTACTTTGTATTCAGACTTATTATTGATATTGCTCAATTTAGTGGCACAATAGTTACGGTTTACATCGGCTTCATGAATAAGATACCAACAATTGCTATTGGATGAATTAAATAGTGCAGGGTAGCACCAGTTTTGTTGAATACTGGCATCATTCATGTTTTTGTACAGCCCTTCGTTTGAAAGATCAAATTTTTCAAGCCATCGCATTGTGCTGTCAGGTATGGTATAGGAAGTTAGTTCATCTTTTACAATAAAGGAACCCTCATTCCCGGGGAATTCATATCGAAATGCAATGCCGTCGTTATAAGCCCGTATGATTATATTTAATTTTGTTTTACCTTGGTTCTCGAATGAGACCACTGATTCATTGGCCGAGTTACTGCATAGGGCACACTTACCATGTAAGGCAGAATATTGTTCGGTTATTGAGAGTGGTTCACTGGCTTTCAGAAATTTAAGTTTTTCGGAAAAACTCTGATCACTGCGTGAAAGACCCAATGTTATTTGTGATATGGCCTCGCAGGTTTGACCATTGTGAATGTAACTAACTTTTAAATACCATTCGCCTATATTCTTATTCTTCGTGTTATAAAGCTCAATTTTAATCTTTTGGTTTGGTGATACAACTGTTGCTTTCTGTGAAAAGGCAGTTAATGTACTAAGAATAGTAAGACATACAATAATATGAGGTTTCATTCTTTTTAGGTTTTACAATCAATTATACAAAGTACAAAATTTTAGACATTATCAAGATTTTTGCCTTGTTGATATTTGTGATTAATCTGCATGCATCGGTATCAATATCATATTCAGACAAGATAATTTGAAGAAATAAGGTCTTCATCGATTGAGCAACTAACAGCTCTATTAAATGTCGTATGTAAAAATATGCAGGAAAAACCTTATGGCTATGTACAAACAGTATTGTACTCAAACGAGTTAACTGCTTTCTCTGATAAAGTATCTGCATACATATACTATTATTATCAAAAAAGATTAAGAAAGAGAAGTTTTAAATCTAATAAAATAAAGTGAGTTTGTTATTGCCCCATATTAATCAATAATATACTCACTCAGAATCTAAACCAATATTACCAGCCCGGATTTTGTTCTATTGAACCATCATTCTTATTAATTTCATCCGTCGCTATTGGGAGAAAGTACATTCTCTCTTCAAAAGTCCTCACAAGCAATTCTACTTCTCTATAGGTCCTTTCTCCGGTGGTCAGATTCAGCTTAACATCCAACCTCATAATGGGTCTGCTTTCAACCTCTGGAGCAATTTTCCACCTTCTTACATCAAAATACCGATGAGATTCAAATATTAAGTTTTTCTTCTCATTTTTTTTCTATTTAAATGTTTAGTTAAACAACAACTGGGCAAAACTATAAGGATTGTTCCTCCACACAAGCCATATATGCCCTCCCGAATATTCATTATAAGTGTATCTAATATTCAGTTAAACTCTCCTTTGCCTTCAAAATTTGTTTCATTGTATCCAGATCCTTATCAGCCTTTTGATCACTTCCTAGCATTCTATATAGTCTTGACCGATTGTAAAGGGCATCTGTATTTGAAGGATTAAGTTGTAATGTATTGCTAAAATTGTTTAGCGCTTCCTGGTAGTTGCCTGTTTCGATATAGGCAATGGCTGTATTATTATAAAATTCCTCCTCCGGGTTATAAAGACTTAAAAGTTCTTGATACAGAAGAATGGCATCCTGCCATTTCTGCATCATCAACATAATTCTTGCTTTCTCTTTTAAGGCCTGATAATTTGAGGGCAGATTCTTCAGGACTTCATTATATATTTCTATAGCTCCCATAAAGTCCTTATTTTGCTGAAGCAAATTGGCTTTTTCAAAGAATAAAGGGATATTTTCCCTGTTTTTTTCTAGTTTCAGCTGAAGCCACTTATCCCCTAGTGCTTTATGTTCCATGGCTTTTTTCTTATTGCCGGAAATTTCAACTATTTCAGAGTTCATGAAATAATACTTATAATTCGTTGAATCATTACTAATAAGGAAGTTTATTTCTTTCTGTGCCGCCCTTATATCTTTCATACCTATATAGATGTTACATAAGAGATCATGAATTTGCTCATTGTACGGATACTTTTCTGTCATCTTTTTAAGTAACAATAAAGCATCGTTAGCTCTATTATTTGAAAGATGATACTTGGCAATAGATAAATTAATCTCCAATTCATTTACAGGAATCAACTCTTTCATCTTATTGTATGTATTAATCACCTGATTTGATCTGCCGATTTTCTTATAAACGGTAGCCATAAGTTCATAAGCCCTGTAGAATTTTGGTGATTTAGAAATTATTGATTTCAGCATTTCTAAAGCTTTTTCATACTCACCATTTGCTGATAATAAGTTTGCCTTTAAAAACAATAATTCAACATTGTCTTCCTGTTGGGAAATACGATTATTTACAATAGATAATGCTTTTGCTTTTTCAGCTTTTTCTGAGGTTGAGTTTACCTGTAGTAAAATTGAATTGAGGAGGATCCTTAAAATATATGCATCAATATAGTCAGGATCTAAATCAATTGCCCGCTTTAAATTCTGATCGGCTCTCAGGTAGTATTGGCTAGTTATATTATCAGTAGCCAATTGGGTAAAATAAGGAGCAGTATTTGAAAAATCATCTTTTATTGCCTTAAAATCTGCAGCATTCCCAGGAAAAAACTCAGGAATATTTGCAGCTCTTGTATCGAAAACCAGGTTTTCCAATAAGATAGGTGGTGAATCATTACCATTTTCATCGATATGAGTAAGGTATAAGCGTGTATATAAACTTTCTTCTTTCGAGGAAAAGACCAACCAGTGTCCATTGGGTGACCATGAATGCCAGGAGTTCATATTCTCCGTGTTACAATTCATCAGTCTTGCACCCGTTCCATCCGATTTCATTATGTACAATTTGCTATCGGGCTGTAACAGCATAAAATTTTCAGCCTGGCAATATACAATCCACTTGCCATCAGGGGAATATTTCGGGAAATAATTGCTTTTACCGTTACATGAAGCATCTTTCATGGCTTGGGGTATTCCACCCCTGCCATCGTTGAAATCAACAGAATAAATATCAAACTTAAATTCTTTATTACCATCTTTAAATTCTCTTACATCGTTAATATTTAGCAAAGCCTTTCCATACTTCCTGACCGTTTCATTTATATAGGCATCTGTTCGTGCAAATAATATTTTTTTATTATCTGGAGACCAAACAGGATTACTTTGAACAAATTTCGGGTCATTTGCACCCTGAAGCTCACTAAAAATCTCAGATTCAACATCATAAATACCGATTATTCCTTTTATAGGAAAAAAGAGTTGCGAGTATGCCAGGTTATCATCTACAGCTGCAAAAACAGATAAATCCTTAACTGTAGAAAGGACATATTTACCGGAGGGTGATATTTGAGAAAGTAATCCAAAAGTCGGTTCGCCTTCATCCTTTTTAAAATTATCCCAGCTTATAATATTCTTCGGCTGAATCAGGCTTGTATCTTTCGCATTTATTATTGTATATGAACCTTTGTCATTTCCATAATCAACATCCATTGCTAATGTTGGTCCGTTTCCAGAAAATGAATGGCAATTGGCACAAACAGGCATATTATCCAACAATTTTCTGGGTGCATTTCCCCGAACACTTCCCATATACCACTCAATAGTGTGTACATTACGCACTGCGTACGAAAAAGGTAAAGTAACAGCCCTGAAAAAGATATCAGCACCGACTGAATCTTCTGATATTTGAAATAAATTTGAACTACCGGTCAATTTCCTGTCTTTGCTATTAAAGCCAACGATTGTTATCAGAAGTTTCTCTTCAACATGATTTCTTTTTAATTTTTCCCAGCCTAACCTATCTGGTTTCCATTCTTCCTTCTCAACAAACTTATTTAGTATTATATTCCCAAGAGAGTCTGAAATGCAGGCAAACCAGCCGGCGTTGACGTACAATGAATCTGTCCACCTGATAGTCGGAGACTGAAAATCAATGGGGAATAAGGTATTGTTTTTAGGGTAATCAATTGATAGTTGCCTTAACTCAACAGCATGATTTAAGAAATCGTGACAGCCAGATTTTACCCTGGATTTAGTGCATGATAAACTACAAATTAGCAATAGCAAAAAGGAGAATATATTTAACAGGTCTTTATATATCCTCCTTGCTTTGCCATTTATCATAATGTAGTTTTTGATAATACGAAATAATTATCCAAAAGGCCATTCTGAATTCTTTTCATAATCTTATTGTATGTTTCATCGCGCTAGTATAAGATTTCAATTCAAATTCAGAATGACCACATAACCCACCATTCAGATAACTAATTTAAAACCTAAAAACTATAAAACTACCAACCAGAATATTGTATAAGAGCACCCTGGCTTCTGTTAACTTCAGCTTCCGGAATAGGGAAGAAATCATTTTTAGGAGAAGAGTAAGTAACAGTAACCTCCTGATTGTCAAGATAGGAACCATTTATTTTTTCTACTGCGAGTCTCCATCGAACCAGATCAAAGAACCTATGACCTTCCATAGCAAGTTCCAGTCTTCTTTCATGCTGTAACTGCTCTATTGTAACGGTTCCCGTAATGTCAGCTGGGACTGTATTACCTTCAACACCACACATCCTGGCTCTTGTTCTGATCATATTTATGTACGTTAGAGCCTTAGCATTATCTCCAGCCATAATCGCAGCTTCGGCAGCTAATAGCACAACGTCTCCATATCTAAGTAACCTGTTATTAAAGGGCGATTCTTGCCAGTTGGCACCATATGACAGAAACTCATCGTATGAACATTCATATTTTGCCTGGAATGACCGGGTTTTATTTCCCCAGTTTCCATCGTAAGTATAACAAATCTGAGCCCAGTAACTTCCACTGCTAACAGTTCCTAATTGAATAGAATCATTCGAGCCAGGAACCCTGTCTGTATGGATAGTAGTATTAAAACGGGGATCAGTTGGTATATCAGAACCGTACAGTGGATCGCCGGGTTGTCGTTCTTCCTGATTAAACTCCTCAATAAGGCTTACACTGGGAATATTGAATCCCCACATCGATGTTTCCGCCGGATCACCAGTATTTGGATCATAAACCCATCTGGCGCCTGTCCAAAATGCCATTGAAGATCCCCTGGCGTTTAGCCAGCCAAGACCATAGTAACCAGCCTGAATATCAAATAATGATTCCTTTGAATTGTCGCCATCTGTAGTCCAGATAAATCTATATCCATCCGTTTCTCCTCGCCATGACTGATAGTCTTTTCTACCATCGATGCCCACTAATTCATATTGACCGGAGTTAATTACATTTTCTGCCATAGCTAACGCTTCTGACCATTTTTCAGTGAGATCTTTAAACCGGCTCTCTCCCGGAAATACTGCAGAATAGGTATCATCCGGATAATAATGAGCATATGAGGATTCAAAAACAAGGATTTTGGCTAATAATCCCTGAGCTGCCCCTTTTGATGCACGTCCTATTTCGTCTGAACCCCAGGCTAGAGGAAGTAATGGAATTGCTTCAGTCAGATCCTTTTCCATCAGATCAAATACACTTCTGAGCGAAGATCGAGGCATGTTGTACTCTGAAGCACCTAGTACATGATCAGCAAGAGGAACCTCCCCGAAAATCTGAACAAGGTAAAAATACGCCAATGACCTAAGGAACTTAACTTCAGCCAAGCGGAGATTTATAAATTCCTCAGAGGCAGTAGTGTCTTTTGCCGGTATACCAGGTAATTTTTCTAACGCAATATTGGCCAAAAAAACCATCTTATATAATATACCATAAGGTTGAACAAAACCTCCTGTAGTGGAAGGTGTGAAAGTGAAGTTGTCAATATCTTGCCAATCTGCAACATCTTGCGGAGTAGCTCCTCCTGCCTCAGCATCGTCGGACGCCGAGCTTCCCAGATCACCCAGAATAGAAAAATCCCAAACCTGCATGTAGTTTAATATTCCGTAAATAGCAGTTACTGCCTGATCAGCTTCTATTGCTGTTGAATAAAATGATTCGCTGTTGATTATCCCCTTCGGAGATACTTCCAGCCAGTCCTTTTCACAAGCTTGAAAACTTAATAATAATATGAAAAGGAAACCTGTTTTTAATAATATATTTTTCATTGAATTAGTTTTTCGTGTTAAAATTCAACATTAACTCCTATAGTATACATTCTACTTTGCGGGTATCCGGCAACATCAATTCCGGCCAGTTTTGGATCAGAATTACTGACTTCCGGATCATATGCCGTATACTTTGTGAATGTTAAAAGATTCTTTCCTGTAAAATAGAGTCTGAATCTATTAATTCTAACTTTACGGGTCCACGACTCTGGAAAAGTATAGCCCACTGTTAGAATTCTTAAGCGGAGATACGATCCGTCTTCGATATATAATGAAGATGGCGAACCCCAATTTGCACTTCCTAAGTTTGGTAGATCAGATTCTGTATTTCCCGGATCGATGATTTGTCCATTATATTCAACTGGCAAATGGTAACGATCTGCAAATTCTGCGGCATGATTTGTCAATGTTTGCCAATCATAGGTCCATCGTTTCACTCCATTAAAGATCTTATTGCCTGTTACACCCTGCCAAAACATAGATAAATCGAATCCTTTATATGCCAAATCAACATTAAATCCAAATACAAACTTCGGGATATAAGAACCCAAATAAACATAATCTTCTGCTGTGTAGATACCATCGCCGTTGACATCTACCCATTTAGCATCACCTGGCGCAGCTAATGGCTTTGCAAAGAGTGTATCACCATCTTCATTAACCTGGAAGGGTTGATCAGCAAAAACATATATGTTATAATAACTATTATACACCATAGGATCGCCCTCTTTGAAGATACCATCGAATTGATATCCTCTGTAAGTACCAATAGGCTCGCCGATTTTTGATATGGTTAAACCAGATAAATCATGCACTGATCCCTGAATTGTTGAGTCGGTTGCCAAATCAGTAATCTCATTTTTCTGATAAGTAAAATTCAATCCTGCTTTAATTCCAAGTTCACCAATTTGCTTTTTGAATTCAATGGTTGTTTCAATACCTCTGTTGCTAACTGAACCATAATTTACGATAGGGTATGTGGATGTAATACCTGTAGTTCCTAATTCACCTTGTTGACCGGTTGTAACCGTATAAGTACCTGCAATTGAAGAAACCTCTTTAGGCATTATCATATCTTCATTTATCTTATTAAAATAATCTAACGTAAGCATAATTTGGTTATTCATAAATCCTAAATCGAGTCCGATATTAGTTGTTTTCACTGTTTCCCATTTCAAATCGGGATTGGGTATCTGAACAGGTCCCAAACCACTAGTAACAGTAGCATCGTCATATGAATAATTCATTTGAGCTGTGTTCAGAATCGATGAATTATAGGGCCAATAAGTAGAAATAGGCCATTGTCCTGTTTCTCCGTATCCAATCCGGACTTTCCCAAAACTTAAAAAGTCCAGATTTTTTATTACAGCAAGCTCGCTGAATTTGAATCCAGCAGAACCCGAATAAAAATTACCCCATCTGTTATTGGGTCCAAAGTTAGAGTTCCCATCACGACGATAATTAAATTGCGCTAAAATTAAATTATTGAAATCATAATTTAATCGTCCGAAATAGCCCTGGCTTTTGGCTTCTTTTCCAGAACCTGCCACAATTTGACCTATAGTACTTCTATCCAGTGCATTATTAAAATATAGCAAATCTGGATTTGCACTAGCATAATCCAGCCTGAAGCCATTTATGTTATAATCCCACCAGTTTGAGGCTTCCATCCCAATAATGGCAGTAAGAGTATGCTTTTCAGCCAAAGTTTTACTATAAGAAACGAAGTTTTGAAAAGTCCAGGAATAATCTTTTCGCCAATCCTGATCGAGTCTGCTTTGTGGGTTTTGATCTTCAGACCATGAGTAATATTCAGGTTGAAATTGCCATCTTTCATAATTATTAATAGTTCCGCTAATCCGTGATGTATAAGTAAGACCCTTTATTATTTCAATTATAAGTCCAAAGTTACCATGAACCTCCACATTTTTATTAGTCTGATTTGATCTGGCATCGATACCTGTAAATGGGTTATTACCGCCTACTGGCGAAACTGACCAATTCCCATTTTCAGAGTAAGGTGTTAAGAAGGGAACCATCAGAATGGTTGGCATTGTAGTAAAATTGTTATACACATTCTGATACTGCCATTGTGCCGGACCTTTTGTATTATCCCATGCGAAACGAATAACTTCATCGAACTTTATCCTTTTAGTAATTTGAGTAGTTGAATTCAAACTCAGTAGAAGCTTTTCATATCCGGTATTTTTTACCATACCATCCATCTTAAGGTAGTTGGCACCGAATGAGTAGGTTATTTGTTCCGTTCCTCCGGATACATTAAGATCAATATTCTGCATCGGAGCTCTCTGATAAACTTCTTTCTGCCAGTCGGTATTCATATTCAGACTATCTTCGCTGAACATAAAAGGTCTTCCATCGTTAAGCGCAGCATAAAACTGATTCCATTGCCGTGTATCCATCATATCGATCTTCTTTGGAAGTTCCTGAATTCCAGTGTAAACATTAAGCCTGGTAGTTAATTTACCTACCTTTCCTCTTTTGGTAGTTATCAGGATAACTCCATTTCCACCGCTCGCACCATAAATGGCTGCAGAAGCTGCATCCTTTAAAACTTCAATTGATTCAATGTCATTCGGATTGATTTTGTTCAGGTCCCGACCCGGAATTCCATCGATAACAATTAATGGATTAAATCCGTTAATTGAACTGACTCCACGAATCTGAATTGTTCGGGATGCTCCTGGCATACCACTGGTAGCTACAACATTTACACCAGCAGCCCTACCGGTCAATGCTTCATCAATTCTGGCAACAGGTGTTGCAAGAAGATCTTCCGATGAGACTGATGCTACTGCACCTGTCAGGTCACTTTTTTTCTGGGTACCGTAACCAATTACAACAACCTGATCAAGTTCTGTAACAGATTCCTCCATTACTATTTTAATTTCGGTTGCATTCCCAACCTTTATTTGCTGATCAGCATATCCAACATATGTTGCTACAATAACTGCATCATCTGATGGAACCTTAAGGGTGAAATTACCATCAATATCTGTTATTGTACCAATGGTTGTTCCCTTTATTGCAATGCTGACTCCCAGTAATGGTTCACCAGCTTTATCAACAATAGCACCTGTTATTGTTTTTTCCTGAGAATACAATATTCCCGAAAATAAGAATGAGAGAAGCAACAAAATCGTTCCTTTCCGGAGAAGATTACAATGCTTCAACCTGTTTGGATTAATAATTCTTGTCATAGGATTAATATTAGTTTGTGATTAATTTGGTTCAAAATAATTATTAAGTTAAGTATTAAAATTCAGGCGTTTTCTGATGACATTATCTGATTATTTTTGCTTGATAATAGAATCAAGATCCGAATTAATTTTTCTAAGATAGATATTTATTTTGAAAGAAATAAAAGTATTTATAATAAGCGATGATAGCTTATCTATGGGTAACATGAAATGGTTTTACAGTAACATTTATGTAATTTTATTTCCGTTTCTAGTAACTTGAGAACGATGTTTCATAAAGTTTCCGGATATTAACCGGTTTGGGAATGTCATTTGCACAAATGTTTTTCGCACTCCAGGCAGGCCAAAAAGAAAGAATATTTAATTCTCTGAAACCTGTTCAGCATAAATTTGTTTTTATTTCAGCTTAATTTTTTAATAGTTATTTTTAGTCATATGCTACAAATATATCATTTTTCAGCCTGTCTTTGAAAATGCTTTAACACTTAGTGTCATTAAATATTTTTCTGCGAACATATTTATTATATTGCTTTGTTTACTATGAGGAGTGCCTTGTTCTAAAAGCTAACTGTATTTTAAATACATGATAAGTTCATCGCCCTTCTAAGATTTGGCAATCAAATTCTGAAAAAAGTTTACTTATATTATGAATGCCTAAAAAGGTTATTGGGCGTATTTGTTTGGAATTAGTATTTAA
>CAYWBC010000030.1:0-43370 GCA_964456285.1 uncultured Bacteroidales bacterium
GGATATTCTCAGATACTTCCTGCCAAGATAGAGATAGAAGGAGATGGTTGGAAAGTAATCATCGTGTGGCAGTGCGAATTAAGAAATAAGAAACTGCGAGAAGAAAGATTGCAATTATTAATACATGAAATAACTTCCAACACCAACATTCATTAAAATTTCTTATATGGCCATCAATTCCTGTGCGCAGGCCCGAAGAAATAGCGGACCAGGGCAGGAGGGAATGGGCAAGGGTTAGAAAAAACCACAAGGTGCCTTGCATTCTCGTTGTGTGTTTTTTCTTAGCATTGCACAGGGCGGGGAGAAGCATTATTTCTTCTTGAATTTTAGTTTCTTTTGTTTCAAGACAAAAGAAAAGCCATCCCGGCTTGAGGGAATAAAAGAATTTAAGTACTCCTCAATAATATTATTATGTTAAATAGAAATAGGTTTTCCTTATACGGTAGGGGATTACCGGAATGATAGCATGTGTATAGCATACTGAGCGAGGTAAGGAGCGAATATGCGTATACTCTTGCGATTAAAGTGTTAAATATCTCATTTATAAGAACTTAAGCTATTTAGAACTTGAAAAAGTGCGGTGGGCATTAATGATGTATAGCTGTGCGGCCGGCGTTGAGGCTGTGGAAGCGCAGCTAAAAATATTTCTTATATTCTTAAAGAAATATTTTTACAAGCTTTGGCGACGGCCGAGCGGCTACTTAATATAGTGCTAATTATGGGACAAATGGAAACCGCTGCGCTGATTTTACGCAAATAATGACTCTATGTGCTCAATTAACTGAGAAAGTTTATCCTGGAACCGGAAAGCGCTATTTAATATAATATTAATTATAGTTGAAAAATGGAGAGCAGATATTATATTCAAATTGGATAAAGCGACAATGGGTTACGAGGAGCTGAGAATTTATTTTAACATAACATCGTGCCGTACTCGAAGCAACGCTAGCGCGTTGTCCTAGTACTGATGTTATGTTAACCAGCAAGCTGGCCATAAATTCTCTCGGAAACGAGAATCACATCGTTTGTCCTATAATTATTGTTATGTTAAACAAATAACTTTTCTTTCACAATCTGGCTATGTCAAGACCTTTTCAAGCAGTGAAAAAGGCATTTTGAAAGTGTTGATAAGTTTTAATCTATTCCCGGAGAAATTATTCATCCTTTCTGAAAATACCTTTGAGTGTAAAATTATTTAAGGTGTAAGCCATTCCAAGAGTGAAGAATAAATTTTGGGAATTGAGTTTGCCAATTTCTCCTGAAAACTCATTGGTTGAGAGACTGCCCAAGCCATAGCTATAATTGACAGATGAAATAATTATAAGATTTTTTGGCAGCAATACTTCAATACTTACTCCGGCCATAAGTCCAATTCCCCCCACAAATTCATCCTTTATTTTCGCGTCTTTGGTCCATGAAGTAGCGTTAAGAGAATCAGTGTAAATGTCTGTATATCCTGAACCTTTTTCATATCCACCAACAACAAGTTCAAAATAGGGACCGGCATAAACAGAAGTTCTGAAAGTGGTTCCAAAAGTGAAATTTGGTAATATCCTAAAATTGATAGAATGAAGCTTAATCTGCAAATCGCTGTAACTTGCGCCACCTAGTGCATGGTAATCAATTTTCAAATTGAATTTTCTATACAGATAATCTAGACCCAATTTCAGGTTTATTATTTTCTGCTGTCTTTCAGCATAATTTATACCAATCAGGTATGTGCCATACGATTTAAAATTTGTAACAAGATGAGGGTCCTCCGAGGTATAATAATCTGAATAATTGTAGCCTCCAAAGAGTTCCAAATAACTTTGTCCATGGGTTGGGCCAATATTCATTATTATTAATAGCAGACTAACAGGATGTCTTATAATGTATAACATAGGCTATATGCTAAAGTATGGAATTTACACTTTAAGCCTTATATATAAATAATTATTTAACCATATATCAAAGACTATACTTTGCATTTGAATAAAAAAAGCCGCTCTTCAGCGGCTTCTCTTTTCATAGATAAATCTAATATTAACCTAAGCATTACTGCACTATAAGTTTTCCAAGACTGGTGTTCCTGGAATCAGTTATTTTATAGATATAAATGCCTTTATTCATCTGGGATGTTTCACTCCTGATATTCAATACCACTTTTTCTGATGCATGAGCATAGAATTGTTTGTCTATGATAAGCTCTCCGTCAATTCCATAAAGTTCAAATTGGAGATTGCCGTTAATCTGTGCAGCAAAATGTACTTCTCCCTCTGAAGGATTAGGGAAGAGGGTATAATTTGAATGCTGATTGTTATTTACAAGGGGTGAAGAATTTATTTCAGGTTTTTCAAGTTGTACATCGGTATACATTCTATACTCTCCGGGAGCTAATGTTACAGTTTCATTCACATCGCTAACATCCAGAGATGTACCAGTGAAGTATTCATACCAGGTTCCTGTATGTTGAAAAGAAGGATCAATGGTTCCTGCAACAACATCAAAATTTCCAATAATAGCTGCATTCATTAAAGCTGAATTTAAGTGTATTTTCTTTAAAGCACCGGCAACAGAGAGACTATAATCCGTAGTTTCAAAAAGATCCTCTTTAATCCTTAAATTAATCAAAGCTGTAAAAACCTGGTATAAACGATATCTGTAAGCTTGATCATAATACTCCCAACGAATGGGTTTCGGGCAAACCCGGCAGGGTACATCAATGTCAACATCGTATCCAAGCTCTCCAAACTGCCAAACCATTTTCGGGCCAGGCACAGTAAAGAAAAATGCTGCTGCAGCTTCGACTCTGCTCAGACCTGTATTCAGGTTAGTCACATGGTAATCACCTGAACTATTACCCCATGTTAAATTCTTATACATGAGGCGTTGTTCATCATGACTTTCCATATATCCTACAAGGTTTGGATCATCCCATCCTCTGTACTGATATGATATACCTGAAAGATTGGATTTGTTTGCATCATGATATCCCATAGTAGCCTCGTTGTATGGATCTGTCATTTTTCCCCACAAAAGAATGCCATGGTTAGCCAGTTCAGTCTCTTCAGTATTTTCTGATAAGTGTTCAAAAATCACAATGGCATTTTCATTGGCAAGCTTTATGCTATCGTACATTGCTTCCAGAATGCTGACCCGGGAGGCATCATAATCCCATCCATCGCCAATTTTGTTGGTAAAACCTTTTGTGAAATCAAACCGATATCCATCCACCTTGTACATTTCCATCCAATACCGGTTGATGCGGGTATCATAGGCTTTTGTTGCCGCACTTTCATGATTGAAATCGAATCCCCAACACCAGGGTTCGTGAGGACATTCCTCATTAAACCATGGACTTTCGGCTGTGGGCTGTCCGGCAACAGGATCGAAATACAAGCGTACAAGGGGTGATTGGCCATAACTATGATTCAAAACAACATCCATTAAAACAGCCATTCCTCTTTTATGACACTCATCTACCAGCCGTTTGTAATCATCTTTTGTTCCGTAAAATTTATCTACCGCAAAGCCAAAAGAAGGATTGTACCCCCAGCTATCATTGCCTTCAAATTCGCTAACGGGCATAAGCTCTATGGCATTTACTCCTAAATGTTCAAGGTAATCAAGGCTGTCCATCACGGTTTTAAAATTGCTGGCTCCAACGAAATCACGAACATGCAGCTCATAGATCACAAGGTCGGTTATCGAAGCCGGGACAAAGTTTTCAATTTCCCACTGGAAGGTATCCTGAGCAGTTTGAAATACCGAAACAATTTCTGTTGTTTTTCCTTCCGGATAAGGTTTCAGGTCCGGGTAGGTTGAGGATGGTATGTTGGGATCATTTGCCGCATCAAGAATTTTATCGGTATACGGATCAGCGATTCTGATATTACCATCTACAAGATATTGAAATGCATATTCTTCTCCTTTTGTCAAATCGTTCAGAGTAATCCAATACCTTTCTCCATCAGGTGTTTTGTTCATTAAATAATCATTGTCTAACACCCAGTTATTAAAATCGCCAATCAATAACACATTGTCTTTGTATGGAGCATGTAAAACCAGGGAAACAGTTGAAGTATCGATGTAATTAATTCCATCAATTAATCCTTGAGGAAGTATTGCTTCAGGCACTTCCTCCCTTACAAAATAAAAGATCGAATCAGCTTCTTCATAAGTTCCATTATCAGCCACAACCTTGATCCAGTGTGTGCCTGCACTATTAACAATTAGCTCATAATCCAGAGTATTTGCTTTAGATACATATTCTTCCACATCATCGATATAAAGAGTGATACTATCAGGATCCGGAGTGCCTAGCATAACTGCCTCAGCAGATATATCAATGGTATCAGTGAGCTTAACAACAAGATTACTTTCAGGATTTGTAATGTCAACACTCAGCCCCGCTTCATAAACGCTATAATAAATGTTAGGGGAGGTTTGCTTTGAACCATCCGGACTTCTAAAAACAAATGCCAATTGTTCAACTTCTGTTCCACCTGCAATCTCATAGTATGTTGCTAAATCAGGAGTGATGTGCAATACATAGCTTGTGCTGTTAATCTTTTCCAGCTTAGCCTTGGCAAGGTTCTCATCCCACCCAGAAATAATATACCTCCAATCAGTAGGATCTGCACTTTCAGAGGTAATCAAGCCTGTGTGGGCATATATATCCCCTGTATGTCCAACGAGATCGCAACCGCATTGGTCAACATGTAAGGTTACATCAATGGCATCGTTAATTGTTGGGTATTGAGGATTAACCTCAATAATTTGGGCAGATATCTTTGGCATTAGCAATGCCAGTAAGATACCTGCCAAACGAGATAAATGCATTCTTTTCATCTCAATTGTATTTTGTGAATTTTAATTAATAACGGAGATAGAAAATAGTTATTAGACACATTTTCAATTGATTAAATGTACATACTTATTTATATTCGACAATAACTATATGGTGAAAATAATCCGAAAAAATACACAAACGTTACCGCAAACGTTTGCATTCTATTTCGACTGTTTTTGCAGAGATGAAGATTAGTATTAAATTAGTCATAAATTGGTGAAAAATTATTCATCTTGCAGAAATAAATGAAAAGTTCACAGGTAACCATAAAAGATATTGCAAGAGAATTAGGGATTTCTCCCTCAACCGTTTCCCGTGCGCTAAAAGATCATCCGGACATTAGTCCAAAAACAAGGAAAGCAGTTAAGGAACTGGCCGAGAAATTGCATTATGAACCAAATGCAATCGCATTAAGCCTTAGAAGCAGATCAAGCAAAACCATTGGTGTTATTTTACCCCAGATTGTTCATTTTTTTTTCAGCTCTGTAATTAGCGGGATTGAAGATAATGCTTACGCGTCAGGATACAATGTTATAATATGCCAGTCGAATGAAGATTTCGAGAAGGAAAAAAGTATCATACACACACTAATGTCTAAAAGGGTAGATGGTGTTCTGGCATCCGTTTCAAAAACCACTACAAATTTTGATCATTTTCTCGAACTTATTAACAGCAACATTCCCGTTGTATTTTACGACAGGGTATTGAATATACCTAATACTGATCGGGTTATTGTTGATGATTATGCCGGAGCCTATAAGGCTACTGAGCATCTGATTCAAAGAGGCTGTAAACGTATAGCTCACCTGGCCACCAGTCAGGATCTTCTGATTGGGAAAAACAGGAAAGGAGGATATATTCAGGCGCTTAAGGACAATAATATTGAGGTAAATGAGGAAATTATTTTGAGGTGTGATACTGATAAGCATGCTCAAAAATGCATACCTTATTTGTTAACCCTTCAAAACCAGATTGATGGAATATTTGCTGTAAATGACCTTACAGCCATTTCTGCTATGTCCATCATAAAACGTTCGGGGTATAAAATTCCTGAAGATATTGCCGTTGTTGGATTTAGTAATAGTGTCTACTCTTCTATGACCGATCCACCTCTGACTACTGTTGAACAGCAGGGTTTCGAGATGGGGAAAAGGGCATCAAGACTTCTGTTTGAAAGAATCAACAGCGACGAAATTATTGATGCAAGGGCTGAACAAATTAAGACTGATTTAATTGTTAGAGGGTCTAGTTTAAAGGAATAGTAACAGATAAACCAGTTATTAATTTATGCATAGGAGATTCAGAGCTTTAACCCTTTGTAATTGTTGAGGATCCATACTCTTTCAGTTCAGGATATGAAATAATTTCATGGATTTGGTGCAGCGTCTGGAATTTTTTTTCGTCTTTAGAGAAATATTAAAACCAAAATCATAAAATCATGAAAAAGACAATACCACTTTTAAGAAGTAGAAAAACCATTTTTTTAGTTTCGCTGACTTTAATATTAATAAGTCCTGCAATTTATGGTCAAAAAGATAAACGCGAAATATCAGACTTTTCAGAGATTGGTTATTCATTGCCAGGAACATTGGAGATTGTTCAATCAGATAAAGTAAGTCTGGTCCTTGAGGGCGATAAGGAAGACCTGGAAAGAATAATCACTAAGGTTGAAGGCAATGAGCTAAAGATTTATACGAAAAACAATTCCAATGGTCTTGGAGATGTTAAGGCATATGTTAGTGTGGTTAAGCTGAGTGGCATATCTGTTGCAGGTTCAGGTGATGTAATAGTGAAATCAAAATTACAAACCGATGAACTTGATTTGGAATTAAGTGGTAGTGGAAGCATACAATGTGAAGATCTAATGGCAAAGGAGCTTGAAGTAGATCTTGCCGGTTCAGGAGATATATTTCTTGGCGGAGTGGCTGAGAATGAAGTTGAGATCAATATTGCAGGATCAGGCGATGTCAAGGCTGAAAACCTTAAAACAAAAAAAGCTGAAGTTAATATTGCAGGATCAGGCTCAGTAAAAATCTGGGCAACTGATGTGTTGGAAAGCAATATTGTTGGAAGTGGAGATGTCTATTATAAAGGAAATCCACTGATAGATGCAGAAACTAAGGGTTCTGGCAGCACAAAGCCGATTGATTAGAAAAATCTAAAATGTAATTTAAAAATCCGGACAGGGAACCATTTTCTTTTTCCGTTTTCTTTTGTCGGGTTTACTGAAAGTGAAAGAAACAGATACTTCGTGAGCACCTCCCGATGAGGTAATCAGTTTAGAAGTAGTGAAATCATAGCTATATCCTATGTTGTATCTTTCTGTTTTGAAACCGACAAGAAATACCAATGCATCATTGATGCTATTGTGTTTTAGAATAGGTATTCCTCTGTACCATACTCCAAGAACAATAGGTTCATAATTCCAGTAAAATCCGAGGTCAAGCTGATTGTATTCAGCTTGATTTTTATATAAAAACGCAAGTTGAAGAACTGTTGGTGTAGGTCTTAACAAAGTTTCTTTTACAACAAGACGAAGGCCGCCAAACACCTGAACTTTTGTAGGTAACAATGCCTGGTTATTTTCTGAGTTTTCTTCTTCATACAATGATTGATTGGGGTGCAACAAATGATCTATTGTTGCTCCTGCCCAGAATTTTTCACCATAAATCAGCCCTGATGCTCCAAAATCAAGATCCCCGGCCTTTTCATAAGATACCACTTCTCCGGAGGAGGGTGCATTTCCAGCAGCAGACATTTGATCGCGCCATACAAGCTTATTAAAATCGATGCTTCTTTCTGTATAAGAGAATGACATTCCCGGGCGAATATGGATGGTATTCTTAATTCGGAAATCATATGTATACAATAGTGAGATATTGGTTGTGGACAGGTTGCCTGAACCAGCAACATCGTGCATAAACAGGATTCCGGTTCCGCTGTGTAATTTTGAGAAGTAATGATCAAATGAAGCAGTGTATGTTTGGTAACCGCGCGTAATAGATGGCCATTGGTTACGGTAGTTCATTGCAAAACGATTTTGGCCGGTACTTCCTGCAAAGGAAGGGGCCATATACAGAGAATTTGAATAGAACCTGGAAAATTGAGGATCCTGGCTCATGCAAATGCTTGCAATGAATATCAACAATAATATGATTGCCCATCTTTTCATACCCATCGGTTTAAGCAGCAATGCTGCTTGTTATTTGACTGCTTATTGCAGTTAATTCCCAGTTAGTAGTTTAGATCACTAAATAATCAATACATAAGAGTCACATCGCCCGTTTTTGTGAATCCTTTGCCATCTGAATAGGTGCCCTTTACTTTCCAGATGTAGACATCCTGCTTAGCAGGTTTGCCTTTGTACATTCCATCCCAGCCTATATCCTGGTGATGACTTTCAAATACCATTTCCCCCCATCTGTTAAATATCATCAAGTGGTATTCTGCAACATGATCAATGATGCCTGGCATAAACACTCTGTTTTCCTCAAGAGGAGAGTTTGGTCTGAACGCATTGGGATATTCAATGACTCCTGAAGGTTCAACGAATACAGCATTCTCCATTACATAGAGATCGATGCAATTATTTTTTGTTGCCACTTTCAGAACAATATCATAAGTTCCTTCCTCCCTGTAAACATGTTTCGGGTTGTATTCTTCTGAGGTGGTTCCATCGCCGAAATCCCACTCATAGTTATCAGCGTTATCAGACAGATTGAAGAAATTTACAGGTTCATCATTTACATATACATACCTTGGTGCAAGATCAAAAAATGCATTTGGTAATATGTAAACTCTGGCTGTATCGCTATGAGAATCTTCACCTCCGGGACCTTTTACTGTTAGTTTTATTTTGTATATACCAGCCTGATAATAGGTGTATGATGGCTCAGCAGCATTTGACACGCTTCCATCGCCAAATTCCCAATAATACTCTTCTGCGTATTGTGAATTATTTATTAATGTAATAGTATGAGGCATACAACCCGGTTCCGGACCTGCAAATTTTGCTTCAGGTATTGCCGGATGGAGATACAATGTTCTATTAATACTATCAGAACAGTATTCACTCGATACTGTCAGGTTAACTGTATAGTTGCCAGGAGATTCATATTCAATTATTCCGGGATCACGAACATCCAGGGTTCTGTCTCCTTCACCCAGATACCAATGGTGATTCCATCGTGAACCTTCTGTTTGATTTATCAATTCAAAACTATGATTAGGGAAGGTATCATTTGGGGGAAGAATATTAAAATCTGCCTCAGGACTTGCATATATATTCAGGTTTAAAAATGCTGAGTCAATACAGTGCAATGATGATTCAGTGATTACTTTGACCTGAAATACCACATCTGCTTCACCTGATGCCTCAAAGATATGATTTGTGTTAAAAGTATTTGTTGTTGTTGACTCTCCATCATCAAAATCCCAATAGTATAGCAAATTCCCGGGAGTTGAGAAAAATGTTATTTCTGCCGGACTACATGCTTGCTCTGGCAGAGCATCAAGTGTGGCAACCGGATTAGGCCAAACCATAGCATATTGAGTAATATCATCTTTGCATCCAAGAATACTGGTTACCTCAAGGTTAACAGGGTAATATCTGATCTCCGGACTTTGGTTAATGAATGTATGTGATGGATTCACCAGGTTTGAATAAACACTATCTCCAAAATCCCATGCACAGGAAACTGCTCGTTCAGAAAGGTTGTTAAACTCTACCTGCAAAGGACTACAACCAGGAGCCGTAAGCAATTCAAAATATGCCAATGGAATGTCAGAATAAAGTGTGGTACTGTCGTATGCATGACAACCATTAACATCGGTTAATTCATATTGGAATAACACTGTGTCTGGCTGGTGAGGCGTATACACGGGTTGCTTAATTGCATAGGAAGAAAGGTTGTGTACAGGTCCGCTCCAAAGATGTGTAACAGCATCATATCCTGTTGTTTCAACAAGCAATTGAAGGTCATCACCTACGCAAACGACTTCATCTTTTGTTGTAATATTTGCTGTTGGCGAAGTAAAAACTGTTATTTCTACTGAGTCATAGCTTGTTTTCAAATTCACATCTGCTACTTTCAGGTATAGGTGGTAAGTTCCTGTACCTGGAGGTGAAAATGTTGTAAACAGCGATGCTGTGTTCGATAGATATGCTATATCCCCAGTCCATGAATAGGTAAATGGTGGTGTTCCTCCAAAAAGGTAAGGTTTTATCTCAAAATCAACTCCGGTACAGGCGTTCTGGTTGTACAGTCCGATATCAACAGCAATTGAATCATTTACAACATTTATTGGGTGACTGACCGGAAGCCCCATACATCCATCAGCTGTTATCTCAAAAACTGAAATTGTATACGTTCCGGTATTAGGGAACGATAAGCGGATGAAATCATTCATATTCTCATCGAGGTTTATCCCTGCCGGAATGGTCCATACGTAGGTAGAAGTGCTATTGCCTGTTGTTGAAAAAATCACAGCTGTTTGATCCAGTAATACTAGAGTTGGACCAACTATTGCAATAGGAGCGGGCATCGGGAATATTGAAATATCAACCTGTTCTCTTGGACTTTCGCAAGCTGTTACTTCATTATACCCCGATACCCAATAAACCTCATTTGAAGAGAGCAAACCGGTATATAGTGTGTCAGATTCCTGAATTAATGCTCCGCCAATGGGTAAGTCGTACCATCTGAAAGTACTTGTATTAATATCTCCCTGCGGGCGTAAAATAAACGAAGTAGCACCACAGGATGAAGTATCATTAATTAGAGGAGTAATTGGGATAGGATGTATTATTCCCTCAACAGGAATGCGTTCACTTGCACAAGCAGTGGAGATATCAATTTCAGCTACCCAAAAAATACTTGAAGTAGCAGAAGAGGGAACATATAGACTATCTGCGATCATAATGGCACTGCCTCCGACCGGAACATCATACCAGTAAAGCAAGCTTGAAGGAGATTGGCCTGTAGCGTTTAGGTAAAAATCTGATGGTCCGCAAGAGGAATCTGAGAAAGAAATTGGATCAGGAACAGCCGGGAACACTCTAATGCTTAGTGAATCTATATCACTGATACAGCCATGAACAGTATCCAAAGCTCTTGCATAAACAATATCATCAGATGAAAAATAATGTGAAATATTTGTTCCTTCACCAATGACAATTGTTTCTGAGACATTTTCTGACCACCTTATGGTATGAGCAGGAGGCAGAATAATTCCACTGAGATTCAGGTTGCCTGCTCCACATAAGCTATCATCCTGAATAATGGGTTTATCCGGCACAGGATATATATCTGCATTCACTGGAAGTTTTGAGCTGTTACAATGAGAAACACTATCGTAAGAGTTGACGAAGTAACTTGTTGAACTCAACAGGTAAGGAGTTGTGTAATTCTCTCCATAGTGGAATGCTGTTGGATCAGACATGTTGTAGAACCATTGAACAATTGCATTTCCTCCTGGACCTGTTGCTGAGAGGTTTAATGAATCAGGGCCACAAGATTCATCATGAGATATCATTGGAGGATCCGGGAGAGGTAGAAAGTTTATTTGTACGGTATCAGATTCAGGAGCACAGGCCCCGCTGGTTAACATCCATTCAAAATCATAAATGCCTTCAGCTCCTGAGGGAATTGTGACAACTACATCCTCTGAATTTCTGTCAGGATTAAAACTGGCAGTTCCTGAACCGGTTAATTGAGTCCATTTGCCTGTTCCTTGTGGGAAGGTATTGCTGTGAAGTTCGACACTTAAGCCGCAGACTGTTGTATCATTTCCGGCAAAACCCGGAGGTGGAGGTATCCCGAAATCTACAATAAGAGTATCCGAACTGACGCAGGAACCATTTTGAAGCGTCCATAGAATAGTATATTCTCCTTCATTTCCAGGGAGTACAGTTAAAATGGCATTTGGATCAGCGGCATTAGGACTAAATACAGGAGGAGTAGCACTTGGATTATTCAGAACTAACCACTCTCCCGTTCCCCGAAGGGGAGGATTCGCCATAAGTGTATCAGAATTTTCAAGGCAAAGATTAATGTCGGGACCGGCATCTGCAATTCCGGGTGTAAGGTCAAGAGATATTGTAACAGTATCAGATGATGAGGGACAAAGGCCATGAATACTGGATAATTCCCAGATGTACCTGTTGTCTCCTTCTATAAGGTTATCAAGTCGTGATGTTGGGTCAGTAATGTCATCAATCGAAGTACTTCCTTCAATAGCAGTCCAGATGCCTGAACCACCATTAATTGGAGCATTACCATCAAGGAATACTGTAGTTATTTCACAGAATCGGGTGTCAGTGCCGGCAAATGCTATTCCAGGTGTGTAGTCTACAAAAAATTCAACTGTATCAATAGTTATGGGACATGCTCCATACTGACTGGAAATTCTCCATATTAAGCGATTATTGCCAGAGGATGGTGAAATATATTGTGCATTGAATAAAGCAGTGTCAGTTAAAGTTCCGGTACCTTCAACCAAAAGCCAGTGTCCTCGTCCCATATCGGTTGGAGGTGTTGCGTTTAGAGTAATTGTATTGGCATCACAAAAACTGCCATCAAGGCCGGCATAAGCAGGATCCGGTTGACGGTCACTGGTTATCACAACCTCATCATAAGCATTACAAGGTCCGTTGGATACGGTCCACCGAAAAGTATTGGTTCCATGATCAAGGTTTCGGATCCATGTTATCGGATTTGAGGGATCATCGATTGTCGAAGAACCGGAAGTTGTCCAAAGGCCGGTTCCTGCTGAAGGAGGAGTGGTGCTGAGTAAAATACTATCAGTACAAATGATCTGATCATCGCCGGCAAATACAGCACTTGGAGTTTCGTAGACATCAACATCTACCCTGTTTGGATTACTCTCGCACATTCCTTCAACACTTGTAACCCAGAAAGTATAATTGCCAGCTACTGAATTGTCAAGGTTATACGGAGGAAATTGAGGATTATAATTATTTCCGACATGCAACAGGTTTGTTAATGCTGAATCAGTATACCATCTGACTTCAGCCCCTCCTGCCGTTGCTGATAGCTGAATGGCATCCATGGTACAAAATTCAAATAGATTGGAAACAACAACGGGTGGCGGGGCTATTATCTCAATCAGTGCAGTAGTAATGATTGGCGGATTGTCGCCATTCAGAGGATCTGTCGGAGGTAGCCCATCCGTTGGCATATCATCATATGGATTACACACATTCCAGTTGCGCATTGTAATTTCAAAAATATCTCCTGCTACTCCTCCCGGAGGAGCGCTTATTTCAAAAGATGTCTGATTAGGACCATCAGCAGGAATTGGTATTTGAATAATTGGGCCATCGAGTGAAGCAACAGAATTACCGGCATTATCAGTCATTGTATGAATGATTCCGCCACCATCCCTGACAGTCACGTCCGGTATACGGTCTCCACCCTGTATGTAGGTGTTATAAACAAACTGTACCCATCGGTAATATCGATTTGGATTGTCGGGTTCAATACCAATGTTACAATTGAATGTTGAAGCATCGTCAAAGGTCACATCAACAATATCATCCCCTTCACAGAAATAATGTACAACAGGATCTGTGGTTAAAACACCACTGTTTTCTTCATCAGTACCCCAGGTGCTGAATGTTTGCTCCTGATGGCCGCTACTTGTACAAATATCTCCATCATAGATGACATATGCATCAGCAGTTTTTGCACATTCATTGTCGGGAGGATAAATATGCGATGCTTCTGCCCAGACTGAATCGCCTGCAACATTCCAGTTGCCTGTGACTGTTGTTGTGCTTCCTGCACCGTCATTCCAGACAAAACGTATTTCGACGAGGGATGTATCTACAGGTATAAGAAATTTATACCATACATTCATAGTAAAATCGACAGGAGCACAAACTGTTTTGGGATCCTGCGAACTTCCATTTTTGGTGATCAGGGAACATTGTCCTATTACCTGAGTAACTGACACCAAAAATGAGAGCAAAAAAATAGTTAGTAGTTTTGTGGTTCTCATTTAATACCTTTTTAGCGATCTTATCGCTATAAATAGCCCAAGTTGGTATAAATGCTCAAAAGGCATACAGGCCTATATTGCATGCCCCGGTTATTTTTCTAATACAGTTAGTTCTTCTTTAGTAGTGCTGTTATATACGTAAATGTGAACATGAGGGTTACACAAGTAAAATAATGAAAAGGAGGCAGCAGATAATTTTATTCTGAGATAAGAGTGTTTTAGGAAATGAAAAACCTGCTGGAGTGAAAGTATTCTATGGTAGTTCAGTTAAACCTTCAGGAGCTTCAACAAGTATCGTTCTTTTTGAGGCATCAATTTCAAGGATGAATTCCTGGCATGCAGGCAGAAGGATTTCCTTATTGTTATTGACAATACAAAAAAGAGAATTTTGCTGAATTTCAATGATTTCCTTAAGAGTACCAAGGCTACCAATATTTTTGTCAATAACCTCGTAACCGGCTAATTGACTGGCGTCAGAAAATTGATCAGGGACGGTATTTTCAGTAAGGGATTTGACAAATACCTTGGCATCAATCAGTGTATTTGCTTTGTTTTTATCATCAATGTCTTCAAGCTTAATAAGCAGCGAGTTGGCATCTCTCTCAGAGCATTCAGTAACAAAAAATGGAACCGGCAAACCATCAATTTCGATGAATACCAATTCCATTTCTTGAATTTTATCTGAGCTAATGTTGTTGAGTCTGATAATTAACTGACCACGAAAACCATGTAGTTTGGTGATTGTACCTAGCAATATACAATCAGATAAGTTTATCATCAGATATATAACTCAATAAGAAGATTCAATTGTATTATTCTTTCTTCTCGCCCTCTTCAGCCGAGGTATCTTCTGCCTTTTCATCCTCTTCTTTTGCTTCAGATACTTCTTCGCTTTTCACCTCTGGAGCTTCTTCTGTTGCCTCAGCTTCAGAAACTGGTTTTTCCTCTTCCTGAATTTCAGGGCTTGAACTTTCATCAGCTTTTTCTTCAACAGCTGGAGCTTCTTCAGCTTCTGACTTTGTTTCTTCCTGGATTTCTTCTTTTTTAGGTTCTTCTGCTGTGGATGAGGTATCGGCTTCTTCTTCAGCAGGTGTTTCATCCTGAGATTCACTCTCTACAGGAACATCAGCACCTTCTTCAGCTGGAGCAGTCTCTTCTGCAACATCAACTGTTTCTTCTTCAGGTTCAGATTCTTCCTTTTCAGCCTTTTCAGCAGCTTCTCTTTTTTTAGCTATGGCTTCAGCTTTTGCTTCTTTCGCTTTGCTTTCAGCTTCCAGACGTTGCTTAGAGTCATCATCCTTTGCCTTTTTCACCTTATCGGCTTTGGCCTGGATTGTAGCTTCTTTTTCTTTTATCCATTTATCAAAACGTGTATTTGCTTCATCTTCAGTAAAAGCTCCTTTTTTCACGCCTTCCAATAAATGTTTTTTCATTAGAACACCTTTGTAAGATAATATAGCTCTACAGGTGTCAGTAGGTTGAGCGCCCTTTTGTAACCAATCCAAGGCTTTATCAAAGTCTAGATCAATTGTAGCAGGATTAGTACCTGGATTATACAATCCTAATCTTTCGATATATTTACCATCCCGTGGCGCCCTGCTATCTGCTACCACAATGTGGTAGATCGGTCTTTTCTTGCGACCTTGTCTTGTTAATCTGATTTTTGCGGGCATAAATTATTTAATTAAATGAACCTACTAATGCCGTGGTTAAAATACCACGGTTAAAATTGAGCCTGCAAATTTAGATAAATAGTTTATAATTACTAAATCTATTTGCTACTTTATTGATAAAATTGCAAAAGCCTTCCAATACCAAAGGATGAATAAGCATTTAATTGCCATCATTCATGGTAAGTAACTTTCATATTGACAATTATTCATGCACCGAAGATTGTTATGTGCCAATCTGGCATAAGTCATAATCACAATAAAGTCAAATAGATAAGAAATTTATTTAAAATCTCTCCTGATTGGCATAATATATGCATATATGTACATAAATATATATGAAATATTGAAAATTTCAGAATTAAATAGGTTAAATTAGTTGTCAGATAAATGGTATTTAAGCGTCTATTAATAGTATGAGCAAAAATAAGGAGGATAAAATAGCAGGCTTTAACAAAAGAAGCAAGGCAATTGTTTATACTGCTCCTGATTGCTCAGATTGTAATGATGTAAGAAATTACTTAGTAGCAAATGACATTGAATTTGTTGAGAAAGATATTATCCGAGACAAATCTGCTGCAATAGAAATGATGAGAAAGAGCAGACAAAAAGGAGTTCCTCAGATTGTTATTGATGACAAGTTTGTTGTTGGATATGACAGGTCTGAACTTGATAATTTGATGGCGTTGTAATCTTTAGTTTGAATAATATTAAAATAGATACAAATGAAAAAATTAATTAGCATTTCCATTATTGTAACATCACTTTTTCTTGGTTGTAACAGTCAAACAAATAACAAAGAAACTACAGCTGATGTATCAAAAGATATTGTAAAACCAACTTTGCTTACTAAGCAAATGTTCCTTGATGAGATTATGGATTATGAAAGCAATCCGAGTGAGTGGATTTACAAAGGAGACCTTCCGGGCTTGGTTGACTTTTATGCAGACTGGTGCAGACCTTGCCGAATAACCTCACCAATACTTGAAGAGCTTGCCCAGGAATATAAAGGTAAAATCAAGATTTATAAAATTGATGTTCAGAAAGAGCAGGAGTTAGCTTCTATATTTGGCGTTCAAAGCATACCTGCATTCTTGTTTATCCCAAAGAATGATAAACCGGTAATGTCAGCAGGCATTGCGCAAACTCCGGAACAAACCAAAGAAATGTTCAGAAAGCAAATTGATGAAATTCTTCTGAATAAGACCAATTAGATTTTAATCGTTTTCCAAAAACTATTAACGTAAATTTTTCTAAAAATGGGAGGCACCTAAATGCCTCCCATTTTTATTTTATTAACACATAGTCTATAAATTAATCTTCACTTAATAATAAATACCGGCATAAGTTTTCCTTAGATATTAACACAGGGTAGTTTTTAATTTTCTGAATTGTAACTTTACAAGAATGATCTAATCTTATGCATAAATGTTCCTGATTTTCGATACCGAGACTACCGGTCTGCCTAAAAATTACAATGCACCGCTTACCAATTTTGACAATTGGCCGCGCATGGTCCAAATTGCCTGGCAATTGCATGATGAATCAGGAAAATTACTTGAAGTAAATAATTTCATAGTTAAGCCTGAGGGTTATACTATTCCTTACAGTGCTGAAAAAATTCATGGCATATCAACTGAAAAGGCTCTGAAAGATGGAAAGGATTTGGATCAGGTGCTTGAAGAATTTAACAAGACTCTGGCGAAAACAAAATACCTGGCGGGACATAATGTTGAGTTTGATATCAGTATTACCGGGGCAGAATTTCTCAGGAAGAATATATCCACTAATTTTCTGGAAATAGCCAAAATTGACACCAAAGAGGAGAGTACCGATTATTGTGCCCTGCCCGGTGGCAGAGGTGGAAAATTTAAATGGCCAAACCTTCTTGAACTACATACGAAACTTTTCGGAGAGGCCTTTTTAGAAGCTCATAATGCTTCTGCAGATGTAGTTGCAACTGCACGTTGTTTTTTAGAGTTATTGAGACTGGGAGTTATTGATCCTTCGAAACATGGATTATCCGCAACTTTCACGGAAGAATTCAAAAAGCATAATCCTGATGTTATTCAGGCCATTGATCTTGAAATAGAATCGAATAAAAACGCAAAATCAAATATTGAAAAAGCAGAAGATATTTCTGTTGAAGCATCACATAAAGCAGATGCCTCAATTCCATTTACTCATCTGCATGTGCATACCCAGTACTCAATTCTTGATGGAGCTGCTGATATTGGCGGGCTTATGACTAAAGCTAAAGCTGATGGAATGGTTGCAATGGCAATTACTGATCATGGAAACATGTTTGGGGTAAAGGAATTTCACAACATTGCCCGAAAAAAAGGAATAAAACCAATATTAGGATGCGAGGTATATGTAGCTAATCGCTCAAGATTTGATAAATCAGAAAAGTCCGATGGAGGAGGAAATCATCTGATACTGCTGGCAAAAAACATGGAAGGCTATCATAATCTTGTTCAATTGGTTTCTTATAGCTGGACAGAAGGATTCTACTATAAGCCAAGGATTGATATGGAACTTTTAAAGGAGTATCATGAAGGCTTAATTGCTAGTTCAGCTTGTTTACATGGAGTAATTTCAAGAGTAATACTCCATGAAGGAGTTGATGAGGCAAGAAAGAAAATTCTGGAGTTTAAGGAAATATTTGGCGAAGATTTTTATTTGGAATTACAGCGCCATAAATCAGGTGAAGCTGCAATGGATGAGATGGTATATAAGGACCAGGTATTTGTTAATACTAAACTTATTCAATTGGGCAAAGAAACAGACACACAATTAATTGCTACGAATGATGTACATTTTATCAATGAGGAGGATGCTGAAGCTCATGATAGATTGCTTTGCATAAGTACAGCTTCTGATATGGATGATCCTAAGCGGATGAGGTACACACATCAGGAATGGTTGAAAACACAGAGTGAAATGTGTGAACTTTTTCATGATGTGCCAGAAGCGCTTGAAAACACGAACAGGATAGTCGAAAAAATAGAGGATTTAAAACTTGACTCACCACCAATAATGCCTGAATTTCCAATTCCTGAAGAATTTGGTACGATTGAAAGTTATCGGGAAAAGTATAAGAAAGAGGATTTGGTGAAAGAGATGTCAGAAACATCTTACAATAGATTAGGCAATTTGGAGAAAGTATTGCGTGTTAAGTTGGAAGCTGATTATTTGCAACATCTTGTTTATGAAGGGGCAAAAATTCGCTATAATGATCCCCTGGAAACATCCGTTAAAGATAGAATTGATTTTGAGTTGAATACCATTAAATCAATGGGATTTCCGGGTTATTTTCTTATTGTTTGGGATTTCATTCGTGCCGCTCGTGAAATGGATGTTTCAGTTGGTCCGGGGCGAGGATCTGCCGCTGGCTCAGCAGTTGCATATTGTCTTAAGATCACAGATATTGATCCTATTGAACACGATTTACTGTTTGAAAGATTTTTGAATCCTGATAGGATTTCAATGCCCGATATGGATATTGATTTTGATGAAGATGGAAGAGAAAGAGTATTAAAATATGTTGTTGACAAATACGGAGCTAAACGGGTTGCCCACATCATAACTTTTGGAACCATGGCCCCCAAAATGGCTATTCGGGATGTTGCCCGGGTGCAAAAACTTGAGCTATCAGAAGCTGACCGATTGGCCAAACTGGTGCCTGAGAGACCTGGAACAAGCTTTAAAAAGGCATATGATGAAGTCCCTGAGTTATTGAAGGAGAAAGAGAGTCCTAATGAACTGATTTCACAAACACTGAAATATGCTGAAGTACTTGAGGGATCAGTCAGGCAAACTGGTGTGCATGCTTGCGGAATTATAATCGGGAAAGAAGATCTTGAAAAACACATCCCGGTTTGTACTAATAAAGACACGGAACTTTATGTTACTCAATTTGACGGGAAACACATAGAAGCGGTTGGCATGCTAAAGATGGATTTCCTGGGTTTAAAGACTCTTTCGATTATAAAGGATACCATTGAGAACATAAGGCAATTCAAAGGTGAGAAGATTTACATCAATGAAATACCAATGGATGATGCCAAAACCTTTGAATTATATAGCAAAGGTGAAACAACCGGCCTTTTCCAGTTCGAATCGCCTGGAATGAAGAAACATCTTAAGGCTTTGAAGCCAAATCGCTTTGAAGATCTTGTAGCTATGAATGCCCTTTATCGTCCTGGTCCAATGGATTATATTCCAAAATTCATTGCACGAAAGCAGGGACGTGAAAAGATTGAGTACGACCTACCTGAGATGGAAGAATACCTGAAAGACACTTATGGAATTACCGTTTACCAGGAGCAGGTAATGCTACTATCACAAAAACTTGCAGGCTTTACAAAAGGAATGGCAGATTCTTTGAGAAAGGCTATGGGGAAAAAGATCAAATCAATGATGGATGATCTGAAAGAGAAATTTGTGGAAGGATGCCAAAAAAATGGATACAAAGAGAGTATCATCAATAAGATATGGAGTGATTGGGAATCCTTTGCTCAATATGCATTTAATAAATCACACTCTACATGTTATGCATTGGTATCATACCAAACAGCATATTTAAAAGCTCATTATCCGGCTGAGTTCATGGCGGCAGTATTGAGTCGGAATTTAAATGACATCAAAAAAATAACCTTCTTTATGGAAGAATGTAAACGAATGGGTTTGCATGTTCTGGTACCTGATATAAATGAAAGTCATTCAAGATTTACAGTGAATAAGAATGGGAATATACGTTTTGGCCTGGCAGCTATTAAGGGGTTAGGGGAGTCAGCAGTACAGCATATAATTGAAGCAAGAGAAAAGGGAGGAACATTTAAAGATATATATGATTTTGTTGAGCGTGTGAACCTGAATACAGTAAATAAACGAAGTATTGAAGCCTTGGTAATGGCTGGAGGCTTTGATAGTTTCAAAGAGATTGACAGACATCAGTATTTTCTTACTGACAGGGATAATCAAGTATTTGTTGATCAATTGATTCGGTATGGCAATCTGGTTAAAACTCAGCAGACAAATACTCTTTTTGATGAAGACACAAGTTATTTAAATGCTCAAAAGAAGCCTGCCATTCTTCAAGGAGAGTTGTGGGCTCCTCTGGAAAGACTAAACAAAGAAAGAGATCTAATAGGGATTTTTCTTTCTTCTCATCCACTTGATGACTATAAGCTTGAAATCGAGAATTTCACAAATTGTACTTTATCTGAATTAAACGATATTGAAGGTCTAAAAGGCAGGGAATTATCAATAGCCGGACTGGTAACCGAAGTGAAACATTTGACAACCAAAACCGGCAGGCCTTATGGCTATTTTGTGATTGAAGACTATACAGATACCTATAAATTCATGCTTTTTGGCAGAGACTATGAAGACAATAGAAAATACATGTATGAAGGGTATTCGCTATTAATAAAAGGAGCTATGCAACAAAATCAATGGCGTAAAGATGGTGAATATTGGGAGTTTAAAGTAAAATCAATGATAATTTTGAACAATGCCAGGGAGGAAATCGTTAATAGTTTGGCTATCAGGATTGCATTGAAAGATTTAAATGAACAAATTATTAAGGAGATTCGGGAACAAGTTAATCGACACAAGGGAAAGGCAAATGTAAAATTTTATATTTATGATGAAGATGAGGATTCTACACTGGAAATGTATTCAAGAAATACATCTGTTTCAGTAACGAATGAGTTGATAGATTTTCTTAACAACAGAACGGAATTGGAATATAAAGTTAGTTGATTATTAGTATAGGGTAGCTTCTTAATTTTAGTAAATTTGTTAAACACAGCTTAAGCATTTAACTAATTAAAATATAAACAAGATGGCTTTAGAAATAACAGATTCAAATTTTGAGGAAATTGTATTGAAGGCAGATAAGCCTGTTATTGTTGATTTTTGGGCTGAGTGGTGTGGTCCATGTCGTATGGTAGGCCCAATTGTTGCAGAAATTGGTGAGGATTACAAAGGAAAGGCAATTGTTGGCAAACTTGATGTAGATAGCAATCCAGGTGTTGCCAGTAAGTATGGGATTAGAAATATTCCTACTATCTTATTTTTTAAGGACGGCGAAATAAAGGACAAGCAGGTAGGAGCTGTTCCAAAAAGCACACTGGTTAAAAAATTGGATGAAATTTTATAGGCAGGATTGTCTTATTTGAAGACTCTTAAATAAATAGTAAAGACAGATTGAAAATTTGCAATGCTATTTATTAATAGTTTTCTTCTATAGAATAGTATGATAAAATTCTTACGCAGAAATCAACAGGCATTTATAATTTTTATTGTATTCTATTCTTTTTTTTCTGTTTTTAGTGTTTATATCGGAAGGGCCAATCAACAAAATTTGCCAATACCCTTTTTACTTCCTTTTTTAGCGAATTACAAGAATTTACTTTTTGACTGGGACAATTCTGATATTATTTTATCAGTTTTTACAGCCTTGGGATTTTTATTTGCTGGTTTTTATCTTACAAGAACTACTATTAAGTATATTATTCTTCAAAACAGGGTTCAGTTTCCTGCTATATTTATTATTTCGGTTTCGTCTTTTGCATTCTACCAGGAATTGTTTTCTGAGATTTTGATTTCGGTCATATTCGTTTTATTTATTATCCACCGAATTTTTGGCATAATTTCAGGAAAAAACATGTCATTAAGGTATTTAGATGTGGGTATTTTGTTGGCAATAGGAAGTTTATTTTACTTTAATATTATTTTTCTGTTGCCATTTTTATGGATTTCGCAATTTATTTTACGTCAATTCAACTGGAGAGAATTATTGTATACTCTTATTGGATTGGCGCTTCCATTTCTCTACATCCTTACAGGATACTTTATTCTTGATAAATCAATAAAAGAGATGGTAAATATGCTTTTTCAGTGGATGACCTTAGACAAGGTGGTTAATTATACCTGGCCACTGCTCGCTTCTTTGGGGTTTTATCTTTTAGTAATGATTATTGCTAATTTGTTTGCCTTGCGCAGGTATGCAACAGCAAAGGTTCAACTAAGGAAGTATTATCAACTGCTGTTTTATCTATTTATAAATGTTGTATTGATGTTTATTTTAATTCCTTCAGTAGGAATAGAAATATTTATTCTTTTATCTGTACCAGTTGCCGTCTTATTATCTTCTTACTTTAGTGATTGTAGAAATAGTTTCATAAACAATATTCTCTTTTTATTGTTATTAATTATTCCTATTGCCTTGAATATTTTTGGATAAAAAAAGCTGCTCTTGTTCAGGCAGCTTTGATATTCTTTTATTAACCGGTTAATTAGAGTTTCTTCACAAAAGATAAGATTCCTACAGATTCACCAGGTTTACCTTCTTTAAAGGAAATAAAAACATGGTAAACTCCGGTCTTTTGACATTTGAAGTCGAAGAACGGAAATTCTTTTCCGGTGGCACTAATGTAAGTACTTCCTTGTAACAAATTCATATCAAAAAGTTGAAGAATGGCTTCGCCTTCTGAATCGGGAGCCGTGCAGATTGAAAAACGATATTGAGTGTTCTTACTCAATACCATGGAAAATTTTGCTGAAGGTGGCTTACCTCCCGGGATGCCAGCATCAAGTTTTACAATAAAATCTTTAAGGTAAGTAACATTTCCTGCACTGGCAGCACACTGAGCAACAAGCTCAACATTATCTTGAGCAATTGCCTGACTCGTAAAGAAAACAAATGAAAGGAATATGTATTTCAGGATATTTTTCATATTAAATACTGATTAGCTTGTTACGAATTTGTTCTGTTTTTTCAATTATGCTGTTCAGCTTCTTGTCTGAAATATTAACTGTACTTACGTCTTTTTGAATAATTACCAACATTCCATCTTCTTCAATTGCCTCAGGTTCTCCTTTTACTATGGTGATTGTAACATCGCTGAATTCGTCTTTGATGACACTAAGGTCTTCAATTAGCTTTGCAAAATACTTATCAGACTTAAAATTTTGAAGTATAAGCATTAGCTGATCCATAATAATTTTCTGCTCCCCGATTCTTTCTGCAATTTCTGGATGGGGATCAGATTTTGCTACCTGAGTAGCAAGATAGAGTCCTTCAATCCAAACACCGGTAACCATTAATGTACTAAGATTGCTACGATTATCGCTTCTAAGGTACTTATCCATCTGATTAAAGCTATGCACAGAAATATACATAAGGGAATCAAGATTTGTGTTACTCTGAGCAAGTCTTTTCAAGGTTGTAAAATCAAAAAAATGGCCTACTCTAACTCCGTCAGCAAGAGTTTTAATTGCTGTAATATAATCGATTACAGAGTTAGTCTTGTTGTAAATATTCAGATATCCAAGATCAGCAGCATAAATACCCAAATGAAATGCTTGTTGATAACTTGTTGTTAGTTCATCAACATGGTCAGTTGGAGCCAAATATTTACTTGAGAAATTAGCATTAAGACTTTTAACCAATGATGCCATTTCTACCGGTGAGGAGATATTCTGAACGATATCTTGCATCACTTCTTCAGAAATTTCTAATACGCCTTCATTCACAATATCGTCAGGTACTGCAAACTCATCTCCTGATTTTCCTGTCCCTCCCGATTTACATGCAAAAATTAAAAGGCTGACAACAAGAAGCGCAAATATTCTTTTTATCATAGCTCTCTGTGTTTGTTGTTGCGGATTAAACAAATGTAACAATTAGTATAAAGATATTAAAAATCTATTTTAGTCAAAATCTATTTTTTCCTTAAGTTTTCACCAAGACTCAGAAGTTTTCTAAATGCATCGAAATACAATAGAACATAGAGAATTGATGTAAGAAGCCATATTACCACTATATTAAACCAGTATGTCTCAAAATATTTACCAAACAAATGCTTCTCAGGAGCAAAAAAATGCGTTCTGAAACTTAAAGCATTTGAAGGGATGGGTATTTCGTATATGGGATCTATATGTTGAACCAATTGATGTTTGTATTCCAGTATTTTATTTTTTTCATATACTTTTTTCAAAATATCGGCAATACTTTCATTAAAGTATCTATCTCTGTACTCCTGATACCTTTCAGGATGATTTTCAAGGAGGTATGTGATTTTATTTTGTCGTCGTCTGTTAGCCAGCTGGAAAATATTTCCATAGTAACTTTCAAGTTGTTTAAGATATTCATTGACACGCCTGGACGTATTTAAATTAAAATCTTCTAAACTCAATTCATCAGCATTTTCAAAAAATACAGGCGCTATAAGCATTTCTCCATTTTGAGGATTTCTCAATTGATCTTCATTCTTAGTTAGTTCAATTCGTTTGTTTTCTTTTTTTATCTCTTTAATTATAAGTTTTAGATCATTTTTTGTTGCATCAACCTGATTAATGTTTCTAAGTTCTTTATCAATACTATTTAATTTGCTACGCATTTCGGGTATATAATACACCTTCTTAAAATCCGCCATACTCTCAAGTCTTTCAAGGTCATAAAATTCCTTAGTAAACTTGTTGTATTTAAATTGATGAACCATGAGGGCTTCAAATCCCCATTTGGTTACCATAAACTCAGCAATAAAGGGGACCTTATCAACACGGCCAATGGTCTTGTTCAATTTATCAAAACTAAACATAGCACCGCTTAATATCATCATGGGTATCATGATTAAAGGTATCATGATATAGATAGTAACTGCAGAATCAAATGTAGCAGAAATGTTAAGGCCAAGCATATTAGCAAATGCGGCTGTGGAAAATAAAGCGAGCCAGTAAATGAAGTTCATTCCCTGAATTCCAAGAATGCTGTTAGCAATAATTACGAACAAGAATGTTTGAATTGCACTGATAATGAAAAGAATGAAAATTTTTGATAGTAAATAGCTCGATCGGCTGAGATTTAAGAACTTCTCACGTTTCAGTATTTTTCTGTCTTTTACAATTTCTTCAGCACTAACCATCAGGCCTAGAAAAAGAGCAACAATCAGAGCCATGAAAATAAAAATATGAAGATTCTCATTGACTCTGAAAATGTAAATTTTGGAATTTGGGTCCTCAATATATCGAATAAGATATGACAAGATAAAACCAAGAACAGGTGCTTCTATTAAATTCAGCATTACATACTGCCTATTGCTGATTTTTGATAAAAAATCGCGAATACCATAGATTTTCAATTGTGAAAACCAATTCGGAATATTAAGAGCTTTTGGCGGTTTTTCAGTGACAGTTTCAATTTCTTCCTGGGAGAAATTAGCATTATAATTTTCCTCCCATTTTTCTGGAGATACTTTACGTGTGTCAGTATAATTTCCGAATTCATCGACAACAAATGATTCGATAATATTAAAAAGTATCTCAGGATTTACGTTTCCGCAGATCTGACATTCTCCAACTTCACTGTTAATCTGGGCATCCATCTTTTTAAAATACATTATTCCTTCAACGGGGTAACCATAATAGATTAAGTAACCGCCTGTATCAAGTATAACCATTTTATCAAACATTTTATATATGTCTGAAGATGGCTGGTGTATAACTACAAAAATTAATTTGCCTTTAAGTGAAAGCTCCCTAAGAAGATCCATCACATTCTCTGAATCTCTCGATGATAATCCGGATGTAGGTTCATCAACAAATAATATGGAAGGTTCACGAATTAATTCGAGTGCAATATTAAGTCTTTTCCTTTGCCCGCCACTTATCATCTTTTTTAATGGAGACCCAACCTTAAGATCTTTGCGATCAATCAGTCCAAGGTTAGTAAGTGTTTTATTTACAAGGTTTTTAATTTCTGTTTCAGACTTATTTTTAAAACAAAGTTTTGCGTTATAATAGAGGTTTTCGAATACAGTTAGTTCTTCTATTAAGAGATCATCTTGTGGGATAAGGCCAATAACTCCCTCAAGCTTTTCCTTATCTTCATGAAGGTTTAATCCATTTATAATTACTTCTCCTTCGGTTGGCTGGTCGATACCAGACAATACATTTAAAAGTGTAGTTTTTCCAGCGCCACTGGCACCCATTATTCCTATCAGGCGGCCATGACTTTCAGAGAAAGAAATGTTACGAAGTCCTAAATTGCCATTAGGGAATCGGAAACTAACATTTCTGACTGTGTAGGAGATTTTACTGGAAGTCATATCTGCCATGAAGTGCGCAACAACATCACTGTAATAAATAGGTGCTCCTTTAGTGAGTTTTACAGCACTGCCGTTTGCAAACAGATATATTCTTGAGAAATTGATAGGAAGGCCATTTAAGAATAGTTCTTCCTTACCTGTATATTTTAGAAAATAGAGGTCAACACTGGATACTTTGAGGATAAAAATGTCAGTGTCAAGCTGTTTTGTTTTTATGCTCTTAGCATACTTGTATCGTTCATTTCGTGCATTTATTATCAGAACATTACCGTCATCCAGCTCAAGAGCTTCATTTTTTATTACAAAACGTTCAACGCTTTTAAATTCATCTTGAGAAATATTGAAAACTTCGGCTACGGTATTTATAATAGCCATTCGCTGATCAGTAAATTTTCTATCAGCATTGATAATCTCAAACAAACGCAAAAGAACAACAACCTTTTGCTTTTGAGTAAGTGTTTTGTTGATCTTTTTACAAAGACCAAGAATTCTAACGGAATCTTTTACTGAAGTTAACTTACTCTTTTTTTGTTCCTCTTCTTGAGTTAATCCGGCATTTTCTGCAAATAAGGAGTAATATTCCGTTACTTTCTCTGAAGTTAGCTGCTGTTCCAGGAATGTTTTTACATATTCAACCTGTGTTGGCTCAACACCCTCATCTTGTTTTGCTACAATAGCAAACAACTGCATCAGAGCCTTTAGGATTTCCTCACTCATATTGTAATAATAAAATTAACCGGCACTTGGCGCTCGAGTAATTAACCCGAATAACTTACCTGTTCAAATGGTACATCTACAATATCAGCATACTCTTCTCCCGCTTCTTCCATATCTTCATCGTCTTCAGGAAAATGCCATCGAATGAGAACATCATTACCAGCTTCATGAATTTCTTCCAGCTTCATTAAAATATCCAGTAAGAGTTTTGATGAAGCAGTATTGAAATATACCAATTTGAAATTAAATATTGTTTTTTTATTCGGATTTTGAGAGTATTCTTCAAGCCAGGTAAGTACTGGTTCATAGAATGAAGTTACATCTTCGGGCAAAGAGCGTCCTGATATCTCCATGATATCAGTATCTTTATCGAGAATTACCTTTGGTGTATCTTCAGTACCTTGAATTTTGATAGTTTCCATAGCTACACTTTTTTTTTAAATGTCATCTCTTGAGATAGTCGAAGTTAATAAAAAGAATGAAGTATCATTTGAGATAGGTAGGAAGTGATATTCAAGTTCTTTTCCGGTTTTACGTTTAATATCAATAAAACCTAAACCCGCGCCCCCCTTATCTGAGAGTCTTCCTTCTTTCATTTGCCTTTTATAAAGGTCTTTTAGCTCTTCTTTGTCCATTTTATTAATGGTTTCGAGCATGTTGGTTAATTCCTCAATTCTGTCATTATCAACAGCATTACCGGTAGTAACACTATACTCGTTATCACCTTTACTCACCAGAAAAATTCCTCTTCCTGAGAATAAAAAATCACTTGACGTAAAATCATCGGCATGTTTGCTAATGTTTTGCAAACATTCAACCATAACATGGAAAACTTTCCGCTGAACAGTTCCAGGTTCATCGTCTTTCGCCATGTTTGATTCAGTTAGGGACGTAAAAGCTTTAGTTATCTGGTGAGTAATTTCTCCTTCATACACAAGAGAAATTTCGTGGGCTTTCATTGTCTTGTAAAATTCGTAAACAAACTCAAGAAAACCTTTCACATCTTTTTTATTATCCATAATACACCTGTTTATATAATTTCAATTAAAATTCTATTCCTATTAATAGTACATCATCTATCTGTTTGTGATCTCCCATCCATTCTTTAAAGTCATTAACAAAGAAAGTATTAAATTCATCCATAGTCAAGTCTTTGTTCTCAACAATTTTCTCCCGAATTCGCCTTGGAGAATACTTTTTAATTTCAGGGCCACCTAATTGATCAGATAGTCCGTCAGAGAAGAAGAAGATCTTATCTCCTCTTTTGATATTAATAATGTAGTTAGTAAAGTCTTTTTCCTTCTTTTTGCGATGTGGGATGCCACCAATTGCTTTTCGGTCACCTTTAAATTCTTCAAGTTCGCCATTTCGCAGTAAATACAAAGGACGATGAGCACCAGCATACTGCAATTCTTTTTTGTCATAATTTATCTTGCAAAAAGCAATATCCATTCCATCCCGGGCTTCAGCTCCACTATCTTCTTGTTTAAGTGTTTTTCTAACACTGTAATGCAACTCATCTGTGATACTTGATGCTGTGAGTTCTTTATCGTGATTAACAATATTATTCAATAAGAAATATCCAATAAACGAAAGCAAAGCACCTGGCACCCCATGACCTGTACAATCAACTGCTGCAATATAAATATCATCACCTCTCTTAAAATACCATGGGAAATCTCCGCTTACCACATCTCGCGGGCGATAGAATATGAATGAATTTGGGATAAATTCTCTAATAACCCTATTATCAGGTAGTATGGAAGTTTGAATACGCTGAGCATAATTGATGGAATCTTCAATCTTCCTGTTTTTATCCTGAATCTCTTGCTCAATCCTTTTCGCCTCAGTTACATCATGGCCAACAAATAAAATGGTTTCGAGCTCATTATCATTAAACTCCGGAATAGCATTGAAGCTCATGATACGATTTTCCTCTTCTCTGCCTTCAAATTTTGCAGGAATAGTTATTTCTGTATTGGTCTTCTCTGGACTTGCTTTTACCTTTTCAATGGTATCGCGGAAATAGTTAAAGAGAATTTCCGAAAATTTTACTTCGTTGAGTGTCTTATTAATTAAGTCTTTTGCTTCAATACTTGTATAAGTTTCGACAACCGGATTAACATAAAAGAACTGTCCAACAGTACTTAAACGCAAGATCATATCAAGTGAGTTTTCTGACAGAGCCTGCATTTTGCTCCTCATTCTTTCTTCTTTTTCGGCTCGTTTTCTTTCGGTAATATCAGATGAGTTAAGAATAATACCGTTAATTGCCTGATCGGTCAGAAGATTTCTTCCTGTAGTTTCAAGGAATATTTTCTGTCCGTTTTTCTTCATATAAGTGTATTGAA
Organism: uncultured Bacteroidales bacterium; assembly: GCA_964456285.1. GTDB lineage: Bacteria > Bacteroidota > Bacteroidia > Bacteroidales > UBA10428 > UBA10428. Next base: position 29,714 of record CAYWBC010000030.1, read on the forward strand.
TGCTAACAGGCTCGGAGGGATTGGAAAGCAATTGTTTAAACATGGCACGCATGGCAGTTTCACCTTTACGTGTCAACCTGTCCATATCTTTTCCACCCATCATTTCTTCGGGAGTATATCCTATAATTTTAATCACTGATGGGCTTTCATATGTCAGAACCATATTCTCATCATAAATGGAGATGATTTCTGATGCATTCTCTAATAGGGAGTACAATCTTTTCTGTGCATTCTCAACTTTTATGATGTTTGCCTCAAGTTGTTCATTTGATTTTTGCAACTCTTCTTGTGTAGCCCTCATCTCCTCTGCATTCTGTCGCAATTGCTCTTCGTTCTCCTGCAATTCACCTGTCATTTTTTGCGACTCAAGCAACAATTGTTCTGTTTGTTGATTAACCCTCAGATTAAAAATGGTACGGGCAATGATTTCACCAAGTTCTTTCAGTAAACGAATTGTTTGTTCAGGAATTTCATTCTTTGTTGATGCAAACTCAATTACTCCCTGGAGTTTTTCATCAGTAACAAGAGGAACAAGAAGGATACTCTGTGGTTTTTGTTCTCCAAGAATTCCAGAGCTTATGGTAGTATAATCATCTGGTATTTCTGTTCTGTACAGATAATCCATTTCATAAGCACACTCCCCAATCAGGCCATGTCCAATTTTAAACTCCTGATTAATATGTTTTTTTCTATTGTAAGCATAAGTAGCTACATTTCTAAGCAATTGATTTTCTTCATCGTAGAGGTACAGAGCTCCTTGTATAACGTTAACATATTTTACCAGCGATTGAATTACTTTATTCGATAATTCATCGATTTTAACATTGGTTCGAAGTATTTCTGAGATAGTATCTTTCCCCTCGGCAATCCAGTTTTGTTCAGTATCTTTTTGATGGTTCGAAATTAAATTCTCACGCATCACAAGAAGTGATTGTGCAAGAGCATCATTATGAGTAGAGATATCTAACTGAGTGTTGTAATTTCCTTCACCTATTTGTTTGGCGAATTCAGCCATACTCTCTAATCTTTTATCTCTGTCGGATAATTGTTTATTAAATTCAGTTTTACTATCCTTTTGCTGATATTTGATAATGTAGGCTGCAGATATTAAAATAAGAGGAAGAAGATCAATAACAATTAAGGCAGGTATATTCTTATGCAGATGAATAAGTGATGCAGGTGAAAATGGAGCTTTTTGAATTATAATCTCGACTATCCAGGAAATAATTGGAATAGCGAAGCCTACTACTACTGAAAAAGATATGAGATTTATCTCTTTTCCAAAATACTTTTTATATAGATTCAAAATATTCGCCATTCCTTCACTACAACTTTTGAATTTGAATTAATTTATCTGCAATAGGTTTACTTATAGCAGACATGAGATTTATATGTTTTTCTTCTACTTTAATAAAAATAGCCAATTCAAGCAGACCAATGGTTTTTTTCTTATCAACTATAGGAATTAATAACAGACTTTTGGGCTTGCTTTTACCCAAACCAGATTCAATATCAAAATATTCTTCCGGTATTTCGTCAATTATCATTACTTCCTGAGTTTGTGCAGCCTGCCCATTTAAATTTTCTCCCAGGATAAAATCGGGAATGGGGTCTTCACTTGTTAGTGCATATCCGACTATAAAATGAAAACTCTTTTTCTTTGCATCTGCAACATAGAATATTCCCTGAGCCAGCTCCAAATTATTCGACAGATTTGATAATAATTTTTTTGCAAAACTTTCAAGGTCTTTAAATTTACCCTTTGGAATAATTTTGCCTACAAGATTATTAATCTCTTCCTTATCATCTTCAACAATAACTTCTTCTTTGGTTTTTGTAAGTTCATTTAAAATCTTTATTCTTTCTTTTTCAACTTTTTGTTTTACCTGATCTTCAATACTTTCGGTATCACTGGCTTTTTTGTGAAGTAAAAACAGGCCGGTTAAGGAGATTAGTGATAGAACAAGGAAAACAATTGGCCAGGCTTTTGGCGTAGAACAACTATTCCAAAAAGGGAAGGCCAAAAACAAAACAAAAAGGATTGTTAATGCAAACAATATTTGAAAGACTAGTTTATGTTGTTTAAATATCATAAAATCTATAGTTTGAGCAGAAATCTAATTATCTGGTCACAGGAATATACGTAATCAACTTTGGTATGTTGCAAGGCAGATTCAGGCATTGTTTTTACTTCACTTTCAGTAGGATCCTGGACAATAGTTACCCCTCCGTTATCACCAACTTTTTTTAGTCCCAGAGCCCCGTCACGGTTGGCTCCTGATAGTATTATTCCAATCAACTTTTCTCTGTATGCATTTGCAGCAGTAACAAATGATAGATCAATTGAAGGACGGGAATGATTTACCGGTTCATCTGCTGATAATGAGATTCTGTTTGCCAGTTCAATAAACATATGATAATTCGCAGGAGCAAGATAAGCACATCCCGGTTTAAGCTGATCCTTATCGAAAGGTTCAGAAATCGGTATGTTTGATTTTAGAGACAGTGCTTCTACAAATCCAGACCGAACATGCTTTAGTCTGTGAAGACATAATAAAACCGGCATAGGGAAAGAGGAATTTAACGAATTCAATATCCGTGTAACAATCTGGAAACTCCCAGCCGATCCTCCTATTATCAAAGCTTTATAATCCATTTCTCACACTATCTTTCTTTTATAAACACTCTCATTTAATTCAACTGCATCAAATAAATCCTTAGCACTATTGTTTGTACTAATTATCTCCTTAAGACCAATTATTAGGTTACCGTATGCCGATAGGCTCTCGTGGATTTTCCGCAATACTTTTTCCTGATAATTAGGATTAAAATATATGAATACATTTCTCATTAATATGAGTTTAATGTTCATAGGAGCTTTATTAAAGTTAATATCATCTTTAATAAATTCTACATTTTTTATTAAAGATGTATCCCTTACAACATTGTATTTTTCTCTTTTAAAATAATCTGTCAGATCAGAATCTCCATAAAAACGCTTGTAATTTTCTATTGATATTTCCCCTTTTTTAAAGGGATAAATTCCGGACTTGATATCCTCAATACTCTTATTACTGAAAGATGAAGCAAATATTTTCACTCTATTCAGTAAATTAATTTCTTTCAGTAATATCGCTAATGAAAACAATTCCCCTCCTGAAACACAATACGGTAGCCAAATTTTAAAATTCATCAGATGTTTTTCTTCCAGATTGGGAAAATAACTTTCACGCAGCCATCTCCATAAAGATGGATCGCGAAACATTTCAGAGGAAGGAATACTCAATTGATTTAGAAAGGTATCAAAAAACTCAGGTTGATCTACAAGTTTCCGGAATAGGCTCTCAGTATTATTAAGATTGTTTTTTGCTATAATATGTTCTAATCGATATTTCAACGAGGTGAGCGAAAAGTTGGACAGATCGAAGTCATAATGTTTAATTACCAACCTGATTATTTCTCTAATATCAACTATGCCTAGCTCAACCATAGAATATGTCTAATTAAAATTTACTGTCATGATATTCAGAATTCTGACAGTTGCCCCAGTTTTAGATTTAATGGGAGAAAAAGTGTTATTAATTTCAACAGGTTTATTATTCAAAGTAATCTTTTCAGTTAACTCAACTGTATTTCCTTCCGATACACTAGCAAATAAAAGATTGTCTGCTTTCGTACCTTCTCCCAAAAGTTCATGGTGAGTTTTGCCAATTATTTTATCTGTGGGGAGTTTAAAAAATTCGCTTATTTTTTTATTTGCAGATTGAATAGTACCTCCTGTATCGTACTCGAGCACAAAGAAAGACTGATTAACGGCGTTAATAAATCCATCCAAATCTTCTTCCCGTCGGGCTGATTCTTCTTGTGTAGCCTTTAATTCTTCCATATTCTGCCGCATCTCCTCTTCCTGTTCCGCCATTTCTGCAGCTTGTTGCTGAGATTTCGTTAGCAATTGAGATGTATGAGCATTAATTTTTGTGCTTATAATAGTTGAAGCAAGAGTGGAAGCGATATTTTCTCCAACTTCTATCTGGTGAGTTTCAAATTTATTAAGCGAGGCCAGCTCAATAACTCCTATAAGTTTTTCTTCATGCATTACTGGTAAAAGAAGCAAATTAGTTGGAGGAGCATCTCCTAAACCTGATGTTATTTCAATATATTCTTCCGGGATTTCAGTAAGATTTATACTTTTCTTTTCAAGAGCGCATGCCCCAACCAAGCCAACACCTTTTTTAATAGTCTTCTCCAGGTATTTTTTCCTGTTGTATGCAAAGGCTCCTGCAAGCTTAAGATCATCTTCATTATTTTCATCTACAAGAAAAACCCCTCCTTGTATTGCTTCAAGGTATTTTACCAATTCACGTATGAAAATATCTGATAGCTTACTCAGATTATCACTATTTGTTCTAAGGAGGCTTGCAAAATTTGCTATACCTTCATTCAAGTAGCGCCTTAAGCGATTCTCTTCAGAATATTTTAATTGCTCTTCACGAGCTTTTCTCATATTCTCTTTAAGTGCCAGTAATGTTTTGCCAAATGTATCTCCCTTGCCTTGCAATGAAAGATCGGCTTCAAAATTTTGTTTGAGAAGGTTATCCACAAAAATTTTCTTCTCATTAGCAGCAGAATAAATTGTGCTAAGGTTTTGATTCAAAGATGAAAATTCATAAGGAGCATTTTTGTCCAGATCCTTGTTAGAAAATTTTCCTTTGCCTAAATTATAAGTAAATTCAACAGTTTGAGATAATGAATCCTTTATCTTCTTCATTAACGCAATAATGAGACAGCCATAAGCAGCACAAAACAAGAGGGTAATTAAAGATAAGATGATAAGTCGTCCCCTTTTCCCTGTCTTAATTTTATTCACAACCAGACCTTCAAATTTTGCAAATGTATTTTTTAGAGTAAGAAAATCATTTTCGAGATCATACTGCTGCCCATGATCAAGATCAATTCCACCTATTCGGTCAATGATATTATCAATAAGTTTTGCTTTTGTGTGATAATCTGCAAATAGACTGGTTAAATCATTATTACCAGCTAAAATCAACTCTTGCATGGCTGAGTGATATGAAATATTATCAATCATGCCTATTAAATTATTATAGGCTTTTTTATCTCCATAATACAAGAATTCAGATTCAAGATTCTTTAGTTCAATTGCAGACAGATATAACTCAAGATCGATTGTACTTATATACTTCGTAAGCAAATCAGTCGATATTGATGAAAGTGCATCTGCGTTGCCATGAGTATACGTATTTAATTCTTTCTCGGAAAGGATTAAATATTGTACTGATTTAATGCAATTATTAACTGCATGATGAAGACTATCATCGATAGAATTGGTTTCCAGCAATTGCCGGATATATCTTAATTCAAGAATTGTATTCAGACTGTCTTGAAAAGATTCCAGGGCCGACACAGCTGCATTGTTGCTACTGTAATCGCCTTCTAATAGTATTTTGTATGAAAGAGCATGAGCATTTTGAATGTCCTTTTTAAGGAGAGAAATTTCGTTTACTGTGGCATCTATTTTTTTAACAGAATTACTATAGACCCAGAAAATTCCGGCACAAATCAAAACAAAAAACATAAAAAATACGATCTGGAGAAGGAATCTATTCTTTATATGTTTAAACTTGAAATTCATGATGGCACATTAAATAAAATTAAATTTAGCTTTTATAATATGCATGACCTTTTTTTTGGAATTTTACTGAATATGATCCTAAAATAGTTTCATGCATACCTAATAACAAGCACCCATTATCATAAAGATTTCTGTGGAAAAGATCAAATACTTTGCTTTGCAATGTGTAATTGAAATAAATAATTACATTACGGCATAAAATAATATCAAACTTCACAAAAAGAGTGTTCCCATCTTTGACCAGATCATGCTTTTTATAAATTGGCTTCTTTCTTAAGAAATCATTCATTTTAATGGAATCGGCAGATTTATCTATAGAAAAATACTTTTCATAAGGCACATCATAATATTCCTCATAGTTGTATGGATTTTCCTTAACTACCTTGTCAAAATTGTCAAGGTATCCAATGTTAAAGCGATATTTATATTCTCCTTCCTGTGCCTGAGAAATAACATCAGTATTTAAATCGGTAGCGTAAATCTTTGTTTTTTCCAAAAGCCCCATCTCGTTTAATATAATTAGCATTGAATATACTTCCTGGCCTGTTGAGCAGCCGGCATGCCATATATTGATCACCGAGTTGTTTTTCAGTTTTGGTAATATTGCATATCTCATTGCATGCCATACCTGAGGGTCTCGAAACAGTTCAGTAGTATTGACAGTTACTTCTTTTACTATCTTTTCAACGAAAATCTGATCATTCTTGAGCTTATTAATAAGAGAATTAATATTCAACTTATTGTCAGCTAAAATTTTTGTTAGTCTTCTTTTAAGTGATTTTTCAGAATATTCACTGAAGTCATATTTGGAAGAAGTCTTAAGCGCATATATAAATAACTGAAAATCCTGCTCTGTTACCGTCATACAAATCGTGTTAAAACTGACTTCCTTTCGACAAGTGCATCATTTAATACTAAATCTATTAAATCTTCGTGAATAATTAAAACAAAAAATTAATTAATTAACCCGCCGAAAATCAAATATACCTATTTTCATAAAAAATTAACTGATCATTTATGAACGCTGAGATAATAGCGGGTATTTATGGAGTAAAAAATCTATCTGCGAGTATTTTTCCAGAGCAAATTCACGACCATAATATTTCCTTTTTTACGGGTGGAAAATTATTGAGTTACATTCATCTTGAAAGAATCTCCCGTTTGAAGTATGATGCAACTTTGCATCAACACATTGAGGCTATAGCAAAGAGCTTGCAGCTTGAAAATTATAAAAACTTAATTCTTTGTTTTTCAGACCATGAACTTGGACAGGATTTTATTTCCAGTGGAGGTAAGGTAAAATTCAAATCCTCACAATTAAAAGAAAATATAGGCCTTCTTAGGGAGGAGAGTGCCAATTGGTTTGGAACGAAGATGAAAGCATATGTTATAAGTCATGAATTGGCCCATATTTTTTCTTGCGTTCCATTTTTTGGAGAATTCAGGGATGAATCTCTCATGATTCATTACGATGGAGGTGCTAGTCTTAGCAATTTTTCTTCCTGGGAGTATCGTAATAAGCAGATATCAAATATAAATTATCATTGGCACCTAAAGCAATTCACGAATTTATTTAATGCCAATCCATTGATTTTTAGGCTGACGGGAACCAAGCCAAAATACCATAACAGTGTTCCGGGGAAATTTATGGGTTTGGCTTCTCATGGAATTTATAATAGAGATATTGAACTTTGGATTAGAGAAAATAACTTTTTCTCTGACATCTGGTCATCACCAAAACGCTTCTTTTCCAAGCTTAGATCAGATTGGGATATAGACTTGAAATCAATGGATAATAAAAATAGTTTTCTTAAGGACATTGCTGCAACTGTACATGATATTTTTATCAGGGAATCTTTGAAAGAAATACTTGAAATTAAAAGAAAAACAGGTTTGAAGCATCTTTATTTTACAGGTGGTTGTGCTTTGAATATTAAATTAAATTCATCCTTAATGAATTCCGGGGAATTTGAAAATGTTTTTATTCCTCCCTGTGCGAATGATACCGGACTCTCTATTGGAGCAGCCGTTGCTTCATCAATTCATAGAGGATACCAGATAAACACCACAGATGCTTTCCTGAATAATTTCAATATTAAAGAAAGTCAATTAACATTTCAGTTGGAAGACATTAAAAGAATTGCTGAAATGATTCATACCTATTCAGTAGTAGGAATATGCAATGGCTTTGGTGAAATAGGGCCAAGAGCTCTTGGCAACAGAAGTCTTCTTGCAAGAGCAAATTCAACAGAATTAGCAAAGAGGATTTCAATGCAGATGAAAGAAAGAGAATGGTACAGGCCTCTTGCTCCTGTAATGCTAAAAAAGCATGCAGCATATTATACAGGCCACAGTGAATTTCCTGTTTCTGCAGCCTACATGTTGTTTGATTTTAAGATAAAAGCCGACAGGATTCATGAAATAGCAGGAGTTGTTCATGCTGACAATACTTCAAGAATTCAGATTATTGAAAAAAGAAATCAGAATCCTTTTCTCTATGATCTTCTGGAAGTATGTTTTGAACTTTATGGAATTCGCGCCCTCATTAATACATCTTTCAATTGCAAAGATGAACCTATTGTACAAACACCTGAAAATGCCCGAGCCAGTGCAAAAAGAATGAACTTAGATGCTTTGGTGCTAAATGGTAAGCTACTTACGAATTAGGTATTAACGGACCCTGACCCAAACTTTGCGCGTATCCAACGTGGAAATATAATGGATCCGATAAATAAATAGGGATAGTAAGATATCAGTCGCCATAATAAAGCAAGAACTGCTGCCAAAGAACCTTTCAGTTCAGGGGAAATTTGCAATAATTCTCCAAAATACCTGATAAAAACATATTCCGAGAAACCACTTCCTCCCGGTGTTGGGCTTACTAACATCATTATCCAGGCTACAAGCTGGCGGGCAAATAGGAGAAAATGATCGGGAACAGTAACAAAGGCAAGAAAGAGAGCATTTATTACAAAATAGCGGGATGTCCATGATAACATTGTGGCTCCAAATGCTTTTAACCAAAAAGTAAAAGGTTTTTTTCTTAATTCATACGAACTATTTACAATATCGTATCCGGCTTCATTTGCTCCGGCTCTCCACCTGCGAAGAATAGGGAGTTTAAAAATCCATAATAAAAGCCATTTTAATCCACGGGGATTAAAAAACAAGCCATAACTCAAAGCCAATGTGTACACCAGCTTAACCAAATATCCAATGATAGCAAAAAGAAAAAATTCATTGGCAAATGCAATTCCCCCACCATCAACTCCTTCAATATGAAATAGGTGATGAGAACTAATAAAGATCAGGATTACAGGGAGGGCTATTATGAAATACAATTCATCAAGGAAAGATGTGGCCATGACAATAGCAGAAGCTTTTCCAAGTTTCACTCCTTCTTTGTTCACAAAAATAATTGCTACACTTGTTCCTCCGATGGCCGATGGAGTAATTGCAGAGGTGAATTCCCAAAGCATGATAATTCGAAATGTCTGGAACCAGGTGAAACTCTTATCAGATAAAATTTTTAGTCTTATCATATATCCAATATCCCGAATTGCCATAAGCAAAATGGCCACGAAGATCCAGAAAATTGCTCTTTGATCAAAACGAATGGTTTTGAATAAATCAGAGTCAAATTTGCGAACAAACATGAAAATAACAACTCCCAGTCCGAAAAGAACAGGATAGATAATTCTGGTCGATCTTAACTTTTGTAATGGACTTTTTTTTGAAGTTTCTGTGCTTGTCACAAGGATTTCCTTAAAAGATCTTGTAAAGAAACATATAAATATGGAATTGTTGAATGAAGGATTGGCATTAAGTTTTGGGTTTATGCAAGAAAATAACAGTATAAGTGATTAATTTTAACACAAACTATACACAGATGTTATGGATTTGAAAACTGCAATAGAATCCCGTACCAGCATTAGAAAATTCTCTGATACTCCGGTTGATATTTCTGATATACGCGAAATTATTCGATTGGCAGGATGCGCGCCCAGTATCAATAATTATCAGCCATGGAAATATTATATTATTCTAAATAAGGTAGTTATAAACAAAATGGCAGATACGGTTACCAGAGAAATTGCAAAATTGCCTGAAAAAAGCACACGATTTTCTAAACTCTTGAAGAATCAAACAGCATGGTTTTCTTCCTTCTTTCGTGATGCACCAATGTTAATTGCACTAACCAGTCATCCATATGAAACATTATTGGAAATGGGGGTAAAAATAAATCATGATGAATTGGATAGAATAAATAATTATCCTGATTTGCAGAGTTCAGGAGCCAGCATTCAAAACCTGTTACTCGCTGCTACAGAAAAAGGGTATGGAACTTGTTGGATGACGGGACCTTTGTTTGCCAGAGAAAAGATACAAGAGATATTAGGCATAAAGAAACCATGGAAGTTAGTCTCATTTGTTGCAATTGGTCATGCAGCAGAAAAAACATTAAGGACCAAAGACAAAAGGGATATCTCTAAAGAACTGGTAATCATTTATTGATCTATTCAATGAGCGTCTTTAATGTATTGATTAATTTTTCATGGTTTACAGGTTCAAGGATGTAAGTATCAGCACCAGCTGCCATACACTCTTCCTTATGGGGATTCTTGAGCTCCTTCGTAATCAGCAAAACCGGAACTCTTGAATTGATGGATTTTATTTTTTGAATAGATGCACAGCCTTTAAGCCATTTTGTTTGCATATTAAGGATGATAACATCTACCTTATTTGCCCTGTTTGAAATAGATTCGTAAAATGAATTTTGATTTTTTGCATGCCATACTTCAATTTCATTCTGGAAGAGTATGATTTCTAATTGTTCATAAGAAGACTCTAAATCATCTACTACTAAAATTCGTTTATTTTTTAATCTGTTTTCAGATTCCTCCTTCAGGCTTCCAGCTGATAAATCAGCTTTTTCAAAAGGAATGGTAAAATAGAATTCAGATCCCTTATTAAGCTCTGAATTTGCGCCAATCTCACCATCAAAGAGTTTGACTATTCCATCAGCTATAGCTAATCCAAGGCCCGCACCTTCATATTTTCTTGACAAGGAAAAGTCTACCTGGCGAAATCTCTCAAAAATGGTTCTTATATTCTCAGTTGAAATTCCAATTCCAGTGTCTCTTACAAAGAATCTGATATTGTCTTTTTCCAGCCTATATCCAAAGTGAATTTCCCCTTGATGTGTAAACTTTAATGCATTGTTAAGAAAGTTGCTGAGCACCTGTTTGATTCTGAGATTGTCACCATAAATGCCACTCTGCTTATCAACAAGGTCCATTTCTAAGTGAAGCTTAATATCGCTTAAGCCAAGTTGCCTCATTTTCTCAATATAAGAATATTTCAATTCAAGCATAATTTCATTCAACACAAAATTCCTCTTATAAATTGGGAACTGCCCAGAGTCAATTTTTGAGATATCAATGATATCAATGATTTGATTCAGCAATTGTTTGCCATTGGCTATAATGTAATCAATGTATTTTTGATCTTTATCATCTTTTGGGATAGATTGTTTCAGGAACTGACTAAAACCAAGGATGCCATTTAGAGGGGTTCTGATTTCATGAGATAAATTGGCTAAAAATGCTGATTTTAACTGATCAGCTCTTTCAGCCTTTATTTTTGCTTTCCTTAATGCTTTTTGTTCTTTTACCCAGGTAGTAATATCTCGTCCAATACCCATTATACCGATTATCTCTCCTTCACTGTTTTTTAAAGGGAACTTTGAAGTTGAATACCACTTTCGGATATTATTGCTCTCAACGACTTGCTCAATGATGTTGATTTTTGCTTTGCCGGTTTTTATTACTTCCTGTTCATCCTTAAAGTATTTCTTGGCCAATTTTTTTGGGTGAAAATCAAAATCTGTTTTACCAAGCAACATTTGGGGATTATCTACACCCATTAGTTTTGAAACAAAAACATTTGCTAATAAAAATTCCCCCTTTAAATTTTTAATAAATACATTGTTAGGGATAGCATTAATCAATTCTAACAATAGGTGACTTTGCCAGGCAATTTTTTCCTCATAATCTTTAAGTTCTGAGACGTTTTTTATCTGGCATAAAAGCACACTCTCTGAAAGAAGAGCTTTTAATGTTGAAATTTTAACTACTCCCCAAATTGCTTCGTTTTCTTTGTGTTTTATTCTTAAAATTTGTTCCTTTTGAACAGAGCTTCTATCAAGGGCCTCTTTTAGTAACTTTTTAGTATCTGTGACAGAATCAATGAAGAATAGTTTTTCAAAATCGGTTCCTAAAATTTCATTATTTACTCCAAAAAGTTCTTTGGCTTCCGGATTTGCATATAAGACAATTCCTTTTCTTGAAAGAATAACCAGGCTAATTGATGAAACTTCCAGCAATTCTTTAATTGAAGGATGAACATTAGAAATATCAGGCTCTGAACCTTTCATTAAATTTGTGCCTTTCATTGCCTCATTTGATTTGTAATTTTACAGAAAGGATAAGATGATTAACAGATATCAATTTACAACAAATAGTTCTTACTTAAAAGCAACAATTTTAATATTCTTCTGTTGTTTAAATAGCGCATTGGTTAAAGTACAGTTCAATATAAAAACTACATTTTATGAAATTCAAAACCTTACTTGCAATTCTAATTCTATTTGCATCTATAGCATTGTATAGCCAGGACTGTGTTTTTTTCTATCCTGAAATGGAAGGTGCAGAGCTTACTTATCAGCAATTTGATAAGAAGGGAGAAATAAGTGGTAGTACATTTCAGAAAGTAACCAAGTATAAAAAAACCTCTGATGGGGCTGAAGCAACTATCTTATTAAAAAGCTATGATAAAAATAGCAAACCCCTTAGTGAATCTTACCTTGAAGTTGCTTGTGAATCGGGGATTTTTTATTTTGACATGAGGGGATATATTAATCAGCAAATGGTAAGCGCTTTTGAAGATATGGAGGTAGATGTAGAAACTGAAAATCTTGAATTACCCGGCAGACTGAATATTGGTGATGCTTTGAAAGATGGTTTTTTGACCTTGGAAATTAGCAATAGCGGAGTAAAAATTATGACAATGAAAATTTCAATAACTGATCGCAAGGTGGAATCAAAAGAAAGTGTTACTACAAAAGCCGGAACTTTCGAGTGTTATAAGCTTAGTTCAATTATTACAACCAAAACACCTGTTATAATGGAAATGAGAACTGCAGAATGGTATAGTATTGGAACAGGTATGATAAAGAGTGAAAGTTATTCAGGAAGTGGAAAATTCATAGGTAAATCGGAACTAATAGAATTGAAAAAGTAAGAATTGAGTAACATCTATTTAATAAGTCTGAATGTGATAATTTCTTCATTATAATGAATATAAATTATTCTTACCGCAATTAAATTTACCAGTATCTTCTTGGCCAGGAAGTATCCAATATTACACAATTGACAAAATTCTTTGACTGTGATTTCAGTATTGATCAGTAAATAGTCAAGGAGTTTTTTTTCAATGTCATTGTATTTTATTAGCGCAGGCTTTCCTTTTCTTTGTTTTTTCCATACTTCTACCTGAATTGCATTGGCAACAAAATTTTCGTCATGAATTCTTACAAATGCTCGCCATAAATTATCTTTCCATGGAGCAAGGTGAGGTTTTTCAGTACTTTCCTCAATAGAGACTTCCAATAAACTTTTTCCTTCAATCTTCCAGGGTTTAATGGAATAGTTAACCTTTGGTTTGCAATAGATGTGAGCTGCTGATTCAAGCATATAGGCTTCTTCATCGGTGGTAATTCCTTTTATTATTCCATTGTCTTTTACTCCTATAAGTAATTTTCCTCCTCCGGCATTGGCAAAAGCAGAAAATGTTCGGGCCAGTTTTTTTGCATCAGATACCTCGTACTTAAAATCCAGGTGTTGATTTTCACCTTGGTCAATTAACTGCTGTATGTATTTATTGACCACTTATAAGGTTTGATTGAATTTATTCTGTGAATTTACGACATCATGCTGAATGAAT
>CAYWBC010000031.1:0-30051 GCA_964456285.1 uncultured Bacteroidales bacterium
AACTAATCCACCGGGATCTGAAATATCAGTTGAATTTTTATCTGATGGTATTCCTATTAGCAAAGCTATTATCCTTCTTACACCTAAAAATGACATATTACGATATGGGGGAATATATGATCTTCATTTTAATAAAACCCTTAGAAAGAATTTCAATTAATCCCTAGTAAAAAATTTATCATACATTTGCAACCGTTAAAATAATTTCAGTAATTCATCTCGTGTCCTAGCTAACCACGTAAAAAACTAGAAATGAAAATTCGTATTACTCTTCTACTACTTTTTTTTACAAGCAGTTTATTTTCACAAAACATCCAGCTTCATTACGATTTCGGAAAATATGAGGAAGGTACAAAACGTAACTTTTTTGTTGGAACTTTTGAGTTCTACCGACCAGACACACTGGGTTACACCTTCCTGTTCACCGATTTTGAGTTCAACTCCCCAAACAATCCAAAAGGAGTTTCTTTAGGATATTTTGAAATTGCGCGGAGCTTCTATATTCCCTGGTTCAAAAACAAGAAATCATTGAGAGAACTTAGCTTTCATATAGAATATAATGATGGAAGTGTAATCTACGAAGTTGATTCGATGGTTTATGGAGAGAACTTACGCAATTCATGGCTGGCAGGATTTGAGTATCCTTTCAAACTTGGTAAGTTTGTTTTGAACACTCAGGTTCTCTATAAATACATACGGGGATCTACTGCTCCAGATTTCCAATTAACTTTCGTTTGGTATCAGATGATACTAAAAAATAAAATTACCCTTGCAGGCTATCTTGATATCTGGTCACAGGATGATTTTTTTGGCAATCCGGAAGAAAAAGTCCTTGTACTATACGGTGAACCCCAGATATGGTATAATATAACTTCTCATCTTTCTGTAGGAAGTGAATTTAAGGTATCAAAGAATTTTGTTCCCGGCAGTACCAGATTTGAAGTATTTCCGACTCTTGGTGTTAAATGGGATTTTTAGTTTTCCTATTTACTAAGCAGCAAACTATAAGCAAATCAACAATAATCCTTCTTAATTTCTAACACGATTTTTAACAGACAGAGTTTTCTGTTAAGGTTTTCCATTTATCCCTACTCTGACAGGGTGAGTAACCAAAGATTCATTGCCGAAGCCACAAAATTATGTCGGCTATAAACATACCTGTCAGGGTTGTTCTTTAAATTAATGATCATTAAGCAACAAGCCATAAGCAAACCATAAAACAGGGGCCTGCCCATGCAAATCGCCGGTAGTTCTTGGTCTGTCAAGGTAGTAATTGATATCATCACTTTGACCTGTGCCAACACATACTTCTGTTAACCTTCCTTCTTCATTAATATAAGTTGTCAGCGCATTCCATGCCTTTTGATATGCAGGAGTATATGCCGAATCAGGAAGTAGTCCTCTCCTCACTCCAACAGTAAATGCATAGCCAAACATAGCAGAAGAAGAAGTCTCTTTCCATGCATCCTCTTTGTCAATTAATTGTCTCCACATGCCATCTTCTGCCTGATATTTGAGTAAAGCATTCATCATTTTAAGGTATCCTTCCAATATGGAGGCATAATGGGTATTAGTCTCCGGGAGTTCTGATAATAACTCAGCCAAGCCTGCAGCTACCCAGCCATTTCCCCTTCCCCAAAAAAAAGGAGCCCCCTCGCCATGGAAAAACAGTCCATTTGATTGTTGCAATTTATTAAGATAAGCATCGACTTCAAGTGCTGCCCTATCCAGGTAAATGGTATCTGAAGTAGCCCGGTATGCCTGTACCTGCAAAGATCCTATCATCCAGATATCATCTATCCAGAACCTTGTCTGGCTGGTCAATCCTCCTTCAATAGTATCCTCCCATTGCTTGTCTGCCAGATGCAGTCCCTGTAATAATAAGTTCTTATCTTTCAGTTGCATATACAATTCAAGAGGTAATATTCCATAAACGTTTACATCTACGTGATTTTCTGTATTCACAATATTTTCCTTAGTGACTCGTGAATACCGTTCAGATATTTTTTCCAATCTGAGGGTATCATTAAGCAATCCTGCCAAACGGGCAGCACCAAAACCGGCACATGCTTCGGCATAGTGAACTGCCATCACCTGATCTGTTTCATACATCATAAAATCCTTCCGGCTAAGAAGTTCATCACTTACCCTGTTGCCAATGATTTGGGGTGACGAACCCTCATTCCAGAAATTTTCATTTTCTTCGGCTACTTTGCCTTTACAGGAAATACAGGCAATTAGAATTGCAAATATGGATGCGGATAGTAATTTCATTTGATTGTCGATTTATTATGCAAGTTTAAAAATAAATCTCAAATTCAATGCATTGATTTTCTATCTCTATTCTCGATTAGGAAAAATTATTTCCTATTTTAGATTTGAATTTGATCAATATTATGATTGAAAAATTATTCCAACTGAAACTAAATAATACTACTGTTTCAAAAGAAATAGTAGCCGGACTTACCACTTTCATGACCATGGCCTATATTCTGGCTGCAAATCCTGAGATATTAAGCGCAACAGGCATGGACAAAGGAGCTTTGTTCACTGCCACAGCAGTTGCATCAATTATAGCAACGCTTGTAATGGCATTTGTTGCCAATCTTCCTTTTGCCCTGGCTCCCGGCATGGGTCTGAATGCATTTTTTGCATACACTGTTGTTTTGGGGATGGGATACTCATGGCAGACTGCCCTTTCTGCTGTATTTATTGAGGGCATTATTTTTATATTATTAACTGCTTTCAACGTTCGTGAGTTTATAGTGAATAGCATTCCATTGCCATTGAAGCATGCCATTTCAGTAGGTATTGGTTTTTTTATTGCTCTTATGGGATTTACCAATTCCGGAATCATTGTTGCCGATGAAAATACACTGGTTACAATGGGTAATATGTCTGATAAGTCAATATGGATAGCCTTATCGGGTTTGATTGTGATTGGTGTGTTGCTAATACTGAAAATGCAGGGAGCAATCCTAATAGGAATATTGGCAGGAACAATAGTTGGAATACCATTACACATTACTACTATTCCTTCTGAAGGCTTTATAAGTCTTCCTCCTTCAATGGATCCCATATTCTTTAAACTTAATTTCAGAGAAGCTATAAAACCAGATATTCTTATCGTCTTATTTACATTCTTATTTGTTGATATGTTTGATACCGTTGGAACTCTGATTGGAGTCAGCTCCAAAGCAAATATGCTGGATAAAGAAGGCAAAGTACCACGTGCCAAGCAGGCATTATTTGCTGATGCAATTGGAACTACTGTAGGCGCACTTCTTGGTACCAGTACGGTAACAACTTATGTTGAAAGCTCAGCTGGTGTATCTGTAGGTGGAAGAACGGGGCTGACGGCTCTGATTGTCGCCATATGTTTTGCTTTGGTATTGTTCCTCTCTCCAACCTTTTTACTGATCCCGCAAGCAGCCACAGCTCCGGCATTAATAATTGTCGGGCTTTTCATGATTACGCCAATCACAAAGCTTGAACTGGAAAATTTCCTTGACTCCATACCTGTATTTCTTACAATCATAATGATGCCACTTGCATTCAGCATAAGTGAAGGCATATCGTTTGGAATTATCAGCTATGTTTTATTGAGAGTATTAACAGGCCGTTATAAGCAAGTTTCGATTGTCCTGTATATTCTTACAGCACTTTTTATTGCAAGGTATTTCTTTTAATCCCTTTTCTGATTAAGGATTATACTTCGAAAGATTGAGTATTTGAATATACTCAGTTTCATGCATTAAATCAGATATTGATACTTCCTTGTTATTCTTCATATAAGAAGCAACAATTTGATAACCCAGCCATATACCAGTTCTTCCCGGAGATTCCTGAGAGAAATCTTTTGTGAAAGGACCTTCACTTACATACTGAGAAATAACAAGTTTATCGGTTATGAACAATCTCTTTTGTTCAACAATAAATTTCCACATCTCCTTTTCATTCGACGAACAAAAATCAATTTGTTTGGGTGTGAAACCCCAAAGAAGTGTATCCTGAATTTCAGGCATTAATTGTTTCGTAACATAATATGCCCGACCCTGGAATATCATATTCGATAGAAGATTGTCCTTGGTATTGTTGTATTCAAACTCGGTAGTAAGCCATGCATACAATGCATCAGAAGGAATTTTCTGTGGATGCATAACATAACGTAAATACTCAGGCACAGGAGGATACATGAGTTTGTAGAATTCATCTTCACTTCCCAGGTATTTGTCAAGCCCGATAACAAGCATACTATCAGCAGTCACAATGGATTGATTGAAGCCGGTAATGCAAGTAATAATCTCTGGCACAGCCTTGTCTGGGAAAAAGTAATTGTACCTCCCAAAAGCCTTGGATAATTCCTTCTTATACTCAGAAAAATCTTCAAATACTTCATTTACTCTTTTGCTAACCTGATAAATTGTAAAGTCAGTGACAAAAGAAAGCAATCGTTCAGCATAATCAGGCTGATCCATACTTCCTATCTCAATAATTAAATTATTAAAGAGTGGAAGGAAATCAGGGTATTTTGACTGCAAGCTTGTAAGGCTGTCACTAATATTATAAATATCTATTGAGAACAAATCTTGTTCAAATCGCCTAATTTTCAGATCAACTGTATTTCCTTCATTTGTATCCATACCTTTTCTACAGGAAGAAAGCATGATGATGACTACAATGAAGGGAATTGTTTTTGACAAATTCATAAACCACAAATTTGATATGCAAAATAGATACTTTTCTCGGAATTTCTTTGCATTTATTGTACTTAAATATTTTGCCATACTCCTTATTGGAAAGTAAAATAGTGCCAGAAAGTAAATTATAGTGTTTTCAGTTGAAATTGTTTTTGCTATTTCAAAAAAGAGTCTATCTTTGCGACCTGAAATTTGATAGAGAAAAAATCTGTAACGATGAAAAGAACATTTCAACCATCAGTTAGAAAAAAACGTAACAAACACGGATTCAGAGAACGCATGGCATCTGTCAACGGGCGCCAGATATTGGCAAGAAGAAGAGTAAAGGGAAGAAAAAGACTTACTGTTTCTGATGAAATTCGAAGAAAATAATACCATTGAAAATATATGTTTAAAAGGTTGCCAAATAATTGGCAACCTTTTTTGTTTCACCCAATATAAATCTAATTAGTTTTGTTCGTTGAAACAGATTATTTTTGAAATCCAATCCATCACAAGCAATTAAGTGGTTAATAACAAAATGCCCCAGTATCCTGACTCCATAACAACAATCTTTAAAAATACTCAACTCATAATTTTTGATCTGGACGGTACTCTCTATGATCAGAGGAAGTTGCGTGCAAAACTATACTTCACCTTTATATTCAATTTACTTATTCTTAAGATAAGGCCAAAAGACCTGGAAATCGTCTCAGAATTCCGAAAGCAAAGAGAAAAACATAAGGGATATAGATCAGCTTCACTTACTGAGGACCAGTATAACTGGTGTATAGAAAAAATTGGAGTTTCTGCTGAAAGAATCAAAAAGACCATTGAAAACCTGATGTTTCAAATGCCTCTGAAATTCTTAAAAAATGCATTGTATCCAAATGTTGTCTTATTCATTAATATTTTGAAAGCCTCAGGTTTCAAAATAGCTGTTTACTCTGATTATCCCGTTGAAGATAAGTTATCTGAACTAGGAATTGTTGCTGATAAGACTTTTTGTTCAACACAAGAAAATATTGCACAATTAAAACCTTCTGAAAATGGATTAATGATAATTTGCAAATCATTCCAGTGTAATACTAAACAGGCTTTATATATTGGAGACAGGGAAGATACCGATGGTGAATCTGCCCGTTTGGCTGGCATGCCTTTCTTCAAAGTAAATACTAAAGAAGCCAGAAAAGGAACTTTTTATGGTAATCTTATTAAATTGCTAGTGAATGGCCAAAAAAAATAATACTACCCGTTGCTGGGTTTGCGAGGGAGAAGAATTCATCCTGAAGAAAAAGTCAAATGTTATCGGTAAACTGACCAGCGAGAATTTTGCCATAACAAATTTCGATTATGGGAAAACCGGAGAATTGAAAAAATGCAAGTCCTGTGGATTTATTCAATGCACTGATCTGGATGCGGTGGTAGATTTTTATGAAGATCTTGAAGATGAAGAATATGAAAATACCCGAAAAGAAAGAAAGCTTCAGGAAACAAGACTGATAAAATTTTTAAGCAAATACAAAAAATGTGGCAAACTGCTTGATATAGGCGCAGGCAGTGGAATTATGGTAGAAGCTGCTATTGAAAAAGGATTTGATGCTGAAGGAGTGGAACCCTCTAAATGGTTGCAAAAAAATGCTCAAAAATTGAAATTACCTATTTACCAGGGTATCTTCCCACATCCAAAAACACCTGGCCCTTATGATGTAATTGCTCTTGTTGATGTTATTGAACATATTACTCATCCTGCAAATCTTCTGAAAGATATTCATAAAGCACTTTCCAAAGATGGTATATTTGTTTTGGTAACCCCGGATGTAAGTTCAATCGCGGCAAAGTTATTTGGATATAAATGGTGGCATTACCGTTTTGCACATATCGGCTATTTTAATCGCAAAAACCTTTCATCTCTTCTCGATAAAACAGGATTTTCAATACTTAAAATGACTCGCCCATCCTGGTACTTTACTCTTAAGTACCTTGGAATTCGCTTTCTATCCTTCTTTCCTAAGTTTTTACGTTTTCCACTTCCGGAATTTTTGGATAAAATTACAATCCCAGTAAATTTGAGGGATTCAATACTGGTTGTTTGTAGTAAGAAACCAAAATTATGATAAAGCATTATATAAGAATAGCAAGACCAGACCACTGGTTTAAAAACATTTTTATGCTGCCTGGTATAATAATGGGACTTTATTATACTGGTTTCAGTCTGAAATTAACCTCTGTCAGTATTATAATTGCCGGCATTTTGGCTACCTGCCTGATTGCTTCAGCAAATTATGTTATAAACGAGTGGCTTGACATGGATTTCGATAAGTATCATCCGATTAAAAAAAATCGATCTTCCCTTAAAGCAGAATTGAAACCTGGAATAATATATACCGAATACATACTCTTAGCTTTTACAGGTTTGCTAATCAGTTATTTTATTTCAATTCAATTTCTAATTACCGAAATATTTTTTCTTGTAATGGGATTCCTTTATAATGTTCCTCCTTTTCGCACTAAAGACAAACCTTACCTTGATGTATTATCTGAATCGGTAAACAATCCAATTCGTTTTGTATTGGGTTGGCTACTAATGGGAATTGCCATTTCCCCTCCTTCAAGTATATTGATTGCTTACTGGATGGGAGGTGCTTTTTTAATGGCTACAAAAAGATTTGCTGAATACCGATTCATTTCTGACCCTGATTTAGCTGGTAAATACAGGCGATCATTCAAGTATTATACAGAAGAAAAATTGCTCATTTCTACAGTTTTTTATGCTTTATGCTCATCCTTCTTCATGGCTATTTTTCTTGTAAAACACCGTATTGAATTGCTAATTTCATTTCCTTTCATTGCCTTGCTGTTTGCATGGTATTTGCACCTGGGTTTTGAAAAAGAATCTATTGTTCAAACCCCGGAAAAATTATACAAGAAAAAGGGATTTGTGCTATATACACTATTTCTATTTATTCTTATGATTGCTCTCTTAAAAATTGACATCCCTGAACTTCATTGGTTTATTAAGAATTATTGATGTTTTATTTATACAACTGATTGCTTAAATTAGTGCGATTTATAATTCACTAAAACAAATTGGAATGCCTCAATTACCAAAAGATTTAGAAAAGAAGATATTTTATGTCCTGGCTGGACTGCTATTCATTCTTATGCCTCTTCTCAGTTTGAATTCTGGCATTTCGGGAGATGAAGAAACTTTCCATTACCCACATGGAAAGAATGTTTTTAATTATTACAAAACTTTCGGAAAAGATACCACCTGTCTTCATTACAACAATAGTGTACTGCACATGTATGGGCCCGTTTTTGACCTTGCCACTGTTTGTGTAATAAAAGTTGTAAATCCCAAGGATGAATACAAGGTACGCCATATCATGAATTCTCTTACAGGATGGGCGGCAATACTTTTTGCCGGACTAATTGCCGTTATGCTTGCAGGCTGGCGCGCGGGAATTATTACCATGATATTTATGTTTTTATCTCCCAGGTTCTTAGGCCATTCATTTAATAATCCGAAAGACATCCCCTTTGCTGCAGCCTATATATTTACGATATATGCCATCATCCGATTTTTAAAATATTTCCCTCAATTTAAATACAAGTATGCCTGGCCTATTGCCCTCGGTATTGGATTGACAATTGGCGTTAGAGTAGGTGGAATCATCCTGGTTATATACTTTCTCTTTTTTGTTGGAATTTACTATTTGTTCACTCACAAGTTAAGCCAGTGGTTAAAAAAAGAAAACCTGGAAAAATTACTCACTTTGCTTGTTTATGCAATAGTAATATCTATTGCAGGCTATATTATAGGAGTATTGCTATGGCCATACGCACATAAAGCTCCTATTAAAAGAACCATTGAAGCAATGAGTTATATGGAACAATATGCTACCAGTCTGAGACAAGTGTTTGAAGGTAATATTATCTGGTCCGATCATGTTCCAAAACACTACCTGCCGAAATACATTTTCATGACAATTCCTGAATTTATTATTTTAGGCCTCATTGCCTTTTTTGCTCTAATAAATAAAATGAAAAAGGAAAATAGCAGCTGGTATTTTATGCTCCTCTTTGTATCTGTATTCCCTATAATATATATCATTGCCAAAGAATCAAATGTATATGGAGGATGGAGGCATGTTATGTTTATCTTTCCAGGCCTGGCAATCATTTCAGCCCTAGGTGTAAATGAGTTAATTAATCTTTTCGGGAAGAAATATTTGCAATACATCATAATTGGAATTGTAAGTGTACTTGCCCTACTCCCTCTCAGACATATAATTGTCAATCATCCACATGAGTACATCTATTATAACACACTTTCCGGCGGGGTAAAGAAAGCCTATGGAAAATATGAAATGGATTATTTTTATCATAGTCTGAAAGCAGGCTCTGACTGGCTTATCAAAAATAAAATAGAAAAAGCTGATCTTAAGGATGGGGAAAAAATAATTGTTGCTACCAATTTCAGTAACCCTGTAAATTACTATTTCCGTAATTACAAAGACAAGGTAAAGGTTGTTTACATTCGATATTATGAAAGGGGCAATTCAGATTGGGATTATGCGATTATTGCAAACAGTTACATAAATCCTTACCAGCTGAAAAAGAACAAATGGCCTCCTGCCAATACTATTCATACAATAGATGTGGATGGAAAACCTATAAATGCTATACTTGAAAGAACTAACCGATCAGATTTCACAGCTTATCAACTCATGACAAGTGGTAATTCCGAGGCTGCAATTCCATTCTTTCAGGATGCTATAGCACAAGATGAAAATTATGAAATAGCATATTATAATCTGGCACAAGCCTATACAAATATCGGCGAATATGATAAGGCTTTACAAGCTATTACCAAATGTCTGAAATTGTATCCTAAATACGATCGTGGATTAAACCTGCTTGGAATGATTTATCTAAACAAACGAGAATACAATAATGCTCTGCAGGTTTTTAGAAAAAACATGAAAGTAAATCCAAAATATGTAGCCTCTTTTTATTATGTAGGAGTAATATATGCTCAGAATGGAGATTATAACACAGCGTTAAAATACCTGGAAGAAACCATTCAAGCAAATTCAAGGTATAAGCCAGCATATTTTTTAATTGGAAGAATATATGCATTACAGGGAAATAATGAACTTTCAAAAAGATATATTGATTATGCAAATTCCCTTCCCTGAGAGTCGGGATAATTCTAAGTTCCTATTTTCAAATTAAAAAAAATGATGAATACGTTTTTCCGGTTTGTTTCGTTAATAATCTATAATAAATGAGTATTTGAGATAGTATTATCTTTGCTTGATAATACAAGTATTATAATATGAACAATTTAATTTCTTACCTGCGAAGCAGATCTTTTCTAAAAGCAATAATACTTGCAGTGGGTTCAGCCATTACTCTTTTAATAGTATTGCTTCTGTTTTTGCGAATTTACACGCATCATGGTCGTAGTATTGCAGTCCCCGATTTTTCTGATTTACCTGTTGAAGACGCAGAAAAATACATCAGTAAGCGAAAGCTGAGATATGAAATACTTGATTCGATATACATTGCAGAAAAGGATAGAGGAGTAATTGTTGAGCAATACCCAAAACCTGGTTCACTGGTAAAAAAGAATAGAAAGATATACTTTACAATTAACGCCAACTCCCCGGAAAAAATATTAATGCCTGATCTGGCTGGAATTACACTTCGGGAGGCAAGAACAAAAATTGACATTGCAGGTTTAAAAATCGGGAAATTATTATATCGCTATGATATGGCAATTAACGTGGTTCTTGAGCAACAATTAAATGGTAAAATAATTGAAGTTGGAGATACAATACTCAAGGGAACTTCTATTGACCTTATTCTTGGGAAAGGACTTGCAAATGAAAAATCCATGGTCCCGGACCTTATTGGACTTACTGTTGAGGTTGCCAGAAATAAGGCAGCAGATGCATTATTTACAATTAGTACTGCCATTCCGGATAATAGTATATCAGAAAATGATACAGTAAGGGCATTTATTTTCCGACAACACCCCGTAAGAGATAAACATGTGCTGGTACCTTTGGGAACTCAGATCACATTGTGGATCACAATTGATTCTACTAAGCTACCAGGTGCAGGAGGTGCGGATAGTGCCTATGTGTGGGAAGACCTAAACCATTCAAAAGAAGATTATGAAGATGTTGAAGAAGACACTTACCCTGACGATAATTCTTATTAGCATTTTGCCTTCCTATGGACAGGTTATTAGAAATTTGGGTATTAACCATGCTGTTGTTAAGGCCCGAAAAGAGAGTACAGTATTCTTCGAAAAATCTATTGCCTCTGATACAATTTATTTTGAAGACGAATTTTTTGAAGATTTTTCTTCCTACCATTATGAAGTATTTCCACGTTCAGACGTGTGGGCAGATCAGTATGCCTATATAAATTCTACTTATGCTGATACAATGATCAGTCTTGGTGTGGCAACTCTGGATGCATATGACCAGGAAGGATACCCATATTATTCTTCTTCGGTGAAAGTAACTGAAGCAGATAAGCTAAGTTCTCAAATTTTTAATTTCGATGAAAGCTTTTCTCATTCTTTATTATTCAGTTTTTTTTACGAGTGCGGCGGAAAAGTTTCTCAACCAGATAGCATCGATTCCCTTTATGTTGATTTTTTGGTTCCTTTTGATCTTATTACTGTAGATACAATTATGCTGGATTCAATTACTATTGATACAATTCTGGTAGATACAAATACAATAGATACAGTTTGGAAAAAGGTTTATGCTATAGGCGGCGGAGAACAAATGCACAGATTTAAACAGGTAATCTTACCTATTGACACTTCTTTTGCAAAAAATGGCTTTCGTTTCAGATTTAGAAATACTGTCTCCTTGTCTATGAACAATATCACCGGTCAGGATCTGGGAAAATTCAGTAATGCGGATCAATGGCATATCGACTATATACAAATTATACCTGATACAAAAAGCGACAGCATTGAACTAACAAAGATCAATGACATGTGCATGATTGAACCTCTCAAGCCATCATTGACAGAGTATACAACCGTTCCATATCACCACTATGCCTATGCCCGGGAAATTATCCGCAATGCTATTCCAATCTGTTATAAGACTAATTTTCCTGATAGAGTAGACGATATATCATTGGTACGCTACTATTATTCTTATGATCTGGAAGAAAATATGAGCCTTCGTGAACTGCAATACGATGAAAACATTGCTCCCAATGCATTCTTCAGTGAAGAAGAGTTTTTTACTCCAGGTTTTACTTATGATCCTGAAAAAGATATTGGGAAAATTGAACTCACTGCCGTAATTGAGGCACAGGCTCTTGATCAGAAATTAGTAAATGATACTGTTAAAAGAAAGGAAGTTTACTTTGATCATTATGCTTATGACGATGGAACTGCTGAGCTTGGTTTAGGAATTGCAGGAGAACAACAGAGTCTGAACAAAATAGCTGTACAATTTAAGATTTACAAACCCAGCAATGAACCAGATACACTGAGAGCCATATTGATATATTTCAACAAAAGCATTGATGATTATACCAGTCAATCGGAATTCAGGATCTCAATCCGAAAAAATGATGGCAATATTCCAGCAAGCGATACATTGTATACTTCTGAAGGATTGTTTCCTGATTACCAAGCAAAATTAAATGAATTTACCCGCATAGAACTTGATCGCCCTATTGCCTTAGCAGATACTTTCTTTATCGTAATAGAACAACTTGATAGTTATTTGAATATCGGATACGATATCAACAACAATAATCTAAGCAAGATTTACTTCTATACGGGACAAAGCTGGGAGCAATCAACCAGTCTACCCAATGGATCATTAATGATCAGACCTTCTTTTGGTAAGTTTACACCTAATCCTAATGCAATTGAGAAAAAGGAAAACTCTGATAATTATAGATTATTTCCTAATCCCACAAGAGATGTATTGTATTTCGAATTGGGAGATAATCAGTCTGTCCAATACAATGTAAGGGTATACAACATTATGGGTGTAATGCTTATGAATTCATTTACAGATGATAATTCAATAAATGTCTCCTCGCTAAACAAAGGAATATATTTAATTCAATTAACTTCTCCTGATAATAAGGTAAGCATTACCACAAAGTTCATTAAAGAATAATTGACCTTGGAACAAAAAGATTATGCAGAGAATAATGAATTGTATGAACATCATCGATTTGTTGCTGATAAAGGACAAGGTCTGATACGAATTGACAAGTATTTGTTTGATAGGCTTGAAAATATTTCGCGTTCAAAAATTCAGTCTGCGGCCCAGGCGGGGAGCATAATTGTAAATCAAAATCCGGTAAAACCAAATTATAAAGTAAAACCAGGGGATACAATAGCCATTGTTTTACCTCATCCTCCACATGAATTTGAGCTTATTCCTGAAAATATTGAACTTGATATTGTTTATGAAGATGATGATCTACTGCTTGTAAATAAACCTGCCGGAATGGTTGTTCATCCTGGTCACGGCAACTATACAGGCACATTGGTAAATGCGCTTGCCTACCATCTTAAGGATTCTCCTTTGTTTGAGAAAGACGAGGTCAGACCCGGGCTGGTGCATAGAATAGACAAAGATACTTCGGGTTTACTGGTCATTGCAAAGAATGATTTTTCTTTAAATCACCTGGCAAAACAATTTTACAACAGAACTACAGAGAGAAAATACAATGCTTTGGTTTGGGGAAGTTTTGAAGAGAATGAAGGCACTATCGAAGGAAATATTGGAAGAGATCCGAAGGATAGGTTAAAAATGCATGTTTTTCCTGAAGGAGATGAAGGAAAACATGCCGTTACTCACTATAAAGTAATTGAGGCTTTCAGTTATGTTAGTTTTATTGAATGCAAATTGGAAACTGGACGAACACACCAGATAAGAGTTCATATGTCATTTATTGGTCATCCTATTTTTAATGATAACAGGTATGGCGGCGACGGCATATTAAAAGGCACAACATTCAGCAAATACAAACAATTTATACAAAACTGTTTTAATGCCATGCCTCGTCAGGCTTTGCATGCAAAAACACTCAAATTTGTCCACCCTAAAACAAAGAAAGAGATGTTCTTCGAGTCTGATCTTCCCGAAGATATGCTTACGGTAATTGATAAATGGCGAAAATACACAAGCGCCAGAATGGATGATTAATAAACTCTATTTTCCACTTATTTTACTTTAAAGCCTCATTCTGGAAATCATATTGAAACAGAACCATATCTTTGCAGAGTAAAAATAAGAAACACTTGCATGCATAAATCCGGATTTGTAAATATCATTGGTAATCCGAATGTTGGTAAATCAACATTAATGAATGCCCTTGTCGGGGAACGTCTGTCCATAATTACATCAAAAGCACAAACTACCCGGCATCGAATATTAGGCATAGTAAATGGAGAAGACTTTCAAATAATTTATTCAGACACTCCTGGCATTCTGAAACCGAATTACAAACTTCAGGAGTCGATGGTGAAATTTGTAAATACTGCTTTTATTGATGCAGATATAATACTATACGTTTCAGATGTTATTGAAAAAATAGGAAAAAATGAAGCCTACCTTTCAAAAATAAGAAAAGCCAAAGTGCCTGTCCTACTCCTTATTAATAAAACTGATCTTGTAGAAAATATTATTACAGAAAAACTTGTTGAGGAATGGCATAAGATCCTCCCTGATGCAGAGATTCTTCCGGTATCGGCTTTAGAAAAAACAAATCTCACTATACTTTTTGATAAGATTCTTGCCACTTTGCCAGAAGGACCGGAATATTATCCAAAAGACGAACTCACAGATCGCTCGGAACGTTTTTTCATTTCAGAAATAATCAGGGAAAAAATATTTCTTCATTACCAAAAAGAAATCCCCTACTCCGTTGAAGTCGGAGTAGAATCTTTTGAAGAAGAGGCTAAGATCATTCGAATCAGGGCAAATATTTTTGTAATGCGCCCCTCGCAAAAAGGAATAATAATTGGACACAAAGGCAAGTCTTTGAAACTTGTTGGAACAGAAGCAAGAATAGACATTGAAGGATTCTTAAATAAAAAGGTTTTTCTTGAATTGCATGTAAAAGTGAATAAGGATTGGAGAAATCAGAAATCAAAACTCAAACAATTGGGTTATGATAACCTCTAAACTTAGAATATATAGAACTGAAAGTATTTTAACTTTGTATAAAAAACACAGCTAAATTGGGAAATATTGTAGCCATAGTAGGACGGCCAAATGTTGGAAAATCTACACTCTTCAACAGGTTAACAGAAGCGCGAAATGCGATAGTTGATGAAATGGAGGGTGTAACACGTGACCGACAATATGGGAAAACTTTATGGAATGGAATTGAATTCTCCTTGATTGACACAGGTGGATATGTTAAAAATACAAGCAATGTTTTCGAAGAGGAAATACGTAAACAAGTGCTATTAGCTATTGAAGAAGCTGATTCGATTCTCTTTATGGTTGACACTCTTTCCGGAATTACAGATTTTGATGAATCTGTTGCTAATCTTCTCAGGAAGATTGAAAAACCCGTATTGCTTGTTGCAAATAAAGTTGACTCCTCAGACAGACAATATATTGCCCAGGAGTTTCATAAATTCGGCCTTGGTGAATTGTATTGTATTTCTTCTATAAATGGCAGCGGTACCGGTGATCTTTTAGATGCATTGGTTGCTACTTTTAAAAAAGAAACAAATGAACCGGAAGATGATCTTCCAAAATTTGCTATTGTTGGTCGTCCAAATGTTGGCAAATCTTCCCTGTTAAATGCATTAATTGATGAAGAAAGACACATAGTAACTCCCATTTCTGGAACTACACGCGATTCAATACATACCAAGTACAATAAGTTTAACCATAATTTTTACCTTGTCGATACTGCAGGATTGCGTAAAAAAGGAAAAGTACACGAAGACATTGAATTCTATTCGGTTCTCAGATCAGTAAGAGCAATTGAAAATTCAGATGTTTGTCTTATTTTAATTGATGCTACTCTTGGTGTAGAATCACAAGATTTAAATATTCTCAGCCTAGCTCATAAAAACAATAAAGGAACAGTAATACTGGTTAATAAATGGGATCTTGTTGATAAGGAAACTAATTCAGTTCGTGATTTTGAAAAAAATATCCGTGAGAGAATAGCTCCTTTTACAGATGTTCCAATAGTTTTTACTTCTGCAATCACTAAACTTAGAATTCACAAGGTATTAGAAATAGCAATTCAAGTATACGAAAACAGGAAAAGAAGAATTTCCACATCTGAATTGAATAAAATAATGGGTGAGGCAATAGAAAAATTTCCTCCACCTTCAACAAAAGGCAAATACATTCAGATTAAGTATGTTACTCAATTACCAAATAGAACACCATGTTTTGCTTTCTTTTGTAATCTTCCACAATATGTTAAAGAACCCTACAAAAGATATCTGGAGAATAAATTGCGTGAAAATTTTAACTTTACAGGTGTTCCAATCAGGATCTTTATGAGAAAAAAATAAATTATCATGAACAGATCAGTACTAGCCATATGTTCTTTACTAATCTTATTTTTCAGCAATGCCTGTATCGAAACAGATCCTGTTTCTCCTGTTCCTGAAATAAGTTTTACGAGTATTGAATTAGGTATTGTATATGATCCAAAACTAGAACAAGAAATACTTGCTGCGACTTTAATATTCGAATTTAAAGACGGCGATGCAGATTTTGGTGTATATGAAGAAATTGCATCAGATTCCACCCTGCCTGATTCAGTCAGATACAATCTGTTTTTGATTGACTATTATAAGTTTGATGGTGTTTATTATCTCATAGAACATGATACAAACAACCCTCCTCCCTATTATACTATATTTTACAATCAAAAATTCGATCGTGTTGGTCAAAATAAAACAGTAAAAGGAAATATAACATTGTCTATTACTGATATTCCTGATTATGATACAATTAAATACGATTTTTACATCAGGGACAGGGCTGCGCACAATAGCAACATTGAAAGTACGCCAGACTTAGGCACCAATTTTTAAACTTCATCAGAACATTATACTCCTAGCGAGGAATATAATCAATACTCAGAACTTTAAATTCAATTCTACGATTGAGAAAATGTGCAAGTTCCTGCAAATCCTCGTCCTCAATTGAATTTATATAAGCTTCAGTAAGCACTTGTCCCTCAGGTAAAAATGGGTATGCTTCATGATCTCTTTTATCTACAACTTTAGGTTGAGTCTCTCCATATCCTTTTGAGATAAGCCTGTCTGCATTAATTCCCTTGCTTATTGCATAATTGACAACCGACTGGGCCCTACGATTTGAGAGGTCAAGGTTAAAATCATTGTTCCCTCTGCTGTCGGTATGTGCGCCAAGCTCAATAGTAATATTCGAATTATCATTAAGTGTTTCAACCAATTTATCAAGCGACACAGTTGATTCAGGTCTAAGCACATCGCTGGCAAAATCGAAGAAAATATTTTCAATACGTATTACTTCATCTATTGGAGGCAAATAAATTGTGGTTGTAAATTCAGTACTGGATTCCCTGTTCTTTGTAGTTTCACGTTCTTTACCTTTCAAGAATCCCTTTTTCTCTGCCAGAAATACATAATCAGTTCCAGGCTTAAGCATAAACTTAAAGTTACCCTCATCATCCGTTTCGGTTTCAAGAGTTATCCCATCACTACTGATGGATTTTATAGTTGCCCCTTCAATTGTTTCATCGGTATTTTCATTTTTAACAATCCCGGTAATTGTAAATTTAAGCGGAGGAAGCATAAACATATAGATATCATCGCTCCTGCCCTTTCTTGATGAACTTAAAAATCCTGCTTCACGCTTTGTCTCAAAGCAAATCCCAAAATCATCAGAAGATGAATTTACAGGATACTTCATATTTTCAATTTCCCAGTTATTTCCAGCCAAAGGTTTTGCCTTAAAAATATCCAGCCCACCTAAACCGATATGTCCGTTTGAAGAAAAATATAAGGTTCCATCAGCATGCATATAAGGAAAAACTTCATCTTCGGGAGTATTTATAGGTTCACCTACATTTACCGGCTCACTCCAGTCATCAGAAATACTTGTACGGGTAACTTTCCAAATATCTTTACTGTTCTTCCCTGAAGAATTCTGAATGCTTCCTGTCATGTCCGAAACAAAATACAAAGTAAGTTCATCAGGGGTCAGGGTTGGATGAGCAATTACTATACTATCTTCAGCCAAACTAACTGCTTCAGGCTTGGTCCAGCTATCAGCACTTCTTCTTGTAACATAAATCTGACAACCCATTGTTTTGTTCTTACTTGATTCACAGCGTGTAAAATACATGGTACTATAATCGCTTGTTACAAAAGGGGTACCTTCTTCTCCTTCCGTATTTATTTCTTCAGATAATGGAATGGGAGTACTCCATCTACCCTTCCTATCCATCGATGACTCAAAAATATCGGCAAAACTATCACCAGAGCCTCCGTGTTCCTTCTTCCCAAATGCTTCTTCACGTGTAGAAGTAAAATAAACCAGTCTGTAATCTCCCTGTCCATATGTTGGACTATAATCACTCATCTTTGAATTAAAGAATTTCATTTCCTCAATCACATAGCCATTTGGAAATTCAATCCATTCAAGTGCAAGGTCACAGGAAAGAATACCATCAGATGCGCGTGAATCACCAGGAACAAGTTCCTTATAATTGCCATATTGCAATTTTGCTTCTTCATATTCTCCAAGCATTTTAAGCATATCAGCATAATACAATACAGCTAAGGGGTCTTCATAATTCCTTGATAGAACCTTCCTATACCACATGGCAGCTTGTTTCGGATCATTAATGTTCCTGTAACATTCTGCTATAAAGAAAGTAATCTTTACTTTTTCTTTTTTATCTGTAATCTTCTGATAGGCATCTTTGAAAATATCGATTGCCTGATAATATTCACCAGCATTATAGGTATCATAAGCTCGCTGAAGTCTTTTATTCTGAGAGTATGACTGATTTGAGATAAGGAAAATAAGACTTAAAGTGATTACTATTGTCGGAATTCTCATGTTAGGAATACTTAGTATGATTTATGTAAAATTAACTTAAAAAGTCTAATATACAGAAATGAAATAACTAACAACTATATCAATAACTCAAATAATGAGGTATATATTATCTGCTTTAGCACGAAGAAAGCATATCTCTTCTAATCTTAAATTTTTACCCTTATAACTTAACTGGTTATGTTCTGAATTATTATTAACTTATGATTGTTTAATTAATTGAATTTACATTGGAAAAGTTATTGCTAATTGTAATAGTGCCAGTAGCTATTATTTCCGGAATTCTGTATCTCTTCTATTCAAATTCTGAGCGCAGAATTAATATTTCACATTATTGGAAGGCAAGTAAATCTAAACTCTTAATTGATAAGAATGCACAAGAAGAGTTTCGAAAGCATGATCAAAAAATAAAAGCCTTTAAGCATTTGCTGGAAATCGTTATTCATTCGAGAAACAATGTTCAAAAAGGATTAAACGAATTAAAAATTGTGGTACAGGATATTTCAAAAAACGCTCAAATTTCAACTGATGACCTTAGCATTCTGAATAAGATCGGGTTAGATATTCATTCATTAATAGACAATCTCATGCAAATAAAGGCAGAAGTTAGCAAAACTCTTACAAAAGATTTTACCATAAAGACAGATGCCTTAATCGCAATTTTAAATCACTATGAAGGCTGTATTCATAATATTTTAAATGCCCCCCATTCTATGTTGGAAAATTTGGAATTTATTTCACAAGAAATTCAAATTATGGAAAAGAACTACACCGATATTGTTGAAATTCATTCTCAACTTATAAAAGAATTTCAGACAAGTATTTCAGAAATGGATAGCTGATTAAACTAATCAACCAATATTAAAAAGTCTTCATATATTTGAATCTCATTATTGTAAAAGCATTTGACAAGACAGACCAATATCGATGAAGCTAGAAATCCTGGATATTTCAATCATTGCACTTTATCTTCTTACCACAATAATCATTGGTCTGGTTTTTAAAAGACACGCACAGAAAAACAAATCGTCATATCTGCTTGGAGGCAATACATTGCCATGGTATATGCTTGGCATTTCAAATGCCTCCGGCATGTTTGACATTTCAGGTACAATGTGGCTAGTAATGCTGACATTTGTATATGGACTGAAAAGTATATGGATTCCCTGGTTATGGCCAATCTTCAATCAGATATTCCTGATGGTTTTTCTTTCCATCTGGTTAAGAAGATCGAAAGTCATCACCGGCGCTGAATGGATCAAGACCAGGTTTGGAACAAATATGGGAAGTACAATGTCCCATTCTGTTGTTATAGTATTTGCATTAATCATGTGTTTGGGATACCTGGCTTATGGATTTATTGGATTGGGTAAATTCATTGAGATATTTATACCCTGGGAGGTAATTTCACCCTACCTCCCTTTTTCTCTGCCCGAATCATATGTGCCTCATTTCTACGGAATCATTTTTACTATGTTTGCAGTCTTTTATTCTGTTTTGGGTGGTATGAAGAGTATTGTCTGGGCTGATCTTGTACAATATTCAATTATGACAATCTCATCAATTGCTATTGCTGTAATTGCAATGAAAGCTCTCTCAGGAAATTCACTGGTGGTTCCTGAGGGTTGGAGTAATCCGTTTTTTAGCTGGAAGCTTAGCCTTGATTGGAATCAAATAATTCCTGAAGTGAATGATAAAATTGCAAGTGATGGTTATTCATTGTTTTCTATCTTCTTCATGATGATGTTGTTCAAAGGTATCTTAGTAAGTATGGCTGGCCCTGCCCCGAATTATGACATGCAAAAAATCCTTTCAACCAAATCTGCTTCTGATGCAGCAAAGATGAGTGGATTTGTTTCTGTTGTTTTAATGCCTGTTCGTTATTTGATGATTGCAGGATTTGCAGTTTTAGGATTACTCTTTTATGAAAAACTTGATCTTATTTCTGGTGGCAGAATTGATTTTGAGCAGGTACTTCCTTCTGCAATAAATGAATTTGTTCCGGTCGGACTGCTTGGATTGCTTCTTGCGGGACTTCTTGCTGCATTCATGTCGACATTTGCAGGAACTCTGAACGCCGCCCAGGCATACCTTGTAAATGATATTTTTCTGAAATACATGAAACCAAAGGCCACAAACCGGCAAATCAGTATTTCAAACTATGTAACAGGTTTAGTTGTAGTTGTAATTAGTATAATCTTTGGCATTTTTGCCCTTGATGTAAATAGTATTTTACAATGGATCGTTTCAGCACTTTATGGGAGCTATGTAGCTTCCAATGTCCTGAAATGGTACTGGTGGAGATTTAACGGACATGGATTTTTCTGGGGTATGGTAGCAGGTATAATCCCTGCATTGGTGTTCCCCTACATATTTACTGAAACCCTCGATCTTTATTATTTCCCTCTAATATTGATTGTGTCAATTGCAGGATGTATTATTGGCACCTATACAGCACCTCCTACAGACAAAGAAACTTTAAAAAGTTTCTATAGCCAGATACGTCCCTGGGGTTTTTGGAAACCCATCAGAAAGCTGGTCGAGAAAGAAAATCCGAATTTTAAATCCAACAAAGATTTCGGAAGAGATATGCTAAATGTAGTGCTTGGAATAGCTATTCAAACCGGTCTGGTAGCATTGCCAATTTATGTTGTTTTGATGAGGAAAAACTGGATAATTCTTATTTCCGTTCTTCTGATTTTTCTTGGCACAATAATGAAAAAAACCTGGTGGGATAAACTTAAAAACGCAGACAATTAAAGACTTAAATAAATTAATGGACTTATGGAATCATTTGAAGATCGCTTAAAAAATTTGAGAATCAGACAAGAAGCATTGATTAACGCTTTTAATGAGCCAATGATTGAAGCGAATGGTATTGTTCAACGTTATAAATCTCCAATTCTTACTGCTGCACACACACCTCTTCACTGGCGGTATGATCTGAATCCGAAAACAAATCCTATGCTGCTGGAGAGAATTGGAATGAATGCAACTTTTAATGCAGGAGCCATAAAATTTAATGGCAAATATTTGTTGATTGTAAGGGTTGAAGCTGCTGATAGAAAATCCTTTTTTGCAGTAGCAGAAAGTAGCAATGGAAAAACCAATTTTCGTTTCTGGGATCGGCCTATCACTATGCCCGAAACCGAAGAACCAGATACCAATGTTTATGATATGAGGGTTATTGAGCATGAAGATGGATGGATGTATGGACTATTTTGTACCGAAAGAAAAGATCCTGATGCCTCTAAGGAAGATACTTCTGCTGCAGTAGCAAAATGTGGAATTGCACGTACAAAAGACCTTGTAAAATGGGAACGACTACCCGATTTGATTAGCCATTCAGGACAACAACGCAACGTAGTACTTCATCCTGAATTTATAAATGGCAGGTATGCATTATATACCCGCCCGCAAGATGGTTTTATTGATACAGGTGCCGGAGGTGGAATAGGATTTGGGTATACCGATAGTATGGAAAGGGCCGAAGTACTTGAAGAAACAATAATAGATCCTAAAGTATACCATACCATCATGGAGGTTAAAAATGGATTAGGCCCTGCTCCGATTAAAACAGATAAGGGATGGCTGCAATTGGCTCATGGTGTAAGAAATACTGCAGCCGGACTGCGTTATGTTTTGTATGCTTTTATGACTGATCTGAATGACCCGTCTAAAGTGATTCATCGACCTGGAGGATATCTGTTGGCTCCGGATCGTATTGAGCGTATCGGAGATGTAGCCAATGTGCTGTTTAGCAACGGATGGATTTGTGATCCCGATGGAAGCATTTATATTTATTATGCCAGTTCAGATACCCGGCTACACCTTGCAACTGCAAGTGTCGATAGATTAATTGATTATTGTCAGAATACACCTGAAGATGCATTAAGGTCTGCAAAAACTGTTGAAGCCATTAATAGAATCATTGACGCGAACGAGGGCTTGTATTAAATTTATTATTCTGAACTTTAAAAGCCTGTGAAATGATTTACTGGCTTTCGAAGATTGAAAGAATAAGCCCACAATTATTTATTAGATTTGATCTAATCTTTTTATCATCATGCTTTATGAACCAACAAAACAAGCTTGATTACCTGGTTGAATTTTCAAACAGACAATTGTCGGAATACATAATGCCCTTCTGGAGAACCAAGGCCGTTGATAACGAGAATGGAGGATTTTATGCGCATATCAACCATGACATGTCAATCGCAAAGGATGAAGTAAAAGGACTTGTTCTGAATGCACGCATACTCTGGACTTTCTCTGCAATATACAAAACGTTTAAAAATGAACAGGATAAGAAATTGGCAAAAAGGGCTTACGATTACATTTCAGAATATTTTGCAGACAAAGATTATGGAGGTTATTTTTGGTCTTTAAACCCCGATGGCTCTCCTGCCGAAACAAAAAAACAGATCTATGCCCAGGCATTTACAATATATGCTCTGAGTGAATATTATAAGATAACCAATGATTCAAATGTTCTTAATGAGGCTATAGAAATATTCAAACTAATCGAGAAAAATGCATTTGATAAAGAAAAGAACGGGTATATCGAAGCCTGCACCTACGACTGGAAAGAAAGTGAAGATCTCAGACTGAGCCCCAAAGACATGAATGAGAAGAAATCAATGAATACTCACCTTCATGTACTCGAAGCTTATACTAATCTCTATATGGTTTGGAAAGATACTGAATTGAAGAAACAGTTGGAAAATCTTATTGAAGTATTCATGGAATATATTGTGAACCATAAAGACAATCATCTGGATCTTTTCTTCGATGATGACTGGAACTCCAAGAGTACTTTATTTTCATACGGACATGATATTGAATCAAGCTGGCTATTGCATGAAGCTGCACTGGTATCCGAAAACAAGGAGCTTATTAAAACAGTTGAAGGAGTAAGTATTAAGATAGCAGAAGCTGCTAAACTGGGAATTTACCAAAATAAAGCTCTTTTGTATGAAGATGACAGAGCCGGAAAGCACAAGGATCATGAATTTGAATGGTGGGTCCAGGCAGAAGCAGTTGTTGGCTTTCTTAATGCCATGGTAATTACTGGTGATTCAAGCTATCTTGAACTAGCATATCCCATTGCAAATTTTATTGAAGATCATATTGTGGACAAAATAAACGGGGAATGGTTTTTCCGTGTAGACCTGAATGGCAAGCCCATAACCAGTCATGAAAAAGCCGGATTTTGGAAGTGTCCCTATCATAATGCACGAGCATGCTTAGAAATATTACACAGAGTTAATATTCTTAAATCATAAGCCCTAATTATGAATAAAAAAGGATTCATTTTTTTAATATCGTGGAGTATATTCACCCTGCTTCTTCTATCCTGCAATAAAATGGATACCTACGATGTAAAATCTGTCATTGTCCTTAACAATGACTGGAATTTTCAAATGAAAGGTGACACATCATGGTTGCCTGCCCAAGTTCCAGGCTGTGTTCATACCGACTTGTTATCGAATAAGAAAATTCAGGATCCCTTCTTTAGAGACAACGAGAAAGATTTACAGTGGATAGATAAGGAAGACTGGATATATGCCTGCGATTTTGAATTAAACCCTGATCAAATCAATAAAAATCAGATTTACCTTTTATTTGAAGGTCTGGATACTTATGCCAGGGTACTTCTTAATGGTCAGCCAATTCTTGATGCTGACAACATGTTCAGAATATGGCAGGCAGACATTAAAGATCTAGTTGTTGAAGGAACAAATAATCTGGAAATAGAATTCTTATCTCCTATTCGTATTGGACTAAAAAAACTTGAAGAATTAGGATATGGACTTCCTGCTGTAAATGATCAATCAGAAAACGGTGGTTTAGGAAACAAAAGAGTAAGTGTATTTACCAGGAAAGCGCCTTATCATTATGGATGGGATTGGGGACCAAGGTTTGTTACCTCAGGAATCTGGAGGCCTGTAAAACTTGTAATGACAAATCATCCTGAGATACAGGATGTCCATTTTAAACAGGTTTATATTTCAGAAAAATTAGCCAATATAGACGCAGTTATAAACCTTAAGGCATCTAAAACCGGAAATTATAAGTTAATTATTGAATCTGATAAAAGTTCTAAGAAACTTACCTCATCAGCTGTTCATGTTGAAGAAGGCACTACCCAAATTGTTCTGCCTTTTTTAATCAAGAACCCGGATCTTTGGTGGCCCAACGGTATGGGAGAGCAGAATCAGTATGTTTTTAAGACATTTCTGTTAAAAAATGATGTAATAATTGATACTCTTTCTCATACAATCGGCCTTAGAGAAATAGAATTGGTTAGAAAATCTGACTCAATAGGTGCAAGTTTCTATTTCAGAGTAAATGGGAAAAATGTTTTTTCCAAAGGAGCTAATTATATTCCAAATGACAATTTTCTGAACAGGGTAACTGATGAAAAATACGAATACATTGTTAAGTCTGCAGCAGAAGCAAACATGAACATGATTAGGGTTTGGGGAGGTGGTATTTATGAGAATGATATCTTCTACAATCTTTGCGATAAATATGGACTAATGGTATGGCAGGATTTTATGTTTGCCTGTAGTATGTATCCCGGCGATGATGCTTTTCTGGAAAATGTAAGACAGGAAGCAATAGATAATGTAAAACGCTTGCGAAATCATGCATCGTTAGCATTGTGGTGCGGAAATAACGAAATAGATGCAGCATGGTGTGAAGGAATACCGGGTTGCGGCTGGAACTGGAAAGAGAAATACAATAAAAAGCAACAGAAAGTCATCTGGCATAGCTATGACACTTTGTTTCACCATATTTTACCTGATATTGTTGAACAATTTGATGGTTTTTCAGAATATTGGCCATCATCTCCCCAGGCAGATTGGGGTGTTCATGCAAGTTATGAAAGCACTTCCGGCGATCAGCATTTCTGGGGAGTATGGCATGGTAAATTGCCTTTTAGTGCCTTTTACGATTATGTCGGACGATTCATGAGTGAGTATGGTTTTCAATCATTTCCCTCTATAAGTAGTATTAAAAAATTCACCCTGCCCGAAGATTGGGAAGTGGAATCAGATGTAATGCAATCGCATCAGCGAAG
Source organism: uncultured Bacteroidales bacterium (assembly GCA_964456285.1). Classification (GTDB taxonomy): domain Bacteria; phylum Bacteroidota; class Bacteroidia; order Bacteroidales; family UBA10428; genus UBA10428. The sequence continues at coordinate 25,869 of CAYWBC010000031.1, forward strand.
CGGAAAAGGCAATGCTCTTATCATGAAGTATATGGGAGATCTATACCCGATTCCTGAAAAATTTGAAGATCAGATTTATCTTGGTCAGGTTCTACAGGCAGAAGGAATTAAACAGGCTATTCATGCTCACCGGGCACATAAACCTTACTGCATGGGAACATTGTACTGGCAACTAAACGATTGCTGGCCGGCTGCATCCTGGTCAAGTATTGATTATTACAATTCATGGAAAGCTCTGCATTACTATGTTAAAAAAGCCTACCAATCTGTTATTTTGGCATTTATCCCTGATAGTGAGGACATCATCATTTCAATTTGCAGTGATCGCTTTGATAATACTAAAGTGAAACTTAAATATGCAATCAAGGATTTTGATGGAAAAACACTTGAAGAGAAGGTAGTTGATTCTGAGCTAAATTTTGAAAAATCAGTTATTGCAGCAAGAATTGACAAGGACGATCTAATTGACAAATACAATACAAAGGAAATTTATCTGGAAGCTCAATTGATTGAAAATAAAAAAATTCTTGCGAAGGAATTGTATTATCTTGAACCTCCTAAAAACCTGAATTTGCCATCTGCGAACATTAAAGTTGATATACAAAAAAAAGCAAATAGACTTACAATTAAACTTAGAAGTGAAAAGCTTGCACGAAACGTATTCTTGCAGATTAATGATGACGATGTAAGTTTCTCAGATAACTATTTTAATTTGTTACCCGGTGAAGAGCTTGAGATCAATTGCAAAGTGAATGAAGATTTTATTCTTTCTGAAAATGAATTAGAAATTATTACGCTGAATGACATTTTAAATCAATAAATAAATCTGGCTTTGAGAAATATTATAAAGGTATTACCAGTTTTTGTGGCATTTTATTGCATGGGATTTGTTGATATTGTGGGTACTGCAGTAAATCTTGTGAAAGAAGACATGGCATTAAATGCCACTACTATGCAGTTCCTTGCTTCAATGATATTTATCTGGTTTGGAATTTTTTCCATTCCAACCGGCATTTTACAAGAACGAATTGGCAAGAAAAAAACAGTAATCATTTCACTTTTAATTACTACAATAGCAATGTTGATTCCTTTTGTTCTCTATAATTATTACGTTATTCTGATCTCATTTGCCTTGATTGGAATAGGCAATACGATTCTCCAGGTGTCACTGAATCCACTGCTTTTTGATGTATCCTCCAAAGGAAGTTATGCCAGCAATATGTCATTTTCCCAATTTATTAAATCTGTTGCGGGATTCTTTGGACCACTTATTACTGTGATGATTTTTGCCGAGCGGCTAGGCGACTGGAAATACATTTTCCTTGCCTACGGTTCCTTATCCATTCTGTCCATGATCTGGATAGCTGCTACTCCTATTAAAGAATCGGTACTCAAAGAAAAACCTGCAAGCTTTGCCAATTGTTTCAGCTTGTTGAATAATCGCTTTGTATTTCTTATGGTATTCGGTATTTTTATAGTGGTTGGATTGGATGTAGGTATGAATACCGGCATTCCCGCCTTTCTTGAAAAGTATAGTTTAAGTTCTGATACAGCTGTTAAAAATATCAGTCTTTATATTTTTGCATTGATGGCTTCCCGGTTCCTGGGGGCTCTGATACTAAAAAAAATCAATGCAGATTCTTTCCTTATATTTTCTGCCCTACTTACAATAGCTGGTTTGTTCCTATTATTCCTTAGCGGAAATATTCTGATGGCCAAAACAGCCATTGTATTAGTAGGATTAGGATCCGCCAATATCTTTCCATTAATATTCTCTATTTCAATTGAACGCATGCCAGATCGCTCCAATGAAATTGCAGGCCTGATGATTACAGCAATTTCCGGCGGCGCAATATTTCCATTATTAATGGGAATCTTTACACAAAACATCGGTGTGAAGGCAGGAATTGTTTTTCTTCTGTTTATTTCTCTTTATTTAGGAATTATTAGTTTCTGGAATTTGTCGAAGAATAAACCTTAAAAATTATTTGGGTAATATTCGATTTTTCACAATTTCTTTATTGCGTTTAGCTTAACTAATGAATAATTCATCCTGAATTTCTGGTAAAATAGCTTTCGGTTCAGGCTAGTAACACTTCCAAATTCACTTTGTTTCCATATGTTCTGGAGCAGACGCCCTATATCTGTTAATTTATAAGCAAAATAAGTCTATTCGAAAAAAACTGTTAATAATTTACAGTACCCTGCAATTTTTAGGGGGTATATATTCATTTTGTCACATGTTTTTAACTTATCCCCCAATTTTTTGATAGTTTTAAAGATAACGGTGTCAATATTTGATTTTTTTTCTTATATTTGCTCCCTAAATGCAGAAATTATCAATCATTAACTTATAAAAAGCTATAATATGAAAGCAAAACTCGAATACATTTGGTTAGACGGCTACAAGCCAACACAAACCATGCGTAGTAAAACTCTTGTTGTTTCAGATTTTTCCGGCAAACTCGAAGGTTGCCCTATTTGGTCATTTGATGGTTCCTCAACTGAACAGGCAGCTGGTAACAATTCAGATTGTTTATTAAGACCTGTTGCATTATTTCCGGATCCTTCAAGAATAGAAAGTTGGCTGGTTATGACAGAGGTTTTAAATGCCGATGGTACACCTCATGTATCAAATGGAAGAGCTACTATTGATGACGATGATGGTGATTTCTGGTTTGGATTTGAACAAGAGTATGTACTTTGGGATCTGGATCATCATACTCCTTTAGGATTCCCTGCTCCAGGTTATTATCCTCCTCCACAAGGGCCATTTTATTGCTCAGTTGGTGCGGAGTATAACATTGGAAGAAATATAGTTGAAGAGCATCTTGACAATTGCATTGCTGCCGGCATCAACATTGAAGGTATCAACGCAGAGGTTATGAAAGGACAATGGGAATACCAGATTTTTGCAAAAGGAGCTAAAGCAGCAGGTGATCATACCTGGGTTGCACGTTATCTTGCAGAAAGAGTTGGAGAGAAATACGGAGTAAGAATTAATCTTCATCCAAAACCTGTTGATGGCGACTGGAATGGTTCAGGAATGCATGCAAACTTTTCCAATGGTGTAATGAGAGAATCAGGAAAAGAAGAAACCTTCACTAAGATCTGTGAAGAGTTTGGAAAACATATCAAGGAACATATCGCAGTTTATGGTGCTGATAACGACAAAAGATTAACCGGATTACACGAAACCCAGTCAATTGATAAATTCAGTTATGGTATTTCTGACAGAGGTGCTTCCATTCGTATTCCTATAAGTACAATTGATGGTGGCTGGAAAGGAAGACTGGAAGACAGAAGACCTGCTTCAAATGCAGATCCTTACAAAGTAGCTTCTGTAATTATTAAAACGACTAAGAAAGGTCTTAAATAGACATTCAAATAGGAAGAACAAAAAAAAGGCTGCTAGTATTTAGCAGCCTTTTTTGTTAGATAAGCATGAGCTTGATATAAGAAAAGTAGTAGGTTTTTAATGTTAGGTGCTTTTCTGAAATTGAAGAGAATAGAAAATTGGAATATTGGAGGGCTCATACTGAAAATTTTCCAGTTTTCCATTATTCCAAATTTAGAAACAATCCAAAAGATTTAAATCTTTCAAGAACTAAATAAAATGCTTACATTGAAGTGAGGGTAAACTATCTCGTAAATAACATCTCTCGATACTTGGGCAATGGCCAAATCTCATTATCCACTATTTGTTCCAATTTGTCAATATGTGTACGCAGATCTTCAATAAAGGGCAAAACCGTTTTTAAATACTGATCCGCTTTCTCCCTCGCATTGGATATAGCATTGGCCTTTTTCCTTGCTTCAGTCATATCATTTACCTTGGCTTTTATATCGGTAATGTGCCCGGAAATTGTTTTAATTAGTTCTTTTCTGGAGGTTGCCAGATTTTGGAACTCAGCTTGTCCAAATACCTCCTTCAGGGCTATTACGTTTTCCATAAGCTTGGTCTGATAACCAATGGCTATCGGAACAACCTGACTTAAAGCAATATCACCTATAACCCTGGATTCTATCTGTATTTTTTTTGAGTAATTATCGTATCTGACATCTGTCCGTCCTTCAAGCTCTTTCTCATTAAAAACTTTTTGCGACTTAAATAAGCGTTTCGATTTTGTTGTTAGGTATGCATCGAGAGCTTCAATTACACTTGTAACATTTGTTAGCCCTC
>CAYWBC010000031.1:30061-41218 GCA_964456285.1 uncultured Bacteroidales bacterium
TATGCCATTCTTCACTATAACTGTTTCCTTCAAAACGTACATTTTTGGAATCAATGATGTATTTTCTGATGATCTGGAAAATGGCCTCATCCTTTTTAACTCCTTTTTCAATCAACATATCAACATCTTTTTTAAATTGAACCAATTGCTCTGCAACTGCTGCATTTAATATTGTCATGGGTGCTGCGCAATTCATAGCTGCTCCAACAGCTCTGAACTCAAATCTGTTCCCGGTAAATGCAAAAGGAGAAGTACGATTTCTGTCGGTATTATCCAGAAGAATCTCAGGAATTTTCCCAACATCAAGCTTGAGATCAGTTTTCTCATCAGGCGTCATCTTTTTGCTGGTTACCCTTATTTCAATTTCATCCAGCATATCAGATATCTTCTTACCGACAAATACCGACATGATCATTGGAGGAGCTTCATTACCTCCCAGGCGCAAGGCGTTTCCTGCTGAAACTATACTTGCTCTAAGTAAATCCTGGTGTGTAAAAACCGCTTTCAGCGTACACACAAGAAAACTAAGAAACTGCATGTTTGTCTTTGGTTTACTACCAGGTGATAATAGATTCACGCCTGTATTTGTCATCAATGACCAGTTGTTATGCTTCCCGGAGCCATTGATTCCTTTGAAAGGTTTTTCGTGGAATAGCACAATAAAGCTGTGTCGTCTGGCAATCTTTTTCATGATGTCCATCAATAATATATTATGATCAACTGCCAGGTTGCACTCCTCAAATACAGGAGCTACCTCGTACTGATTTGGTGCCACTTCATTGTGTCTTGTTCTTAATGGTATTCCAAGCTTATATGCTTCCATCTCAAACTCTCTCATAAACCCGCTTACGCGTTCAGGAATGGATGAAAAATATTGATCATCAAGTTGTTGATCTTTTTCAGAGGCATGCCCCACCAATGTGCGCTCTGTCATTACAAGATCAGGCCTGGCAAAATAGAGTGCCTCATCAACAAGGAAATATTCCTGTTCAACTCCCAGAGTTGAAATAACTTTCGTAACATTCTTATCAAAGTATTCACCTACTTCCATTGCAGCTTTATCAATGGCTGATATTGCTTTCAACAAAGGAGTTTTATGGTCCAGCGCTTCCCCGGTATAAGAAACAAAAACCGTCGGTATGCTTAGTGTGTTTGCAACAATGTATGCCGGAGAAGAAGGATCCCAGGCAGTATAACCCCGTGCTTCGAAAGTATTACGAATCCCACCGCTTGGAAAACTGCTTGCGTCAGGCTCTTGTTGCGCCAAATGCTGACCTGAAAATTTTTCAACAACTCTGCCGTCTTCAATATATTCAATAAAAGCATCATGTTTTTCAGCAGTACCATCAGTCAGCGGATGAAACCAATGCGAAAAGTGTGTTGCTCCCATCTCAAGTGCCCATGACTTCATTCCTGCAGCAACCTTATCTGCAAGCTTCCGATCAATTCTTAAGCCCTTATCAATGCATTCAATAACCCCCTCAAATGCTTCCTGAGAAAGGTAACGCTGCATTTTATCTTTATCAAAAACATTTATGCCAAAATAGTCAGATGTTTTTTTCGAAGGAGCTTTCTTATGTATTGGTTTTCTGCTATTTGCATCATGAACTGCCTGAAATCGAATGATCGCCATAATCTCTGCTTTTAATTCGTAAGGATTTTAGTAACAAATATAACTTATTATCACATTTAGACCCTACAAATTAACCAACAGCTTAGAAATAGTAAATTAAATTGAAGTGTACCCAAAAAAATTGAGGATTCAATCATTATTTATAAAATTCTGTGTAAAAATGGTAGAACCATGGTATGGTTTCAATCCCTTTGTAGAAGTTTTTTAAAGGAAAATTCTCATTTGGCGAGTGAATGGCATCTGTCTCCAGACCAAATCCAAGAAGGACGGCTTTTACACCTAAAATTTCTTCAAAAGTTGATATTACGGGAATACTTCCGCCGCCGCGAATAGGCAATGCCTCTTTTCCAAAGGTTTCCTGAACCGCAGCAAAAGCTGCCTTTGTTTCCATTGACTCCCAGGGAACGACGAAAGGATTGCCGCCATGCAAGGCTTCAACAGAAATACTTATGCCAGGGATTTTTAAGCTCAAAAGGTATTCCTTGAACAACTTCTCGATCTCTTCTGGAGTTTGATCAGGAACAAGTCTCATAGATACTTTTGCTGAAGCTTTTGAAGGAAGAATAGTCTTGGCACCTTCATCGGTATATCCGCCCCAGATGCCATTTACATCAAGTGACGGTCTGATCCCAAGTCGATCGATTGTACTAAACCCATCTTCTCCGAAGAGATCATGCACTCCTATACTATTCATAAGGTTATTTTCATCTAAAGGCACCTGATTTAACAGATCACGTTCTTGTTTACTTGCTGTTTTTACGGAATCATAAAAACCGGGGATGCTTATTCTTCCTTTCTCATCAATTAATCCACCTATAATATCAGCCAATACATTTACAGGATTTTTCACTGCTCCTCCATACAATCCAGAATGCAAATCTCTTTTTGGCCCCTTAATTGTAAGCTCAAAATATGCTAATCCTCGTAAGCCAATAGTAAGGGTAGGATTTTCTAATGAGAGCATGGCGGTATCAGAAACCAGAATTACATCTGCTGACAAAAGCTGAAGATTGTTCTTGCAAAAATCCTTTAAGGCAGCAGAACCTATCTCTTCTTCCCCCTCGATTAAAAACTTCACATTGCAAGGAAGTTTATCTTCGGCAACCATATATTCAAAAGCTTTCAATTGCATAAAAAGTTGTCCTTTGTCATCATCTGCACCCCGTGCATATATCTTGTCGTCCCTCACTTCAGGTTCAAACGGTGGTGATTTCCACTCTTCAAGAGGATCGGGAGGTTGTACATCATAATGCCCGTAAACCAAAATGGTTGGCAGGTCCTTATTAAGGATCTTCTCTCCATAAACAACAGGCCAGCCACTGGTTTGCTTAACTTCAGCTGCATCCGCCCCTGATTTTAATAGGTTTTCTTTGATGTATTCACAGGCAGAATACATCGCATCCTTATTTTCTTTATTGGAACTAACAGATGGAATCCGGATCAATCCAAACAACTCATCCAGGAATCGCGATTTATGCTTCTGAATATAATGAATGACACTTACCATAATATCTTTTTAAATGCTGAAATTAGTAAAACCATATTCATTAATAACCTTATGATACAGCTATTATTCTATATACTTCAAACTAAAATTAGTCTAATCACAATTTTTACCTATTTTTAATCTGCATTTTATATTTCTATGAAGAGCCCATTAAAAAGCACCATTCTAATAATACTTGTTGTAATCTTTGTTCCAACAATTATTTTTTCAATCTATGAGCTTGGATCTCTTCGCAGTAACGAAAAAGTAATTGAAAATATTTACACAAATCAGCTGAATGCCATACTGTATTCTGTGAATCAATATTCTGAAGATGTTATAAGCAGTTGGGCCAACAAATTAGAATCGACCCTGCAGTTAAAGAAGGGAGATAAATATCAATCTCTGAAAGAATTCATAAACCAAACGCCTTCAACAAGCCAGGTCATGCAGTTCAGTGCAGACAATAAACTAATATTCTCAGTATCTCAAGCTATTGAAAATCAAAATTATGATAATCTGGCAAAGAAATTACTTGCAGATAATGACACCTCACTTAAAAGGCTTCAGACCTATTTACAAAGTGGATATAGAAAAATTGAATCCTTCGCTATTAATGATTCCTCCGATCAGTTAATTGTATATGCATTTGAAAAGGAAAATGAAATTTTTTACAATACCATTGTTTTTGATCCGATAAAATTTATTAATGAGGTCCTTGATCCTAAAATTCAGGAAATTGCCCAGAATGAATTTTCAATCTCAGCCTATAATGTGAGAACCGATTCTATAATCTATAGTTCTGATAAACAATTTATATCCACCGAAGTAACACACACAAAAACTTTTTGGCTGATTCCGGATTTTAGCCTGGGAATTGAATTGAAAAATGAAACAATAAGCGATCTTGCCAAATCAAGGTCAAAAAAAGATCTGGTATTAATATGCATTGTCGATTTTGGCCTTATCCTAGGTATTTGGCTTATTTTCAGAAATGTTCGTAAACAATTGGAACTATCACAATTAAAGTCTGATTTTGTATCTAATGTTTCGCATGAAATCAGAACTCCGCTTGCACTAATCAGTATGTATATTGAAACTCTTGAACTTGGGCGTGTAAAAACGAAAGAAAAAATTAAGGAGTATTACGGCATTATCCTTCAGGAAACAGAACGCTTATCAGGAATAGTAAATAAAATCCTGAATTTCTCACAAATTGAAAGTGGTAAAAAAGCATATAAATTTTCAAGAGTCGATATCAACAACATTGTTTATGATGTGGCCAATACGTTTAAACTAAATCTTAAAAATAAGGGTTTTCAATACTCTGTTAATTGCGCCGAAAAGCTTCCTGAAATTCAGGTTGATGAGGAAGCTGTTAAAGATGCTTTGATCAATATTATTGACAATGCTACTAAGTATAGCATTGATAATAAACAGATTGATATCACTACTGGGTTTGATAATTCATGGGTCTATATCAAAGTTTCAGACAAAGGAATTGGTATTTCAGAGAAAGAACTAAAACATATATTTGAGAAATTTTATAGGGTAACTGAAAAAAATCTGGCCTTAAAAGCTAAAGGATCAGGTTTAGGATTAACTATTGTCAAGCATATCATGGATTCACACAAGGGTAAAATCGATGTAAAAAGCAAAAAAGGCCTTGGCACAACTTTCAGTTTATTATTTCCCAAAACATAAAATTGGATGCTATGACTAAAATCTTAATTGTAGAAGATGAAAAGCACATGCTTCAGGGATTAAAAGACAATCTTGAATTTGAGGGCTATGAAGTAGATATTTCTAAAGAAGGAAAAACAGGCCTTGAAAAGATTCTTAACCATCAATACGATCTAGTTTTGCTGGATGTTATGTTACCAGAAATGTCTGGTTTTGATATATGTAAAACTGCCCGCAAAGAAGGTATTCTGACTCCTATTATTCTATTAACAGCCAAAGGTGAGGAAATTGATAAAGTGCTGGGACTAGAACTGGGAGCTGATGATTACATAACTAAACCCTTTAGTTTAAGAGAGCTGTTGGCAAGGATAAAGGCTATATTACGAAGAACTGAGAATAAACAGGAAAATAAAACTCAGACCGGATTGGTTCAGATTGGTAAACTTGCAATACACTTCAAAAATTACGAAGCTTATATTGATGATAAGCCAGTAAAAATGTCTCATAAAGAATTTGAAATTTTACATTTTCTATATCAAAAAGCCAACACAACAGTTCATCGCGATGATCTTATGAGCGAGGTATGGGGAATTGATTATGATATAACAACACGAACAGTAGATAACTTTATTCTCAAACTCAGACAAAAAATTGAATCTGATTCAAACAATCCCCACATCATTTTAACCGTACATGGTATTGGATATAAAATGCTTTTCTGATAACTAACTCTATGAACTTGTTGGATGAGCAAATTGAAAGGTACTTCCTTCATTTAAATCACTATCAAACACTATTCTCTTTACTCTTCTCAATATATTCTTTGCATAAAAGAAAACCCAAGCCTGTTCCAAGTTCCCCACCTGTTCCCTCTCGTAATAACCGGCCGTCAATCCTGAACAGTTTTTCCTTATTCTCTTTAGCTATTCCAATGCCATTATCTTTAATATGAAATACAATCTCATTTCCTTTCTGATAATCTCTATTAACAACTTCATTAATTTGTAATCAATATGGCCTATTTAAGCAAAAGGGAAATTATTTACAATTTCATGACAATTCATGACATTCTTTTACCTGATAATGACACTGGTGTTTTATTCACAACGTACATTTGTCTACATAAAATAATAATCACAATGACTTCAAACAATTACCAAAACCGATGAATTATGAAACCCCTGATTATTATAATACATATGTTTCTGGCGTGTACTTTAAGTAAAGTCACCATGGCAAATCATACTTTAGAAATTTTTAATATTGAAAACTTATTGATTCGAAAAGACTTTATGTCATCACAATCAAGTATATTCTTTCCTGAAAAATTTTATTCAAATGTACTGAAATGTGGTTTTTCTGCAAAACTTGATACAATCACCGACATTCTGAATTTTTTCAAATCCAATAGTATCAAATATAATATTCAAAATCAATCCTCAATAAATATAATAAATCAAAGCCCGGATAATAAGAATTCCCCGGCAGCACTATGGAATATATCCATAATTTCTGATGAGAGAAAAGTATTTAGTAATAATTCATTCTGCACAAAAGCATAATATAATTTCTAATACAATGCAAAAATTTAATACATTTTCCAAAATAATCTTCCTCCCTATACTTTTTGTATTCATTCTGTTAAGTTCACATAGGGTTTTTGCTGAAGACCTGAGAAAAGTAGTTCAATTGTCAGGTTACTGGAAGTTTTCCGTTGGCGATTTCTCTAAATGGGCAGATCCAGATTTTGACGACTCAAATTGGGGAGAAATCAGAGTGCCGGATAAATGGGAAAATCAAGGCTTCAACGATTACAATGGCTTTGCCTGGTATAGAAAAGATTTTAAAATTAGTGAAGTTGATGAGAATGCTTTAATCTATTTTGTTTCCGGAAGAATTGATGATGCAAATGAAATTTACCTAAATGGTCATTTGCTGGCAAAGAGCGGTGAATTCCCTCCTCATTTCCAAACAGCATATAACCAGAGAAGGAAATACCATATTCCAAGAGAGTATTTAAAATTTAATCAGAAAAATTCAATTGCTATTAGAGTATATGATGAATATCTCGAAGGTGGAATTATTGATGAACCTGTTGGAATATATATCGATGAAGATTATGAATACCTCGATGTTGTTCTCTCAGGAAAATGGAAATTTAGTTTGGGCGATAATAAGCAATGGAAATCTGTAAATTATGATGATAGATCCTGGGAGGAGATCAATGTGCCCTCTGAATGGGAAAATGAAGGATTCGAGGATTATGACGGTTATGCTTGGTACAGAAAAGAATTCCTACTTCCCTCAAATTTGAAAAACGAAGAACTTTATCTTTCCCTGGGCAAAATTGATGATTACGATTATGTATACCTAAACGGGGAACTTATTGGAAGTGTATTTCAGCTTGACAAGGATGGAGATTATAGAAGAAAAGGATATGAATATAATGCACGAAGAATCTATAAAATTCCTGAAGAAACTCTTAATAAAAATGGTACAAATGTGCTTTCCATTAGAGTTTATGATATTAAATGGAGAGGTGGAATTTACGAAGGACCAATTGGAATTATGACAGAACCAAATTACAAGCAATATAGACGAAAGCATCATGAAAACCAATCATTCTGGGATTTCGTGATTGATGAATTATTTATGGAATAATAAAAAAAGAAGGAGAATTTGGTTATGAAAAATCGAAAATTTAAACAGCTTACACTCATATTTTTGTCCTTATGTTTTGGCACAGCATTGTCTGCCTCCCAAAATGACTTGATAAGAATAAAAAACCTGGAAGGACAATGGAAATTTTCAATCGGCGAACGAAGTGAATGGGTGTCATCAAGCTATGACGATAGCAACTGGGAAACCATTCAAGTGCCTTCTTCCTGGGAAGATGAGGGATTTCATGGATACAATGGCTTTGCTTCCTACAGGAAGAAATTCACTCTTTCAAAGGAACAAAAAGGGAAAACACTTTACCTCAATCTAGGATATATTGATGATGTTGATGAAACATATATTAACGGTCATAAAATTGGATCAACTGGATCCTTACCTCCTAACTATATCACTGCGTATAATGCGAAAAGGATCTATTACATACCTGAAGAATATCTAAATTTTGATGGAGTAAATACCATTGCCGTTAAAGTTTATGATTCATATCAGTACGGAGGTATTGTTAGTGGAGATATTGGCATATATGCTAACCGATTTGATGTGCAATTTGACATAAATCTGCAGGGATTATGGAAATTCAAACCAGGAGATGATTTTCAAAGAAAAGAATCAGGATATGATGATTCATCATGGAATGAAATATTTGTTCCTGCCAAATGGGAAGATCAGGGGTATAGAGATTATGATGGTTATGCATGGTATAGAAAAAGTTTCATTTACAAAGGAAATTTCAGTGAAGAAACAATAATTCTTGTACTTGGGAAAGTTGATGATTTTGACCAGGTATACATTAATGGTAAATTGGTGGCGAGTACTGGAAATATGACTTCTCAAACGAATAAAAAATTAAGTACCGGAGAACAATATAGGGCATTCAGAGGATACTACATCCCATCAAATGTCTTAAAGAAAAATCAGAAGAATGTTATAGCTGTCAGGGTCTATGATGGACAAGGAGCCGGGGGTATTTATGAGGGTCCTGTGGGTATCTTATCGCAAAGAAAATACATTGAATTCTGGAATACCAGTAGAAATACAAACAGGTAAAATATTAGGGTTGTTTATTAATAATAATTTGGGTTATGTTGATATACCAATGATTCAATAAAGAAATCAAACACAGTAATACAAATACAATTATTGGATCATTGGTTATCTTAATGTCATGCTTTACTGTTTTCCCTGTTCCCTACTAATTTTCTCTGAGGCAGCTTTTAACATCCTATACCATTCCTTTCCAAAACGTTCTCTCAGGGCATCTTTTACAAATGCAAATACCGGTGATTTTATTTCTTCTCCCTTTTCCCTTGCAGGTTCGCAAATGTCCCACTGATCATAATTGACAGCAATAAACTGCTCATACTTTTTAATTCTTATAGGATATAAATAACAGGATATGGGTTTTCTGAATTTTACAGCTCCATCAATATATGCTTTTTCAATGCCACATCTTGCAATATTATTCTCAAATATAACATAGGCACATTCTTTGCCTTCAATCAGAGGAGTTACAGTCTCATTATCATCATCTATTACATATGTGCCTTGTTGTTCAATAGAATCAATTCCATGTCGGGAAAGATAAGGTTTGATTTTATGTATAATTTTAGGAAGTAACCTGGTCTCCTCCTCTTGCAGTGGAGCCCCGGCATCTCCTTTTATGCAGCATGCACCATGACACTTTTTTAAATCACAAGAGAAATTCTTTTCTATTATATCCTGACTAATCAGAGTATTCTTAATCTTTATCATGATACAATTTGTTCGAAATTGAGTTGAAATTAATAAAACACAAATTTATCCTATTTCTGAAAACACTTGGTTTTTATTTTCAAATCAAAAAAACATTTGTAATAAAATGAATCTAATGATATTATTTGGGGATTTAGTTGAAATAAAGATGCAATTGGTTGATTTATTTTTTCATCTAAGCTCTGCAATGCTATCTTTGATCAATTATTTAGGAGAGTGCTATATTTATGTCAAACTTATAAAGTATACTTTATAAAAGTTAGATAAACTTTTTAAACAAAAAATGGTTACTACCTGTATATCTATGTACCTTTAAAAAAATGAGTTTCAAATTGAGATGGATTGCAATATTAGTATTTACAAATGCATTGATTCTACAGACTACTCTTAGTCAGTCTTCAAATTCTTATAGTCCTTTTAAGATTACTGGAAAGGTAGAGGATTCTTCAAATGGGATTCCGCTTGAATTTGCCACCGTATCAATTTTTACTTTAGATTCGAATTTAGTGACCGGAGGATTGGTTGATTCGAAAGGCTTCTTTTCCATCGAGGTGAAACCCGACAAATATTATGCGATAATACAGTTTATTTCATATCAGCCAAAAACCATCCCTGATATAGTAATTTCTCCAACAAATAAAGTCTATAATATTGGAACCATAAGCTTATCGCCGGTTGCAACCTCTCTCAATGAGGTTACTGTTACGGCTGAAAAAAGCGAAATGGTATTTCATCTCGATAAAAAAGTATTCAATGTTGGTAAAGACCTTAGCAATACTGGAAAATCAGCTCTTGAGATCATGGATAATATACCATCGGTAACTGTTGATCTTGAAGGAAATATCAGCCTTAGAGGTAGCCAAAGTTTACAGATATTGGTTGACGGCAAACCTTCCGGTATGGTCAGTGCAGGCAACACCGATGCTTTAAGAAACATTCAGGGAAACATGATCGATCGAATTGAAATTATTGCCAATCCGAGTGCCCGTTATGAGGCGGAAGGAATGGCCGGTATTATAAACATTGTCCTTAAAAAAGACCAACAAAAGGGTGTGAATGGTTCTTTTGAAGCATCTGCCGGTTACCCACATGAATACGCTCTCGGAGCCAATGTCAATTTCCGCCGTGAAAAAATCAATTATTTCCTGAATTACAATATAAGGTATAACGAACGACCGGGGGGCGGACATGCATACCAGGAATATACGCTTCCGGATACAAGTTATATTACCCGAATCAACCAGGACAGACTTCGTTCCGGGCTTTCAAACCATCTCAGAGGTGGTATCGATTATTTTCTCAATCCGAAAAACACCCTTTCGGGTTCTTTTATACTGGGTATTGACAACCAGTTAAACATATCGGATCTTACTTACAATGATTCCAGATTTGAAGATGATGTTTTGCTCTACACAACACATCGACAGGATAGAGAAATGGAGGATCGATACGATCTTGAATTCACTCTGAACTACGAAAAAACTTTTTCAAACAAAGAACACAAGCTCACTGTTTTTACTCATTATATTCAAAAAAGTGAAACAGAAGACAATGATATTCTTGAGAGTATTGAATATATTCCAGGCAATGAACTTATTAGAGAATGGGACACAATTCAAAGAGTATTGAATGAGGAAAATGAAAGAATCTTTCTGATTCAGACTGACTACGTACACCCTTTTGGTAATAAGGGAAAATTTGAAACCGGAAAATTATTCCGGTTTTAAAAGTTTCTCGATGATAAGTAATTACAATCGTGGGGAGATTCGGGCTTATTGATTGGATTTAAAGATCTTTTATCTTCTTTGTTTTATTGAATATAACCCAAAGCTTTTAATTCAGCCAGTCGCTTGGTGTCTTCCGGCGCCTTTTGAACTTCATACCTTTTCTCTGTTAATCCGTTGCGAATTTCCCAGAAGCGATT
>CAYWBC010000032.1:0-41198 GCA_964456285.1 uncultured Bacteroidales bacterium
AACCGATGCTTGTGCAGGAACAATAACAGGAACAACAACCGATGACTTGACTTATTCAACACAAGGTACTCATGTGATTACCTGGAACTTTGACGACGGCAACGGAAACGATATAGATGTTACACAAAATGTAGTGATTGACGATGTAACCGATCCTCTTCCTGATGTAGCAGATATCGATCTTACTGCAGGATGTTCAGTAACTCTTACAGCTCCGACAGCAACAGATAATTTTGCAGGCTCAATTACAGCAACTACAATAGATCCTGTTACCTATGATGCTGAAGGAAGTTATGCAGTAAACTGGACCTATGATGATGGCAATGGCAATACAGCATTACAGGTACAGAATGTAGTAATTTCTGCTGATGTTACAGCTCCTACAGCTACTTGTTCTGTTGATAGGGTTACATGCGATGGAATCATTCCTTCTATTGCTCCAATAGATGTGGAAGACAATTGTTCCGGAGTTATAGTAAGCTATGAATTATCTGGCGCTACTGTTGCAAGTGGAAGCGATGATGCAAGTGGGGAAATCTTCAATGTAGGCGTAACCACAGTTACTTATACCTTTGAAGACGAGAGTGGCAATTCAAGTCAATGGGCTTTTAATGTTACTTACACAGTTCTTGAGGTATCTGTAAGCCAGGAAGAAAATGTACTTACTTCTGATGATGAGGGTACATACCAGTGGATCAATTGCATAGACAATTCAGTGATTGAAGGTGAAACCGGCCAAATTTTTGAAGCTATTGAATCTGGAGATTTTGCAGTTATTGTTACGCAGAGCAGTTGTGTTGATACATCAGATTGTTACACAGTGGAAATTAGCACTGGAATTCAGGGTATTGATCTTGGCACTGATATCAAGATATTTCCTAATCCTGTTGATGAGTTTGTGAATGTTGATCTGGGAAGCAATTACGATCAAATTTCAATCGAAATTGTTAATATCAGCGGAGAAACTGTATTGAAAGATAGCTACAGGAATCTTCAGAATTTCAGGATGAATGTTCAGGAATTGATGGAAGGTATTTACCTGATGAAGGTTACTACTGAAGATCAACAAACTATTGTAAGGATTTTTAAAAGGTAAATTCCGAAATACTTCAAAAAAAAGAGTAGTTTTTCGATCTACTTATTTGAAACAAAAGAAAACAGGCAGCAATGCCTGTTTTTTTTATGTGAACATTTGATCCGAAGTAGAAAAGAGTGGGCATATACTATTGAAGAAATTTGCCTGCAGAAGATGAATAGAAAAAGTTGCCGGTATTCCAATAAAAAAAATTGATGGTGAAGAAGCTTCTCAAATCTAATTACAAAACTTCCTGATTACAGAATAAGCTTTTTTTAATCCCAGTTCACCAGCAATGCCCAGTTCAATACAACCTTCTTCCTTTTGCTCAAGAAAGATCTGCAGCAAGGCTTTGTTGAAGTGTGCTTCAGCAATTTTCTTTTCTTTTGTTACCAGGCTAAATTCAGTAAGAGCACCTCTGTAATCTTCCATCATAAATCTGCTATATCCAATGTTGTACCTGGCATAGAGGAAATCCGGGTCTATTTCTAATACCTTGTGGTAATCATGCAAAATATCAGAATATACCCTTAATATATTTGAGTTGAAATGCTCAGATAATTTTTCTTCCCAGCTGCTTTCATACAATAAGGTTTGCAGTCTGGCTATTCGGGCATTGGCCCTGCAGAAAAGGATGAATGCATTTCTGGAATCGTAGCTTAAAGCCTGGTTAAAATCACTTATGGCTTCTTCGTATTTGTTTAAAAGAGTGTTTAGCAATGCTCGTTTCAGATAATGATTCATGTTGTGCTCATCTGCTTTAATCAAACTGTCAAGTGGTCTAAGTTGTTTGCTGATAAACTCAGGATTGATGTTTTTATTCTCAGAAGCGTACTGAATGCTTTCTACCTTGTATGTGATTTTATTCTCTTTGGATTTTTCAATTTCCTGAAGGAAAAATGTGGAGTCAATTATTGCCTGAAAAATAGGCTGAAGGTCTATTTCGGTTTCTATGTATTGTACTTTGTTTTCCTTTTCTTTTTCACTGATAAAGTCGTTGGACAAATGTGAGAGGCGAAGAATCTCCAAACCCTCAACAAATTTTGTGCTGTCAGTTTTGTTGAGATTTTTTTCATTCAGACTTTCATACAAGTCCATGTCCTGTTTTGCACTTTTTATATCTCCAATTTCCTTTTTAACCAGTGCCCGCTGGTAATAGGCATCAGCATAATCGGGAAACAATTCTATGGCTGAATTAAAACTAAGGATAGCCTGGTCAAACTGTCCAAGACGAGCCAGACCTATCCCCATATTATAATATACCAGCATATTGTCCGGGTTCTGGTTTAATATATGGAGAAAATCATCAATAGCATCACCGTACATGTCTTTGTTAGATTTTATAAGTGCCCGGTTAAAGTAGGCCAGCTCATTCTCAGGAGAGATTTCAATTACACGGTTTAAATCAATAAGAGCACTTTCATATTCCATTTTTTCTATTTTAATCAATCCACGCTGGAAGTATGCATAGCCATTCAGAGAATCCAGACTCAGTGCAGAGTCAATATCCGCCATGGCCAAATTATATTCCATGGTCTTGGAATAGGCAGTTCCTCTTTCAACTAGTGCCCGGCTGTTTTTAGGATTTTTTGCAATGCACTTGGTGAAATCATGAATGGCTAAATCGTAGTTGTGTAATTGAGCATGTGTTACCCCGCGAAGTATAAATGCATTGGGGTAGTTAGTATCCATTGCAATGACCTGTTCTATATCTTCCAGCGACATTTTATATTCCCTTAGTACAAGATAACTTAATGCGCGATAGAAATGTGCTTCTTTATTCGTTGAATCTAAATGCAAAACCGTATTGAAATCTTCTATTGCCAGCTGCATTTTAAAATTGTCGGATCGTACAACCCCACGAACCAAATAAAGCTGGGGAAACTCTGGCAAACAATTTATGGACTTGGTCAAATCAATCTCAGCACCAATAAGATCCGTTAAATAGTACTTTGCTAACCCACGAAGGTAATACCCCTCGTAAATGTTTGTATGGTCCTTTATGTAATAGGTAAAGAAGTTGATGGCTTCTACATAGTTTTCCTGCCATAATTCCCTTTTACCCAGCTGCAGGTAACTGTGGCGGTACTGTCCAAATGTTGAAACACTTGTAAGCAGAGCTATGCAAAACCAAATAATACGTAGCTTTTTCACTTGAGACAAAACTATTGTTTTCCAATCACATATATGTATGGCGTTTGTTAATAAATCTAAAAAACATCAATCATAGAAAAAGGTTTTGCTAACACAGATGTTCTTCCGATAAGCATTGAATGAACTTTGGTGCTTGTAAATGTTCCTTTGCGATTTTAGATGTTCCCCTAGCTACATAGATGCTCTTCCTGCAAATATTGATTAGAGTTTTGCATTCATAGATGTCCTTCCGGCAAGCATAGAAGGAAGTACTATTGACTTTGATACTCACCATGCAAACATTGATTGAGGTTCTACAAATGTATTGAGACAGTGTCAAAATCTTCAACGTATATCCTTATGATAATCCTGAAGTGATTTCACAATTGTTTTCTTGTCTCTTCTGGCTTCAATGCCTTTTGTTGCTGCTTTTGCTGCCGAAGTTGTTGTAATGTATAAGATTCCTTGTTTGATGGCTTCTTTCCTGATATAGGAATCATCAACTTCACTTTCTTTACCGCTGGGTGTATTCACTACCAGATGAATGTCTCCATTTTTAATAAAATCAATTATATTAGGCCGGCCTTCGTGAATCTTATTAACCAAGGAAGATAAGATTTTATTTTTTGCCAGAAAATTCTGGGTTCCTTTAGTAGCTAGTATTGTGAAGCCTAGTTCCATAAACTTTTTAGCGGAATCAAGAACAAGTTCTTTATCTCTGTTGGCAATAGTAATTAGAACAGTACCATTAAGCGGAAGAGGTGTTTTTATGGCTTCCTGAGATTTAAAGAATGCCAGGCCATATGAATCTGCCAGACCTAAAACTTCTCCTGTTGAGCGCATTTCCGGACCCAGAACAGGATCAACTTCCGGGAACATATTAAAGGGAAGAACAGCTTCTTTTACTCCGAAATGATTGAATTTTTTTTCTTTCAGATCAAAATCACTCAATTTCTTCCCAAGAATGATCTTTGTTGCCATCCTGGCCATGGGGATGTTGCACACTTTGGAAACGAGTGGAACTGTCCTTGATGCCCTGGGATTTGCTTCAAGAATATAAACTTTATCATTCTGTATAGCATACTGTATATTCATCAGTCCGACTACATTCAATTCTTTAGCTATTTTTTTTGTATACTCATTAATGGTATCACGATGTTTTTTAGAGATATCCACTGGTGGTATAACACAGGCTGAATCTCCCGAGTGCACCCCAGCATATTCTATGTGTTCCATAATTGCCGGAACAAAAGCATTTGTACCATCAGAAATTGCATCTGCCTCACATTCGAGTGCATTCTCAAGAAATTTATCTATTAGAATAGGACGTTCGGGTGAGACGTCTACCGCCACAGCCAGGTAGTGTTCAAGCATGTCGCGGTCTATGATAATTTCCATAGCTCTCCCTCCAAGTACATAAGATGGTCTTACCATAAGGGGATAGCCTATGCGATCAGCAATTTTCAGTGCTTCATTTAATGTGCTGGCCATACCCGATTCAGGTTCCGGTATACCTAGCTTCTTCATGATTTTGCGGAAACGGTCACGGTCTTCAGCAAGATCGATCATGTCAGGTGAAGTCCCAAGAATTTTAACTCCCGCTTCGGCTAGCTCATTTGCCAGGTTTAGTGGTGTCTGACCTCCAAACTGAACGATAACACCTTCAGGTTTTTCTTTATGATAAATACTTAAAACATCCTCGACAGTAAGCGGCTCAAAATACAATTTGTCGGATGTGTCATAGTCTGTTGAAACCGTTTCGGGATTGCAATTCACCATTATCGATTCATATCCCATTTCACGAATAGTGAAGGCAGCATGCACACAACAATAATCGAATTCAATTCCTTGTCCAATTCTGTTAGGCCCACCACCAAGTACCATTATTTTTTTACGTGTGCTTACTTCAACCTTATCGGGAGCATTATAGGTTGAATAATAGTATGCAGCATTTTCAACACCACTCACAGGTACTGCTTCCCATGCCTCGCTGAGACCTAAAGATAGTCGCTGCTCTCGAATACTTTTCTCAGGAAGATTGAGTAAACCTGCCAGGTATTTATCAGCAAATCCATCTTTTTTGGCTTGTATCAACAGGTCACCGGGAAGATCTTTTCCCCTATATTTGAGTACCTTTTCTTCAAGATCAACAAGTTCTTTCATTTGCTCAATAAACCAGGCTTTGATATGTGTTAAGTTGTGTAATTCTTGAATGTTGGCACTTTTGCGCAAGGCTTCGTACATAATGAACTGGCGTTCGCTTGAGGGTGAGGCTAGCATGGCCATCAGTTCTTCCAGAGATTTCGTGTTAAAATTTTTTGCAAAGCCCAGTCCGTATCGACCAATTTCCAATGAACGGATTGCCTTTTGGCATGCCTCTTTATAATTTTTACCAATGCTCATTACTTCACCAACAGCGCGCATCTGTGTGCCTAGTTTGTCTTCCACACCTTTGAATTTTTCAAAGGCCCAACGTGCAAATTTAACTACAACATAATCGCCTGAGGGAGTGTATTTTTCAAGGCTGCCATCACGCCAGTAAGGAATCTCATCCATTGTTAAACCTCCCGCAAGCAAAGAAGAGACGAATGCGATAGGAAAGCCGGTAGCTTTTGATGCCAGAGCCGACGATCGTGAGGTTCGTGGATTAATTTCAATGACGACTACACGACCAGTTTTAGGATCGTGTGCAAACTGAACATTTGTACCTCCTATGACTTCTATGGCCTCAACAATGGCATAAGAGTATTTTTGTAATTTTTCCTGCAGTTCTTTGGTGATGGTTAGCATGGGGGCAGTGCAATAAGAATCGCCTGTGTGAACTCCCATAGCATCAACATTTTCAATAAAGCATACGGTTATCATCTGGTTTTTTGCATCGCGTACTACTTCTAATTCAAGCTCTTCCCAGCCAAGCACCGACTCTTCAACCAATATTTGGTGTACCATACTAACCGTCAAACCACGTGTGGCAATGGTTCTTAATTCTTCGATGTTGTAAACAAGTCCACCACCAGTTCCACCCATAGTATAAGCAGGGCGAATAACAACCGGATACCCCAGTTCTTCGGCAACTTTTTCAGCAGCTTCCAAAGTATTTACAGCTTTACTTTCGGGCATTTCAATGCCCAGCTTATTCATGGTATTCTTAAAGGCTGTACGGTCTTCACCACGTTCAATGGCATCCACATTAACTCCAATAACCTTTACACCGTATTTTTTAAATACTCCCGCTTTGTTTAGTTGTGATGAAAGATTCAATCCGGTTTGTCCTCCAAGGTTAGGAAGCAGAGCATCAGGACGTTCCTTTTCAATGATTTCAGTAAGAACTTCAAGAGTAAGGGGCTCGATATAGGTAAAGTCTGCCATTCCCGGGTCGGTCATGATGGTTGCCGGATTGGAATTTACCAGTACTATTTTATAACCGAGTGAACGAAGTGCTTTGCATGCCTGGGTTCCGGAGTAGTCAAATTCGCATGCCTGCCCGATGATAATGGGTCCTGAACCGATGATTAGTACCTTATTGATATTGTCAAGTTTAGCCATAGGATTAGGGTTGTTTTAGTTGTTATTTGATAGACAAAAGTCTTGATAATTGACTATAAATTTTAAACTGAAATTAAATAGCCGCAAAATATGAAAAATTATAAGTAGGAGAAACATTCTTTTAAAATGGCTGCTAGTTAGTTTTCAACCGATTATTAACATGCAAGTGCAGATCACGCGATTATGATATCATTTGAGCTCTTTCTTTGAAAACTTATTTCAGAATTAAGAGATATCTGAAAAAGCTTTTGTGATAAAAAAACAAATTAATAGCTTTCAATTGAAGCTATTGACTAATTTTGCAGGCTGTTTTTAAAGTAGGGGAAAAGTATGGAGATAAGAAATATTGCCATCATAGCACACGTCGATCATGGAAAGACAACCATGGTTGATAGGATTTTGCACCAGGTAAACCTTTTCAGGGAGAATGAGGAAGTAAATGATTTAATTCTGGATTCGAATGACCTCGAACGGGAGAGAGGAATTACTATTTTATCCAAGAATGTTTCGATACGATACAAAGACACTAAGATTAATATCATTGATACTCCGGGTCACTCCGATTTTGGTGGTGAAGTAGAACGTGTTTTAAATATGGCCGACGGAGTACTTTTGCTTGTTGATGCATTCGAAGGACCTATGCCACAAACACGCTTCGTTCTCCAGAAAGCTTTGGAGTTAGGGTTAAGAGTCATTGTTGTAATTAACAAAGTAGATAAACCTAATTGCAATCCTGAAGATGTAAATGAACTTGTTTATGAGCTCATGTTTGCTTTAGATGCTACTGAGGATCAACTCGAATTCCGAACAGTATATGGTTCCTCAAAACAAGGATGGATGGGACCTGATTGGAAAACTCCCACACATGATGTTGCCTATCTACTTGATACAATCATCGATTATTTTGAGCCTCCAAAGCCTAATCCCGGAACCTTGCAATTACAAATTAGTTCATTGGATTATTCCTCTTATACAGGAAGAATTGCTGTAGGCAGAATCCATAGAGGAAGTGTGAAAATGGGCGACCAGGTTTCGATTGTTCAGAGAAACGGATTGGTAAATAAATCTGTCATTAAAGAACTATATCGTTTTGAAGGTCTGGGGAAAGTAAAAATTAAGGAAGAAATTAAATCTGGTGAAATAGTAGCCATAATGGGACTCGAAAACTTTGATATTGGTGATACAATTGCTGATCTTGAAAATCCTGAAGCTTTAAAACCGATCTCTGTGGATGAGCCAACTATGAGTATGCTTTTCACCATCAACAACTCTCCGTTTTTTGGAAAGGAAGGAAAATTAGTAACATCAAGGCATCTTAGAGACAGGTTATATAAAGAAACTGAGAAAAATCTGGCATTGAAAGTGGAGGAAACAGATTCACCTGATAAATACCTTGTATATGGCAGGGGTATACTTCATTTATCAATATTGGTTGAAACCATGAGAAGAGAAGGCTATGAGATACAGTTAGGTCAACCTAAAGTAGTGATAAAAGAAATTGATGGATACAAACATGAGCCGGTTGAACTGTTAAATGTTAATGTTGCTGAAGAATTTTCAGGGAAGGTTATTGAAATTGTTACCAAACGCAAGGGAGATATTCTGAATATTGAAACCAAGAATGACAGGATCAATCTTGAGTTTAAAATAACATCCAGGGGATTGATCGGACTAACCAATCCAATCTTAACTTCCACAGAAGGTGAGGCTGTTATTTCTCATAGGTTTAAGGCTTATGAGCCCTGGAAAGGCGATATACAAAGCAAAAGAAATGGTGCCCTGATTGCTATGGAGACAGGAACATCCATTGCTTATTCTATTGACAAACTTCAGGACAGGGGTAAGTTTTTCATTGAACCTGATGAAGATATTTATGCAGGTCAGGTAATTGGTGAGAGCACCAGGTACGATGATATAGTAGTGAATGTGATCAAGACCAAAAAATTAACCAATATGCGTGCTTCCGGTTCAGATGATAAGGTATCCATTGCTCCGGCCGTTAAATTCTCTTTAGAAGAAGCAATGGAATACATTGGCGAAGATGAGTATGTTGAAGTTACTCCAAAGTCTATTCGCCTGAGAAAAATACTGCTCAATGAGCATGACAGGAAGAGAAATAAAAAATCGGAAGGATAGATTTGAACCGGATTATGATTAGTAGGTTTTACTTTAATGAGAATCTGGTCATTACATCCGAAATACCTTGACTCCAAGGGACTTGTTGCTCTCTGGAGAGAAACGCTTTTGGCAAAACATGTTCTGGAAGGTAAGACCAAAGGCTACAAAAACCATCCGCAATTGGAAAGATTCAAAAATGCTCCAAATCCTTTGGAATCCATTAATCAATACTTAAGTTATGTGTATGAAGAAGCAGAAGGGAGAGGATATACTTTTGACAAAAGTAAGATTGACTGGGCCTTTGCATCTGGGAAATTAAAAGTAACAAGGGGTCAATTAAAATATGAGATTTCTCATTTGCTTGCCAAACTTAAGATTCGGGATAAAGAGAAGTATCAAAGTTTGTTAAATGAAAATATTTTGATACCTCATCCAATTTTTATTTCTATTGAGGGAGATATAGAGGGCTGGGAAGTCATTAAATTCTGAAGAAAGGTTTAAGATTGTGGATATACACGATCAATCTATTTCAAATTTATCTATGAATCTTAAATTGAACAGGAAATACTGGTATATTAATAAAGAACAGAAAATTGATCATTTTGAAATATCGGAAAAATTCAGACTTTCTGTGGAAAGTGTGAGGTTTCTTCTTAGCAAACTTGCATCCAAGAATTTGATTGACTATAAACTTGATTAAAATTTTCTGACTTGCAGCCTATTTATCTGATTCTTCGAATGGATTTTTCCCATCCCATTTGCCTCCGTCAGATAATATAGTATATAAAGCATCGTGCGACATGGTTTCAAAAATAGTAAACTCGGTGAAGTAAATGGCACCTCTGTCATCTACAAACCTACGCTCGTAGGGCAAGTCTTTTGCTGTGGGAAGTACTTCTGATGTTCTCCACCTGCCAATAATGCCCGGACCAAAAATTGTGATTCCTGGTTTAGGTCCCCAGCCCAAACTTTGAGTATAAGCACTTTCTCTGTCATGAATATTGTTTATTTGGTTAGAACCAAGTCCGGTAACATAGGATATACCTATAGGATTCAACCCAAGTTTATAATCCATTAACTGAGAGGCTCCGTCTATGTAACTCTGGTCTTTGGTTAAGCTCCAATAAAGCAAGGGAGCACAAGCATACTTCGGCTGCTTAACATTGTGACCCCAGCCTCCTGTATTTGAAGGGTTACCCACAGGATAAGCATATTTATTCAATTCAGCAATGTTGCTATCGGCCGCTTCTTTTAAGGCCCATTTGAAATGATCAATAATTGCTGTATACCTTTCTGCATTTGTTTCAATAATGTAGGAAAAGAAGTATGCCGGATTATCAAAATGGCTATCATTCAATGAATAACCTTGTGTATTAAACAGATGAAATTTAAGAGAATCGGAAATTGTATAAAGCTCTTTAACCTTATTATGTGCATTTGTATCTCCTGTAAAAAGATATTTCTGAATGTAGTAATAAAGTTTCTCAGGGTCAGCCATATCATTGACTCCAAATTCAAAAGCTTTCTCGGCTCGTTCTTTTAGTTCTGCAGATCTCTCAGGCTTATAAGGCTTAAGAATTCGGGCCAGATGCATAAACAGTCCTGCTGCTGTACATGTAGCCTTTGGATCTGGTTTAATTGTACCATACTTTTTATCATCCTGATCCATGGGGGCGGCAAATGGATGCGGATAACCCTTTGTTTCGGTTCCAAAATGTATGCTGCCATCATCATTTTGCAAGTATTCCCATACAAGTGTTCCCCATTCTGCTTCATCGATAATGTCGGGAATGCCATTGGTATAACTTAAAATGTTGTATTCTTCGTCAAACTCACCCGGTATATCATATTGTCCATCGAAGAAGGCCTTAGGAAAAGCTTCATAAATCATCAAATTGATTATGGGATTTATCAGGTGATAGGCCCGGCGGTCAGCATCACCGGCATCATGATATCCACCATAACACGCAAAGCTGGGTTCAGTGCCTTCAACTTCAATATTGGCTTCTCCAATGGGACCGTCTACATCATAAATCAGGGTATGACAGGCTTTATTTCTTATGTCTGGTTTGTCAATAGGACAGCCACAACGCTGAAGGTATTGTGAACGAAAAATTTTATAAGCCAGTTGTTTCGAAAATTCTCCACCCACTCCAAATGGGTAAGATGATCCATATCCTTTAACAACAATTTTATAAGGTCCTCCCTCTGGTACATTAGCCAAATTGATTCTATAAACGTAATCTCCTGAAGAGGTATCAAATCCCATCTCTTGTATAGTACCATCAGTGATTAATTTATTGCTAGCCTGTTCAAAAACTTCAAAATCGGGCAGTGGACCATTGATTTTTTTACTCCCTCCGGTACCAAGCCAAATGGAAAAATTTGCATAACGGACTTTTGATAAAGCGCTGTAACCAGCCTGGTTTATTTTAATTGATTCGCATAAGATCTTCTTGTCATTAAATTCAAACTCTTTGGTTCCATAAGGTGTCTCAAGCTTGTAATTCTTCCCTGATTCCAATTTTGTAATTTGAAGGTAAATATGATGATCGCAGACATTTGCCTGTGTTGCATAGCGATAGATTTCAGTAACGGGCACACCATTTATTTTCCATTCTCCTTTATTATCTATATTAACCTCATAAACATCAACAGTATCACTGGTAAAAAAGACAACAAGAACATTATCAGATACAGTTCGAATTTCCTCCAGACTTAATTTTGCAGATGTAAATTGAAAACTTAAAAAACTGATCAGCAGAATTACTAATACTGACTTTCTCTCTATCATACGCTTCTTCATTTGGCTTCATTGTTTCAGATGATGAAAATAAAACATATGAGGAAAGAAAGCTATAAACAATTGAAAAAAAGTATGCCAAATGTTAACTATTCTAGTATAGTTTCATATATAAGTTGGGTAGATGAAATAAATAATTTTAGCTCTAAAACATTACCTTGTCACAAAAAATAGTCAGATTTTTTATTCTATACCTTTGAATTTGAAGCACCTAATAATCAATTTTTGTCTACTACTTTACCGAAAGACTTTGACGCAATTTATGTAGTTGAAGGAAATGATTTGGATTTAATTATTCCTGCTGTACAAGATACAATCAATTTATTCAGAAAATAATTGGTACTGAAAATAGAAAACCCGATGCTTTCCGCATTGGGTTTTTTATGTTTATTGTGAAATCTAAGATTATGATAGTTTGTTATTTAAAAGCTGCTGTCATCATTGGGGGTACCATAATCATCGTTCTGAAATGCATTGATTTCCTCTTCCCAGTAATGAATTTTGATCCTTACGGTATCTCTTAGAAAATTAATTCTACCAACCTCAATCCTGTTAATTTTCAATCCGGTTCTTTCCTCCAGATCCTTTATTAATTCTGCTCTACGATCGGTTCTTATCAGATCAATTCTCTCATAAAGAATAGTTTTTGTAGATTCATGTTTCAGAAGAAAAACTCTTTCAAGCAAGAAAGCAACAAGCAAAATTGTGAAGTTGGTAAAAAGCAGCTCTGCATAACTTACCTTCTTGTTGGCTAATGCATTGATTACAGAAATACCAATTACCAGGAATAAGTATGTCATTTCTTTAATTGGTATAGGATTGGTTCGGTAGCGAATAATGCCGAATATAGCAAACAAGCCCAAAGCAAATCCTAATTGCAGTTTTACATTTTCAAGCAAAAAGCAGAGTAAGAAAATGACAACGCTAATAAGTATGTAAGTAAACAGGTAATCTTTTCTTTTGGCAATTGGATAGTATAACCATCGAACTGCAACTACTATTACGAGAGTATTAAAAGCAAATCTCACTGCTAATTCAGTAAAATCAACTAAATCTATCAATTCTATGCCAAATATTTCAGCACTAGCCAATATGGCGGTAATTATGGTTCCCATTGTTTATTTTATTAATTTTTAAAATCTTTTCTTTAAAATTATTACTTTTCAATTCATTTTCTACCAATGCTCTGCCAATACAATACTTACTGAAGCCCTGAGGAAAAATTCTGAACTGCATAAGGGTATCCAGGAGATGAGAAGTTTTTACGGCTGCATCTCTCTTCAATTCAATAACAGCAACCTTTCCAAGTTCTTTTCCAATGCCGTTTGCGCTGAAATTTAGATCGAGGTCAATTGTAACACTTTCATTCAGTGCCTTACTTACTAATGTAATTCGGGAAAAACTCGTACTTATTTTAGGCTGCAAAGTATGATCTCTGAAAGGAGTATATTTATTAATATAATTTATTGACTTTTCCGAGAGATCTGTTT
Organism: uncultured Bacteroidales bacterium; assembly: GCA_964456285.1. Classification (GTDB taxonomy): domain Bacteria; phylum Bacteroidota; class Bacteroidia; order Bacteroidales; family UBA10428; genus UBA10428. Next base: position 13,166 of record CAYWBC010000032.1, read on the forward strand.
CAATGCTTTCTATTTTAGTCCTGTGTTTTATTGTACGAGTACCCTTGCTTTTTAATTTTATTTCCAGGAAACATAAATCATTTACCAAATACTTTCTGAATCTCACCTTGAATCGATTCAGTTTGCCATTGTGGTGTGCAAGGTACATATAATTGTCCACAGTATCGTAGTAGAGAGAGTTGTAGCTGAAAACCCTCTGATTATCTATTTCAAGTAATTTGTAATTATCATTGATCTTTTTTAAGATTTCAGGCAATACATCAACATTCAATACATACTTTGTATCTATTCTGTTCATCAACTTCACTGCATCCATTTCCTGTAAGGAGATTCCTTGAAATGTATTGAGTAATTCTTTACTAATCATGAAATTTATTTTAAGGGAAGTAAAAGTAAAAAAAAACAGCACTCATTGCTAGTACTTAAAAACAGATGCAAATGTTGCATTAATATTTGTTTTTTTTACATCCAGATTTATTTAAAAACTATATTTTTAGCATTGTTTAACAATCAGTGTCCAAATTAATTTTTATGAACAAATACCAATGTACAATCTGCGGCTACGTTTACGATCCTGTTGAAGGTGATCCGGATGGAGGAATTTCACCAGGAACAGCTTTTGAAGACATTCCCGACGACTGGGTATGTCCGGTTTGTGGTGTAACGAAGGAGGACTTTGAAGCGGTGGATTAATTAATTTTCAGAAATATTATCAAGTACTTCCAGCAACAAATCCCAAAATTTTTCGACAGTTGAAATTTCCATTCTCTCGTCAGGGGAATGAGCTCCTTTTATTGTTGGGCCAAAAGAGATCATATCAAGATCAGGATATTTTTCCAGGAACAATCCACATTCCAGACCAGCATGTATTGCTCTTACAATTGGTTCTTTTTTAAAAAGCTTTTGATAAGAAGTTTTTGTAATATTTAAAATCTCTGAATTTGTATTCGGCTTCCATCCCGGATAGCCATCAGTATGAATTACCTCTCCTTCGGCTAATGAATACAATGCTTTGATTTGATTTGCAATATTCAGTTTGGCAGAAGCAAGGGAACTTCGCTGACTAGTAACAACTTCAATAGTATCATTTCCAAGAAATTTCACCGATGCCAGGTTTGTAGATGTTTGCACTAATCCTGGCATTTCCATACTCATTTCTATTACTCCGTTAGGACAGGCATGAATTGTATTTATAAAATTGTATAGAGATTTTTCTGTCATTACCGAATCAGGCACTAATACTTCTTCGAAATGAAACTTAATATTGGGCTCTGCTGTATGCATCTCTTTTTTTAATTTGCTTTCATATTCTTTGAAGAATTGAAGAAATGCTTCATTATCTGAGTTCAAAATAAATACATTAGCTCTGGCTTCTCTGGGAATAGCATTTCTGAGATTCCCGCCCTGGAAATCATAGAGTTCATAACTAAGAATTTGTGATGCTTCCCATAAAAAACGAATAAGTATTTTGTTGGAGTTTCCTCGTCCCTTATCAATATCATCGCCTGAATGGCCACCAATAAGATCTTTTACCGAGACAGCATAGGCAATGCCTTGATTACTTAATGTTTTACTTTCGTATGGCATTTTTATTAGTGTATCCAATCCACCGGCACAACCTATAAAAAGTTCTCCATCGTCTTCTGAATCAAGATTGATGAGTATTTTGCTTTTGAACAATTCTTTGTCAATATTGAAAGCTCCGGTTAGTCCGGTTTCTTCATCCACTGTGAATAGACATTCTATTGCTCCGTGTTGCAAAGAGCTATCAGTAAGCAAGGCCAATTGGGTTGCAATTCCAATACCATTATCTGCTCCTAGCGTGGTTCCTTTCGCCTTCACCCAGCCATTATCAATATATGCATCAATTGGATCAGTCTCAAAATTATGTATTGTATCTGTGTTCTTCTCACATACCATGTCTACATGACTCTGAAGAACAACACTCTTTCTGTTTTCATATCCGGAAGTGGCAGGTTTTAAAATAACTACATTCCCGATTTTATCCTTTTGGTACTCCAATTTTTGCTCCTTTGCAAAAGCAACGAGGTATTCTATTATCTTTTCCTCCTTTTTGGAGGGGCGTGGTATCTGAAGAACTTTGGAAAAATACTTCCAGATTAAATGAGGTTTCAGATTCTCAATTGTAGTCATAATTTTTCTTTTAAAGTTAGATATTATGATTATTACAAGCAATATACCCACTAACTATTCAATTAAAAAATTATGTCATTTGCTTTAGTACCTTAATTTTTTTAAAACCCAAGATATTTTATACTTTCGTTACGCTGAATATTTCATCAATAGAGAAAGCATAAGCCCTGTAAAAGAATGTTGTCATTCGATATTATATTAGTCTTTGTAGCAATTGTTTTCATCTTATTCTCTCTCTATAGGGAAATATTTGGACCCGCTTTCACCTTTCTCCTTGCCATTTTATTTCTTGGAATTTTTAATGTTCTGACACCAGGCGAAATACTGGCTGGACTTGGGAATGTTCAAGTGGCAATTATATTGTTGCTTTTGGCACTGGGAGATATGATTCGTAAAACAGCAATCATAGAAAGATTATTTGACAGATTGTTTCGCTCGGCCAGAAGTTACAATGGATTTTTGAGTAGAATGATGCTGATTGTAGCTGCTTTCTCATCTTTCTTAAATAATACACCTCTTGTAGCCATTATGATGCCTTATGTACACAATTGGTGCAAGAGAAATAACTATTCTCCTTCAAAATTTCTTATTCCTTTGTCATATGCAGCTATTTTGGGTGGTTCAATTACATTAATTGGAACCTCAACAAACCTGATAGTTGCAGGTATGGTTGATGAACAGACGATAATACCAGATTTGAAACCTGTACAGATGTTTGACTTTATTTATGTTGGTGTGCCAATGGTATTTATCGGATTCTTCTACATATTGCTCATTGGGAAAAAATTACTTCCTGACAGAAAACCTGGAAGTGATGAAGAACAAACTGGTACTCGTATATATTTTATTGAAGCAAGAGTAAGAACTGGTTCTTATCTGGTTGGGAAAAGTGTAGGAAAAACTAACCTCCGAAATCTGAAAGGATTACTACTGGTTGAGATTGTGCGAGAAGGTTATTCTATTGAGGGATCTAATCGCGATACAATCATTAGCGAGGATGACATTCTTGTTTTTGCTGGTGATACTCAGAAAATTGCAGATCTTGTAGAAACAGAAAAGGGCCTTGTTGTTCCTGAAGTTGGAATGTTGTCAAGAGCCAAGAAAGCGGAAGTAGTTGAGCTTGTTGTATCACAAAATTCTGCACTCATCGGTAAAGAAGTCCATGAAGTAAATTTCAGGGCTAAATACGATGCTGCCGTATTGGCTGTGCATAGAAATGCAGAACACATAAGTACAAAAATTGGAAAAGTTGAATTGCGCGCAGGTGATGTTTTGCTGGTTTATGCTGGATCAGCATTCAATAGCCGTACTCAACTTTCTCAGGATTTTTATTTTATTTCACGAATCAAAGATTATGTAAAGGTGGAGAGCTACAAGGTTTATATTCTGCTTGGCGGACTAGGACTTTCAGTTTTACTATCGGCTTTAAATATCATTAGCCTGTTTCATGGCTTGCTGATTCTGATAGTACTGGCTATGATCTTTAAAATTACTACTCCGAAAGATTTCCCAAGGAGTCTTGATTATAACCTTGCCCTGATCATTGTATTATCTCTTGCGCTGGGAACTGCTATGGTTAAAACCGGAGCAGCAGAATTTATTGCTGATGGTATAATTTCCCTGTTTTTGCCGCTTGGAAAGATAGGGGTCTTGTTCGGAATCTATTTTATTACTACCATTCTGGCTGCTTACATTACCAATAAAGCTGCTGTAGGTATTATATTTCCTATTGCCCTGACAATAGCCAGCACTCTCAATGTTTCGCCTTTACCCTTTGTATTAACAGTTGCATATGCTTCTGCTGCTAACTTTATGACTCCGATTGGTTATCAAACAAATCTTATGGTTTATGGACCAGGTAATTACTCTTTTACTGATTTCTTTAAAATTGGTGCTCCCTTAACAATTCTTTATATGATTACCACAGTTACGATTCTATCCCTACTTTATTTTTAATATGGGCAAATTACAGGATTACTTAAATATTGCTATTACAGCTGCAATTAAGGCAGGCGAAAAGACACTTAAATACTACAAGAATGAAATGGAAGTTTTGCTTAAAGATGACAATTCTCCGTTAACTCAGGCTGATCTCGAGTCAAATGAAGTAATAAATTATTATTTGAATAAAACAGAGCTGCCTTTGCTAAGCGAGGAAAACAGGATTACACCGTATTCGATAAGATCTGGATGGACTAATTACTGGCTGGTAGATCCATTGGATGGAACCAAGGAGTTTATTAATAGAAGATCGGACTATACAGTGAACATTGCACTTATTGAAAAGAATCAACCTTTGATGGGTGTTGTTTATGCTCCTGCTAAATCTGTTCTTTACTATGGATTAAAAGGGCAGGGCAGTTATAAAGTTAAAACTGATAATTATTCTGACAGTAAAACTTTGCAAGAAAAAGCGAAGAAAATTAACTCAGGGAAAATCAACAAAAAATTGGTTGTTGTTGCAAGTAAATCACATCTTTCTGATGAAACAAAAGAATTTATTTCTAAACTTGAAAAAGTTGCAGGCAAATGTGAAGCAAGCTCTTATGGCAGTTCTTTAAAGCTTTGTATGGTAGCAGAGGGAAGTGCCGATATTTATCCACGTTTAGGACCAACAATGGAATGGGATACTGCCGCATCACATGCTGTTGCTGAGTTTGCAAATTGCAAAGTAATAGGTTTGCCCGACAAAAAACCGATTGAATACAACAAACAGGATTTACTAAATCCATGGTTTGTTGTATTCAATCAGAACCTCGATTCACTGATCAGGAGAATTATTTGACCAGCTTAATGCTGCCATATTTTGTGATAATCTTTACGTAAGAATTGTTTCCATTTTCTTTGCCAACAATTCCTTCCACCGACATTTCAGTATTCTCCTGAAATTTATTCACTCTGGCGAATGAGGGGTAATGTATTTTTGCATATTGAGCATATCCCTTAATCTTGTATGTTGCATCCGGGTCAATGCCAATATTAATTGAACCATAGCTATTCTCAATCTCAATAGATTCAAAAGAAGCAGGGACATATTCGATTTTAGTATCTGAATATTTAGTATTGATCTTGAGTTTATTTTTAAGCTCGTCAAACTTAAAGTTTGAGTATTGAGCTTCGGTTACGAAATTAGAAAGTGATCCGATGCGGTAGGTATCGTATTTTGATTCACATACTATCGAACTGCTCTTTTCAATATTAACCTTTGAATATTTACTCATTATTACCAGCGCCTTGCTTTCCTGAATATTAATCTTAGAATATTTAATGTCTAGTTTTAACCATTTACAGGTCTCAACAGTTGCATTGGAATATCCTAAATTTATTTGCGTCATCTCTTCTTTACCGGAAGATAAAAGTTGGTTTGCCTGCAAATTACCATATTTAATTGTAATGAATGATTTGGACTCAAGCTTATTGATAAACACATTGCCGTATTTATTTTCCAGTGAAAGCTTTATAGAGGATGGCATATGAATTATATAATTTATCTCAAATTTTTTGTCGTCGGAATGGTACTGTTCACCTACAATTTTAAAAAACGAATCACCAAATTCAGTACGAGCATATACCGTAGAGCCTTCTTCATATAATTTGATGTCAATGTTTTCCAGAACTTGCTTTGCTTTCTGACTACTTAAATCCCGGATAATAATTTGTACATCAATCTTTATTTCTCCTTTCTCCCAGTCTCTTATGTCAACATCGCCATACTTTGTATCGACGTTTAACATTGTGTTTTTATTAGCAGAAAATACTTTTGAAATATTTTCTACGACATCCTCCTGTGAAAATGATTTTGCTGATAGTAGTAAAAGCATTAAAAAAAATCCAATCACAAATGGATGCTTTTCTTCTTTTTTGATTTTCATGGTGGTTTTGTTTAATATAATACTCTAAGTTCTATATGTAATTTCAATTAATTGATCCGATCTAAAATCTCATTAAGAAGATCAAGTTTAATTTGATATGTGTTAAACACAGCACTGATTAACCTTTCGTCTCCCGGATTTTCATCAAGATCTTTCTTAATCGTTTCGAATGATTTATCAATCTCAAGTAGATCCTTCATTATGGAATTTCCTAATTCTTTCTGGTCAGAAAGAATTTCCAGCTTTTGGTTAATCTCAGTTTGATAATATGTCTCAGTTTCATACAATTCAGGTGTAATATTGGAAAAAAGATAATTACTTGAATAAAATCCGTCGCTGGTTAATAAAGCTATATATCCAATAGTGACGACAACTACAACAACAGCTGCGAGAGCAAGATATCTGTTCATATTTCTGCTCCCCAAAGAATTTGAGGCAGAACCAAGTCTGTTACTAAACCTTTCAAGATGTTCCTGAGGGAGGTCTTCTTCAAATGAAGTTTTATTTTTTTTAATAAAGTCTTCAATCATGATTACGAATTAAAGCTTTTAGTTTTTCATTGAGTCTTTTCTTAGCTCTTGCAAGTTGTGACCTTGAAGTTGATTGAGTAATATTTAATATTTTACTGATCTCTTCATGATCATAACCTTCAAACAAAGAGAGCGATAGTATGATACGGTATCCATCAGGCAGTTCCGAAAGTGCTTTTTTTATTGTCAGAATCAGTTGTTTGTTTTCTTTTTGTGCTTCTTCCCAGTCAACCTGTTCATCAATTTGAAGTTCTTCCTCTTTCAATTCTTCAAACACTGGTTTTTTTTTACGAAGCTCATCAAGCGATTTATTGATTACAATTTTCCTTAGCCAGATTCCAAAGGGAACTTCTTCTCTGAAATTTGGAAGAGCCGTAAAGGCCGATAAGAAACTATCCTGCATAATGTCTTCGGCCCACTGAGTATCTTTTACTATTCTTAAGCTTGTATTAAACATAGTTTTCGAGTACAATTCATACAACTTGATTTGAGCCTTTCTGTCGTTCTTTTTACAAGCTTTTACCAAGTCACTATGAATATCATATAAACCAGTATTTTTAATACTTTCTGTCACTTAATAGACGTATTATAATTCGCAGTGCTGCACAAATTATGAAAAATTATGCTCTTTCTTTATGAAACTTTGTTGATTCTTTGTGAAACTCTGTTTAATAGCTATCTAAATTGTTTTACAAAGATTTCAAAGTAGGAACAAATTTTAAAAGCATTCATGGATTACCGGTGTGGAAAGAAAATTAATAAAAAAAAGCAGACCCCGGAAGGTCTGCTTTTCACTCTTTTCATAGATAAAATTAAGGTATTTCTTAGCAACCACCTTCCACTCGCTTTCGCTGTGGACTTCTTTTGATGGGTGGTTTAGCAATTTCTGTTGAGGTAGTTGCATCCTGACTAACTTCAGCTTCCCCGCTCAAGGCCTGACCAGCTGCTTTTCTAAACTGGTACTTGGCAATTTCTTCACTTGCATTGATGTTTGCGGGGGGTAGCGGATTCATAATGACTTCAACCCAATAATTCAGTCCGCCTTCCATAATATAGTTGTTCTCCCATCCCAGCTGACTGGTTATCATCCAGGCTTTCATCGCGTCTATTGTACCATTGGAATAGAAAATATTACGTTTTACATCCTGGTTTATAATATCTCTGAACTCTTCAGAGAGAAGATCTGGTAAAGGAACATTAATAGCATTTGGAAGACTAAATTTCTCAAATTCATCTTGCGATCGCACATCTATTAGCTGAAATTCAGGATCTTTCTGAACGATGATATCAGCCACTTCTTCAGGGCTATAGTATTGTACCCTGGTGTTTGCCCGCTCAAGCATCTGGTTTGCAGTAAGCTTGTAGGGGAGAGTAGTATTCTGAGGGACAGCTGCTATAATTAATCCAAGTCCGACAATTATCAGTGAAATGATTACCCTTGTATTCATAATTTAATTTTTTAGAATTAATACTCTGCCTGTGGAAATTTTTTCTCAGCCCATTCTCCCCCCCAAAACATGCCAACAGCGGCCAGAATTACTAATAATGCAAACAAGCCATCCGAAATGTTAAGCACCGTACTTAGTTTTAGATACCCCAGGAATTTCGCTTTGTAAATTCCTTCCCACATTGGATATCCTTCAGCAAAAATAAATATTCCCAGAAAGAGTCCGACAACGAATACCATACCGTCTATTTTCCCAATTGAAGCAGCACAAAAACTTGTTCCGGGACAAAATCCACCCATTATAAATCCAACTCCCATGATCATACCGCCAAGTATGGCCGATGTCAAGTAAGTAGGATTAACATAAACAAGATTCAGGTCGATCCAGCCAAATAGGCTAAAGAATAATAGTCCGATCATTGCAGTAATAGCGCCCGTAAAAAATACTTTTAGAACAACAGTATCGTAGCCATAAAAAACACCAGCCAGTTTACGGCTTGATGAAAAACCACTACTTTCAAGTACCCAACCGAAACCTATACCTATTATAAAGGCAAGCAATAAATTAGTATTCGGAGATATAATATCGTATGCAATCCATGGTGCCATAATATTGTATGTTTAATTGTTTAATTGTTTAATTGTTTAATTGTTTAATTGTTGATTTTAATGTTTGTAAGCTGAGTGATATAATAATTTGTCTCATATCTCTGTACTTGTTAATCACATATCTTTTTTATTGAATCCAGTTCTTTCTGAAGAAGTATGCAAATGCATAAGCTGTACCAAAAATGGCTGCCATGGTTATGAAACCACCCATTGAGAGAACTGCCATTCCACTTAGGGCTGAACCACTTGTGCAACCACGGCCCATTTGCGATCCAAAACCAAAGAATATTCCCCCAAGCAGGGCAAAAACTAATCTGCGGTTGGAGGTGATGCGTGGAGAATGTTCTACCTTTAATTTTAGTCTGCCGGCAACAGCTCCTGATAAGAAACCACCAACCAGTACACCAAGCATTTCTAAAACCAGCCAGTCTTTCAATGGACTTTGTTCGCCTTTTCCTCTGCTTTCTTTCTTTTCCTGAAATTCCTGGTAAAATGCAGTATTTTCATAATGCTTTGGGGCAACAGTTTTAACACCTGCCACAATGGTACTCTTTAAGGCACCACTTGCTCCAAGACCTCGTCCCGAAACAAAATTTGCAGCTAAGAGTACCAATCCTAAAAGTACTCCACCAATGTAAGGATTGAGGTACTTTGTTTTTTTAATTTTATCTTTCATATCTATTGTAATTTTTCATTTTAGTACAACCATCTGCTAGCCTGACCAGCATATGCGATAATAAAACGCATCATAATACCACCAAACAGAACCAGAACGGCCGGAACAATGATAGGTATATGCTTTTTTCTTAATTCAAGTATCTCCAGAAAAACAGGAACTACCAATCCCAAACCAACAACGAAAATCCAGAATGGGGCAGTATACTTTCCTCCGAGGAATAAATTTGCAGCTTCAATCTGTACTTGTGTGCTTGCCATAAAGCCCATAAACATATGAATGATCAGAAACAATTCAATAGTGATTAATAAAATATCGATCCGGGCAAACACTTTTCTTTCTATTTCATTCTTACTCATAAGCATAATGGCTGCTGCCCCGGTAGAGAGTCCTGAGGCAAGAAACAGTGGCCCAAGTATAGATGTATTCCACAAGGGTCTGGCATTAAATGCAGAAAAAAGAATGCCTGTATAAATCCCAAGTATTACAGATAATACAATGGTTACCCAAGCCCAGGGTACCATTTGTTTTCTGCACCAGGCTTCAAAATCGATTACTATCTTGTATTTCCAGCTCCAGTTTGGAAATATTTCTTTGACATTCAATGCTGCCCAAACAAAGGAAATAGGAGTGACAGCCATTAATGTCCATGCACCCCATGACATAGGAGATTGCAATTTAATAGTAGTATACAGTTGCCAGAAATAAGGTTTATGATTAATATCCATAAATAGTGAAATAAGACCAATAACCAGTAATATTGGAACAACCAGAGGAGCTTTCTTAACTGCTGTTGGGAATTTCTCTTCCTTACCCATGATGATATAAAGTGCAGTGAAGAACAATATTCCTGCAGCCAAGCCTCCAAGGAAAAGATAAAGTGGGATCTCCCAGTGCCATATATTGAGTATCGGATCAATCTTAGGATTCAATCTACCGCTTACAATAATTTCTTCTTTCATTTTAACAGTTTCTTTAAATTAAGAAATACAACTGAGGGTCGGTACCTGCCTCAGGTATAAGAGTTTTCCATTTTCTTTTCTTAAGGACCATAGACACATCACTTTTCGGATCATCAAGGTCACCAAAATACATGCATTTGGTAGGACAAACAGCGACACAGGCTGGCTGCAATCCTTTTTTTACCCTATGCAGGCAAAAGGTACATTTATCTACATACCCATCCGGATGAGGATACCTTGCATCGTAAGGACAAGAAGCAATACACGCTCCACATCCAATGCATTTATTGGGTTTTACAAGAACGGTTCCTCCATCGCTATAATGACTGGCACCTGTTGGACAACAGCGAACACATGGTGAATTAGCACAATGATTGCATCGTTCGCTCCTGATTTCAATTTCGAGTTGAGGATATGTTCCATCTGTAACTTCAACAACCCAATCGCGACAATAGCCAATAGGAACATTATTTTCTGTCTGGCAGGCAACTACACAATCGGAGCAACCTACGCATTTTTTTGTATCAACAGCCATTGCATACCTCATGATGCCACCTCCTCTCTTTCAGGTTCAAACAGAAATGTAACAAAGTTTCCACGCATACCGGTTCCTCCCATTACAGGGTCAATATGAACCCGCGATATCATAGTAGTATCACTTGCACCTTTTCCATAGCATCTTGTCAATCGCTTGTCGTCATGACCAAATCCGTGTACCATATATACAGAATCCCATCGAATTCTTTCGGTAACACGTGCTTTGATAGGAAACTGGGAAACTATGCCATCCTGGTTTTTTAACCAGATATTCTGACCGGTTTTAATACCCCACTCCTTAGCAACTTTAGGATTAATCCAAAGAAGGTTTTCATCCATTATATCAGTAAGATTGGGATTATTGGATGTGCGACTAAAAGTATGCGCAGGAGCCCGACCGTAGTTTAGTCTGTAGAAACCTTCCGGTGGTTCTTCATGAGGAACGTATTTTGGAATTGGATCAAAACCTGCATCAGCAAACTCATTACTATACAGTTCAATTTTTCCTGAGATGGTATTGAATTCAATATCTTCTCCATTGGCAAAATACAAATCATCATAAGATCGTGGATATGTTTTTACCCCAATGCGTTGCATTTCTTCCAAAGATGTTCCTACCTGTTTTAGCTGCCAGTCAAGCAATTCTTCCATATTGTTCCATGCAAAATAATCTTCGAGACCTAATTTCTTTGCAAGTTCTTTAGCTATCCAGGAAGCTGGTTTTGTATTGTATTTAGGTTCAACAGCGGGCATACGCAATGCAATCTGAGGCTCTCTATGCGGACCGCTCCTGATCATATCGTATCGTTCAAGGTAAGTACATTCGGGTAAAATTACATCAGCCCAACCAGTGATTTCCATTGGCATGGTATCAATTACTACAAGCATATCAAGGTTTTGAATAGCCTCCAGTGTATTTTTCTGATTGGGAAGTGTTTCAATCAGATTGGTACCGTCGACAATCCATCCTTTTATGGTGCAATCACGTTCAAGAGTAGGTATGGTTGCATCACAAATTCCTGAAGCCAGTGCCAGGCCTGCAAGTGGAAATTTTCCCGGGAATGCATCACGCCAGGTTTTTTTTGGCTCTGGATAAGGAGGGTGTGGATAATTAGGCAGGTGAATTTTTTCAGGCCTGTAAAAACCTCCCCGGCGTCCCCAGGATCCAAGAATGGCGTTAAGAATAGCAACAGCTCGTATACGCTGACTGTCATCTCCATACCAGGTGACATGTCTTCCGGGATGTATGATTACAGAGGGTGAAGCATTTGCCATTTCCCTGGCCGTTTTGCGAATTACATGGGGTTCAATGGTAGTAATACCATAAGCCCATTCAGGGGTCATATTCTTAACATGTTGTCGCAACTGATCAAATCCGTAGGTGTATTTTTCAACATAATCTTTATCGTACCAACCTTCTTCAATGATTACATTTATCCAGGCTAGTATAAGTGCAAGATCAGTGGAAGGTTTTATGGGCAACCAGAATTTTGATTTGCTGGCTGCTGTGGAAAAGCGGGGATCGACTGTTATTATAATTGCTCCTTTATCTATGGCATCAGACATTTCCTGTACCTGCCCGTTATGCATGTTTTCACCAATATGTGAGCCTATAAGTACCAGACATTGGGTATCACGAATGTCTGTTCTTTCAGGTGAATCAACACCTTCACCAAATGTTGCCAAAAATGCTACTTCGCGGGGTCCTCTGCATTGAGCATAACTTGGCGCTGCAATGTTAGGTGATCCAAAGGCTTTAATTAGCTGTCCGAAATAGGCACCTCCTGAACCATGATTGAAAAGGGCAATGCATTCCGGGCCATGCTCTTTGGCAATTGCCTGCATGCCTTCGGCAACCTTCTCGAGAGCTTCATCCCATGTAGCTTCGCGGAAAGTTTGTTTCCCACGCTCACCAACGCGAATCAGGGGTGTTTCAAGTCTGTCTTCATCATAGTACATGCCAACCCCACCTGTTCCTCTGGGACAAAAACGGCCATTGCAATTGTAGTCTTCATCATTACCAATAATTTTCCAGATATCACCGACTTCATTTTTATGCACCCATCCGGCGCACTTCCAGAAACATACTTCACAGTAAGTCGGAGTACGTGTTAGAGAAGAAGCTCCCAATCCATCTTTTCCAAATGTTTGAGCCATGGCTTTATAGGCGGCATTCCCACCAATCATTAAACCTCCTAAGCCAAGTCCAGATATCTTTATAAAATCTCTGCGCGTTGCCATATTATAAACATCTTAATATATACATATATTAATACAAGGATATGAATAATTAAAATTAAGTAAAACTCACCAAAATAGATATATTAACTCTTAGTATCTATCACTGTTGAAAATGTATTGAAAATCAATTCTTTAGGGCAATTAATGATACTTGTCATATTTTTAACTATCAGTATTTCAGAAAGTTATTGAATAATTTATAATGAGTATAAATTACTGTAAACCAGCAGATAAGATATAATTAGTAAGCAAACAAAATAATTCAGACATATTATTATGGAATGAAAGTATTATCGTTCTTTTATTGATTTATGCTAAATCTATATTTAGATTCTCATATGTAAAATTGAAATTATGTTTGTTATATTTGATATACAATTTCTACCTGACTCGTTATTGAAAAAATGAAAACTTTACTTATATGGACATGTGTCTTTGCGGCATCATTGTATCAAATAGATAATGCTGTTTGCAGTCCATCAGATAGTTTACTGAGGGTAATAAAACAATCAAGAGGAGAGCAGAAGGTTGATGCTCTTAATAGCCTTTCAAGACATCTTTTTTCATCTTCAATTGATAGTTCATTTCACTTTTCTAGGCAAGCACTTAATAGGGCAGAAAAGTTAAATTATGCTGAAGGAAAATGTCAGGCTTTCAAAAATTTAGGGATTGCTTACTATTATATTGCCGATTTTGATAGTTCAATTTACTATTCTTTAAGAGGTTTGAAAATTGCAAAAAGCTTGAAGGATCTAAGCCTGCAGGCAGCATTTCTGAGCAATATTGGCATGGTTTATTCATATACTGCCAGGTACGATGAAGCATTGAAATATTATCGTGAGTCGCTTCGGGCAGATAGTCTACTTAACAATATGGAAGGAATAGGCAGTACTCTGATGAATATTAGTGTAATCAGGATAAATCAAAATCAGTACGGTGATGCAATTGAAATGCTTAGGAAGGCACTATATATTGCACAGCATTCTGATGATTACAAGAAACTGAGTAACGTCTATCATAACCTTGGTCTTGTATATGATTTGATTTCAGATTATGAAAAGGCCATTCATTATTATCTGTTGGCATTAAAAATTGAAGAGGAGAACGATGATAAACTTGGATTATCAACAACCTTTGGTAATATAGGTGCAGTTTTTCTGGACTGGGAAAATTATGATAAGGCACTGGAATTTTTTCATAAGTCATTAGAAATGGCTGAATCAACTGGCCAGACAAGTTCTGTTTTTTATGCAAGACTAAACCTGGGTTACATCTATGATTATCTTGGTGATTACGAGCGAGCAATTGAACAATTTAATTATGCAAATACTTCAATACATGTGAATGAAATGGATCCAACTCTGGCTGCACTTTATTTGAACAAGGGTATTACTTTCAAAAATCTTCACCAATATGATAGTGCGGGCTATTACTATCAAAAAGCCTTGGAAATAAGAGAGGCATTGGATGACCAGGAAAAAACTTCCAGAGTATACTCCAATATGGGTCAACTGATGTACGTGCAAAAAAATACTAGTAAATCAATTGAATATTTTATCAAGAGCAATGATTTATCGACTGATTATAAAACCATTGCGGAAAATTATAGATTCTTGTCAAAGATTTTTGATGAAAGAAACGATATAGAGAAGGCCTATGAATACTATAAAAAGAGTGTCGTATTATATGACAGTGTTTTTTCTCAGGAAAAACACAAACAAATCTTTGAGCTTCAAATTCAATATGAAACAGAAAAGAAGGAACAACAGATAGAATCGCTTGAAATGATTAATGAGGCCAAAGCAAAAGAATTGAAATTAACCAGGCTCATTTTCGGATTAGCAATAGTGGTTGTTTTGGGTGTTATATTCTCAGGGGCAATCCTTTTTCATAACAAACAATTAAGGTCAAAACAGCTGATGCTATTGACTGAGCATAAATTATTACGCTCACAAATGAATCCCCATTTTATATTCAATTCCCTATCGGCTATTCAGAGTTATATTTTAAAAAATAAATCTCTAGAAGCGGGGTCCTTTCTGTCGCGATTTGCCAAACTTATGAGATCCATTTTGGATAATTCAAGTACTGAATTTATTTTGCTTGAAGAGGAAATTGAAACTCTTGAAAATTATCTGAATCTTCAAAAACTAAGGCTGCAAAATAAGCTGGAATATAATATTCAGGCAGATGAAAGTCTACTGACTAATGAGATAAGTTTGCCTCCAATGCTCTCACAACCCTTCATAGAAAATTCAATTGAGCATGGGATATTAAAAAAAGAATCTGCCGAAGGCAAAATAGACATTCGCTTTATTGATATGGAAGATAAAATAAATATTGAGATATCCGATAATGGAATAGGTAGAGAAAAAGCGAACGAGCTGGGAAAGAATAATCACAGATCAAGAGCTACCGAGATCACACAAAGCAGAATCGCTTTACTTAGCAAAACATTTAAAGTAAAGCCCAGGATTAATATTGTTGATCTTTATGATGATAACAATGACCCCTCCGGAACCAAAGTGATTATATCTTTGCCTAAGTTATTTTTATAGATTAATAATTATAAGAACCTGAAAATGATTAAAACCTACATCATTGAAGATGAAAAACCAACACAAGATGCTATTCTTGAAATTCTGAAACTTAACTGTCATGATATTGATGTTGTTGGGATAAGTGACAATGTAACTGATGCAGAAAGAGAAATCATAGAATGCAAACCAGATCTGTTGTTAGCAGATATTAACATTTCGGGTGGGACAAGTTTTGATGTACTAGAAAGACTCGGCGAGGTAAATTTTAAAATAATATTTATTACTGCCTTTGAAGAGTATGCTATTAAAGCAATTAAAATGGCTGCAATTGACTTTATTGTAAAACCAATTGATCCGTTTGAACTTATAGAGGCCATGAAAAAAGCCTCCCAGTCAATAGAAAAAGAGAATACCCAGTTGATGCTTCAAACTCTTATGGTGAACCTGCGTTCCTCTGAAAGAAAATTTGAACAGATAGTATTAAAAACTGCTGAGAGTATTTACCTTGTAAATGTGAGAGAGATTATTCATCTGGAAGCTGATGGAGCATATACTACTTTTTTCTTTAATGACGGACGAAAAATTTTGGTTTCTAAAGTAATTAAGGAATATGATGAACTTCTTTCTGAGAGCGGTTTTCTAAGAGTGCATCAGTCACATGTTGTTAACCTCGGATATATAGATCGTTTCGAGAAGAATGATGGAGGGTATTTGGTTATGAAGAATAATGCCATTGTGCCTGTATCTTTTCGAAAAAAAGAAACCTTATTAACCATGCTTGAACAGATTGGAAGATCCTCAGCATAAATCCCTTTTGTTTACAGAGAAATTAAGAAAGAGGAAAAGAAAACCCGGTATTATTGCGCCTAACACAATTATTAATACCGGGTCTGACTCGACTTATAGTATCAGTCTTTTAGTTATTTTATTTCCAGATATAACTGTGGTTTGTAAGCATAACCGGGAGCTGTTTCGATGCTGTAAAATTGAGTTGTTCTATTAGCTGTTAAACCTGCTGTTTCAAGATAGACTTTGATTCCAGACAGCGGTGTTGATTGTTCTTCAACTACCCTTCCATTTAAATTGATTTCTTCTGCATTTGCTGTAATATTGAGGTATAAGCTAATTATGCATATACTCAATATGGTCCTGATTTTTAGATTTGTTTTCAATTGATCTGAATTTAAATTTTCTACTAAATTATTTACTGGAGGACCCTATGTAAAGAGAAGATTGATAATCGTATGACATGGATTAATTTCCGTCTGAATGTCACGAAAATTCGTTGCAATTTGGAAATTGATTTTTAGAATATCATTTGCACTAAAATCAATTACATACAATAAAACAATGACACATACCTCGCATATCAATACAAGTGAATCAACTAGTCAGATGGTAATTTACAATGTGTGTATATTGCATATAATTAACAATAAATAGAATATATGATGCAATTTGAACAAATAGGCAGTGAGGCAAAAAGTATTATATTTATTTATGTATTGATTTGAAAGAAGTTTACCGTATCAGAAGAAATGTTCCCTTTTTATCGAATTCAAAGCCAGTTTCTGTTATGGCGCGTATGTAATAAGTATAGGTATCAGTATTTTGCAATTTTCCGGAATAATAACCATCCCAACCTTCAGTAAGACTTGTTGAAGAAAAAACAAGATTTCCCCATCTGTTAAATATTTTAAATTCAACTTGATCTATATCCTTCGATTCAAACATAAAAATATCATTTTCATTATCGCCATTTGGGGTAAAGGCTGTTGGAAATTCAAGGTAATGATTGATGATAACTTCAACGAATATATCTACTGAGGATGTTCTGCACTCATCAGTTATTTCAACAGTATAATTAGTACTTTCAAAGGGTCTGACAAAAGGATCATTGCAGGATGTACATGAGATTTGGTATCCTGGCGACCAGGAATAGGTTGAGCCATCTATATCAGACCAAACAATCAGTTGAATTGTTTCACCAATTATAATTGAAGTATCATTTTGGGGGCTCAATGATAGATTTGGAGATTCAATAACTGTAAGTAAAACTGATTGAGAGGAGGAACATTCATTAATATCGCTTGCAATAGCTGTTATATAAGTACTTGTATCCGGACTTGCAATTGTTGAATAAGCAATTGGAGAACTAAAAATTTCAGGAGGGTACCATTGAACAGATAACAAAGGACTTCCTGCAATTGTTAAAGGAGTAGAATTATTTTCTTTGCATATTTTTGTTTCACCTGTAATACTGAATTGGGGAAGGTCAACAACATTGTAGGTTTTGTTGAGCGTATCATGACAACCAATTGCATTGGAAATTTCCAGGGAAATATCAATTTCACCAGGAAATTCAAAAGGTATACCTGTTAAGTTTTGGTCTGCGGAAACCAGAACCCCATTTACACTCCAATGTGAAGAGTTGAAATCTGAAGATTGATTGAGTGCGAAAATGGAATCATTATAGCAGTAATTTTCTTTTATCGGCATAAGTTCGAAAGCTGCTGCAATAGTTGATACGTAAAGAACTTCATCAGTAATTGTTGTTTCACAATCTCCATCACGAACCCAAATACCCGGATAAATTTCACCCTGAGCATAATATACATGTGTTGGATTTGCATCGGTAGAAGTATTTCCATCACCGAAGATCCATCGGAATTCGTCAATTGTATCCGATTCAATTATCTCGAATGTCACAGAATCACCACTACAGATAAATGCCGGGTCAAATGCAAATTCCACTTCGGGTCCTGTAACTTCAATAGTATGATAAGAGGTAGATATACAATTATTTGAAGTCCTAATATAAAGTGAAGGTTCATAAATTCCGGGTTGAGAATAGGTATATTCTGTTTGCGGACTATACTCCTGACTTTGAGATCCGTTAGCAAAGGTCCAAATTCCTTCCACTATATTGTCTGAAGTGTTAATGTGATTAAAACTAACTGTTGCAGGATAACATTCAAAAACTGTATCACTCATTGTAAAGAAAGCATCTGCATCTTGTACACTTATGTAGTCGGGTTTGATAGCAATTGTTTCACAACCCTTTCTTACAGCAGTCAGGCGAACACTATATCTTCCAGTTTCATTATACACATGCGAATTTTCAGTTGCAGAGCTATCACCGTCTCCAAAATTCCAAAGAAAGCTGGTTACATCTGATTCAGACACAAGGAAATTAGCCGTTTCACCAAGGCATAGTCCGGTTTGTTCCGCCTGGAAATCTATAGAGGATGTATATACATTTATGTAAGTTGAAGTTGAATTGGAACATCCATAAAAGTCTGTAACCTGCAGGTGAGCTAAATAAGTAGCGTCGCCATAGCTTGCTTCTGAATATGAATGTTCCGGGTGTCTATTTTGAGTTGTATCGGATGAATTATCTCCGAAGTACCAAATCCATTCATCAATTGTTGAATCGATGGTATCAAAGTCAAAATTTACTGTTAATTCAGGTCCGCAGCCTGATGTTGGTGAAGCAGAAAAACTAACGGGTGGCTGAACAACTTCCACGTGTCCCACAATAGTATCTGAACAACCATTATCTGCATATACTATAAGCTGAGGATCATATTCTCCTACTGCAAAATAAGCATATTGTTGAATTGTATCCCAATTTCTTCTTAGCGGACTACCATCTCCGAAATCCCAAAGAAATCCCTCTGAATAACATTCATTAATATAATCTATTGAAGAAGAAGAATTTAATTCTATTGAATCATACAGACAGGCAAAGGGATCAATTATGAAATTTGCATGAACATTTCGAACATTTACATAAATACTTTTTTCCATGGTGCAACCACTTGAGGTATTGGTAGCCTGAA
The DNA here is from genome assembly GCA_964456285.1 of uncultured Bacteroidales bacterium. Classification (GTDB taxonomy): domain Bacteria; phylum Bacteroidota; class Bacteroidia; order Bacteroidales; family UBA10428; genus UBA10428. The sequence goes on from CAYWBC010000032.1 coordinate 32,576, forward strand.
TTGTAACCTGATATCTGCCAGATTCTTCAAAAAGGTAATTTACAGAATCAATGTTTGTAAAGCTTGTATCATCAATAAACCAGGTCAGCTCATCTGCATTTTCAATTTCAGACAGGAAAGTATAATACATGGGTGTATCACAACTAAAACGATAATCAAGGTATCCTGCAGGATCATCAACTGAGAAAATATCAGTCAATGTTGTATCACTTAAACAGCCATTGTATTCAACTGTAAGTGTAATGTCTTTAGGCCCTGATGTTAAAGGATGTATGGACACACTTTGATCAGGTGTCGTAATAGTTCCTGTATTAAACAGTCCGGGTGAAGAATATTGCCAGCTGTCAATTAAATCCTGAGAAGGTGATTCATCATTTAAATTCAGAGTATTTCCATAGCATAAATTAGAAGGTGAAACTGAAAAGAAAGGATCAATTTTATCACCCACTTCGATGGTAACAATGTAAGAAGTATCTGTACATGCTTGATCATTTTGGATGATGAGTTGAACAGGAAACTCCCCCGGTGTATTGAATGTATAGCTAAAGGGATCGTTATTAGATGATGTAAATTCCATACCATCAATTAAGTAAGTCCATTCAGTAATAACTTCAATGGATTTACTACTATCAGAAAATGTGACTTCAAATGGTATGCAGCCTTTGGTTTTATCTGGCATAAACCTTGCAACAGGCAAAATTGCATTATAATTATGACTAATACTGTCTGAACATCCGTTTTCATTTTCAGCAACAAGTGTTATTTGGCCGGAAAAATCATTTAGCTCGTGGTTGAATAAATAGTTATGTGTGATCTCAAGTGGCATGGAATATACCAAATCTTCATCAGAGCTCGTTGATCCATTAGGAAATTGCCATTGAAAGCTTACTGCATTATCCGATGTGTTAGTAAGTTCAATATCTGCCGGCAATTGACAAGTATAATCTGAACTCATGTTAAATCTGGCAACAATATGATCAACCAGAAATGAATTTTTTATGCTATCCGGACATTCGGTAGTCATTCCATAAATTAGCGTTATATCTATTCTTCCTGAGTCCGGCACCTGGTATGGAATGCTTTCAATACCCTCAAAAATATCTTTATCGCCATTGTAATCTATGATCCATTTATAATCTGTTTGGCCGGGGAGGGTGGAGCCAATTTCAATAGTCCCCGGACAGATGAGTGAATTGTATTCAGTATAAGTGTTACCTGCTGATATAATATATATCTCGCCAGTAATACCTCCTACATTGATAAGTTGTTCTCTCGTAATTGAATCAACACAACCATTAGCATCTGTTATGTGCAAGCTTACATCAAATAAACCTGCATCGGAATAAATTGTGCTGCCATAATAATCATCGGAACTTGTATTGTTGCCAAATTCCCAGTGGCTTGTGAGCCTTCCATATCCATTTGAAACATTTGTGAAATTTACAGCAAGAGGTGGAAGACAGGCAAAGCTGTCTGAGGCATAAAAGTTGGCGATAGGTAATGAAAATACATTGATAAGTTCAAAGGCTTCATAATAATCACTACATCCATTGACATCTGTAACACTCATAAATACAGTATGTAAACCAGATTGATTGAAGCTATAGTTTAAATTATTCCCGCTACCGGTATCTCCATTCCGGAAATCCCAGAAAGTTGTTTCGATAACCGCATCACCTTCAGTGGAAGTACTTGAAAACGCTACTTGCAAAGGAATACAGCCCTGATCAATATCTACTACAAAACTAGCTTGTGGTTTGTTTGCAATTTCCAATGTTTGTGATGAGCGAACTGTATCTGTTCCTTCAACTGCAGAAAGAGTAATAATATATGTTCCGGGATTTGAGAATGCTTCCGTAAGGATCTTATTCTGAGATGCGATTATAGCTCCTTTACCAAAATCCCATAAATATTCTACGCTTGTTCCATTTATTGATTTATTTGTGAATGTAACAACAGTGGGGGCACATTTATCATACCTGAGAATACTAAAATCAGAAGTCAAAGCAAAAATAGAATGAATTGACTGGAATATTAGTACCAGAAGGAAGGTTATAATGAATTTGAAATTGTTTGTTAAATATTGTAATATTGTTTTCATTGGACCGTTGGATTCAGGAAATTAAAACATATGTACTTACGCCAACTGAACTTTAAACTTTTAAATGTAATAATAATTGCAATTGCTTCCTCAACTCTATTGCAAATAAATTGTTTTGCACAGGATTTGCATTTCTCACAACCACAATCTATACCACTTTATATTAATTCTGCCAACACAGGAATTTCCGGTAACGATCTGAGAGTTTGTAATACATACCGAAATCAATGGAGCAAGATTGATTATCCCTATCATAGCTATTACCTATCGGTTGATGGCAGCATTAATGCCTTTAAGCGGCAAATTGGGATAGGTGTTTTTTTTTTACATGACCAATCGTCCAGTCTCTATCTGACCGCAGATAAAATTTATATGTCTTTAAGTCATACGAGTTTTTTTGGTAACAATCAGATTGTATTGGGTGTGCAGCCAGGAATAGTGATGAAGCGCTACAATACAAACAGACTAAGCTTTGGATCACAATTTGATCCTGACGGTGAGGTATTTGATCCAAACCTGCCTAGCAATGAATATTTCCTTAACGATCGGATGAGATACTTCGATTTGAACCTTGGAGTTTTGTGGCGTTCACAAATTCAGAATCTATTTGTAACAGCTGGATTTTCAGCAAATCATATTAACATGCCTGTAGAATCATTTTTTGAAAAAAATGATTCTACCAGGTTGCCTGTAAAGTATACATTTCATGCTGATCTTAGAATTCCTATTTATAAGAAATTTGAGATCAATCCAACAGTTTTTTACTCATCTACCGCAGCTGCAAGAGAGTTTGTGGGAGGTATTTTGGCTGCCTATTATCCAAAAAATCCAGATCTGGCAGTTGAAAGGGTATTTACCATTTTCAATTTTCGTGTCAATCCGGTTAAAACAGTTGATGCACTAATTGTAGGTGTAGGAGCTGCAATCTCTAATCTGGAATTAGCTATAACTTATGATTTTAATGTCTCTTCATTGAGGGAAGCTTCTAATTTTCAGGGAGCTTTTGAGGTATCCCTAATTTACACTATCAATAAAAGAAAATCAAAAGGTATCACTGAGCCATGTATAATGCTATAACAAATATGGTTCTTGATCTGAGATCAGCTATTCTTGTAGTTTTGGTTGTATTTTTTGCAGGCATTTCAAATGATATTTATTCAAATGCGAGCAACGATTCAATAAAAGTGGTGCAAAAAGAATACAAACGAAAAGCCAGAAAAAATTTGAACCAGGGAAACATATATAGCGCAATTCACTATTATGAAAAATATTTTGAAAAGGAAGTGAAGGATGCCCGATCGGCATACGAACTTGCTGGATTGTATTTTTCTACCCGTGATTATGAAAACTCTCAAAAGTATTATGATTCGGTAATTTACTTATCTCCAAAAAAGTATCCATTGGCTTATTATTACAAGGGAGTTGTTTGTATGAATCTTGAGAAATATAGTGTTGCAATTGAAAGTTTCAATGTATTCAGAAAAGTGTATCGTGGCAAGAGAGATCCTGACGAATACAGAAGAATTGCACGTGATTTAATTGAAAGTAGTGAATGGGCCATACAGAACTATGACTCGACTAGCAGCATCTCTATTTTGAATCTGGGAACATCGGTGAATAAGCCTCATATTGAATTCAGCCCCTTTCCGATAAATGATAAGGAATTAATTTATGGTTCATATGTTGTAGATAGCAGCAGCAAAAGAAAAGATGTGCGCAAGTTATATCGTGCGCAGAAAATCAATGATGCCTGGATTTCTGAGGGTGAGATAGAAGGGACAATTAATAATGCAGAATTCCATACTGGGAATGCTGTTGTTTCGGCTGATGGGAAAAGAATGTATTTTACCAGATGCAGGGAGAACTGGAAAGGAAAAATGATTTGTGAGATTTATTTATCACTATTTGTTGATGAACAATGGCAGGAATCTCAAAAGCTGCCATACCCTGTTAATGATGAAAACTATACTTCAACTCAACCTGCTCTTGGAAAATACCTGCGAACAGGAGCTGATATTTTGTATTTTGTATCTGATCGCCCCGGTACAAAAGGTGGGATGGATATATGGTTTAGTATTTTTGATGTTAGAAACGATGAATTTAAAGAGCCACGTAATGCTGGAAGAGCTATAAACAGTATATCAGATGAATGTTGCCCCTTCTACGATCTTTCAAACAGATCACTTTATTTTAGCTCAAGAGGCCAGAAGGGTTTCGGAGGTTTTGATATTTACAAAGTAACAGGATCAACGCGAAAATGGACTGAAATAACTTCTTTACCAAAACCAATTAACTCATCTTTTGATGATACTTATTTTTCAACTATTGATGGAGGAGAAGAAGGGTTTTTTACCTCGAATCGACCAGGTTCTTACACCATGGATAATGGGAGCTGCTGTGATGATATTTTTCATTTTCGATACAACGAGTGTAGCAAAGTCCTGTCACAGGGCAATGTTATAAATGTTACTAATTATGATGTTTACAATGAATTGAATCAAAAGTATAAACTGGATCTGGAGTATCCTGAAAACAATGTTCCGGCTGCTGGCGTGCCGGTTCAGTTATACTTACTGGGTAATACGCTGCAAGATGAGATCCTTTTATCACAAGTTGAAACAGATTACAATGGCAATTACAATTTTAACCTTGATATTGGCAAAGACTATAAGGTAGTTGTAAAAAATTATGGCTTTTTTGATAAGGTTGTTACGTTTGATACAAAGAATAGAAATTGCTCTGATACTTTGTTTCTGGGTATTTCACAGATCAATATCCTTCCTGAAGTAACTGTCAGGTTTAATGTATATTATGAGCATGACAAAGCAAAGCTTATGCCCGCCGCCAGGACCACAATTGACTCTATGTTTATGCCGGTATTCGATCTCTTTCCTAATGCCATTATTGAAATAGGATCACATACTGATAACACTGGTTCAGACAGCTACAATATTAAATTATCGCAAAAAAGATCGGAAAGTGTTGTAAGTTATTTGGTTAAAAAAGGAGTTGCGATCGACAGAATGATTGCTAAGGGATATGGAGAAAGTCTGCCTATTGCACCAAATACTAATCCTGATGGGACCGACAATCCGGAAGGAAGACAACTGAACAGACGCACGGAATTGCGAATAGTTGGAGAAATGAGTACTTTTTATCTTGATGAATAGTAAATTTGATGAATTACAATTATTCTAAGAATATGCCTGAATTAATATACAAGCGCAAATCAGTATCATATTTGGCGTTCGATATCAGAATGTTTATCATGTCATTTCTTTCTCTTGTATTACTATCAAGTTCTTTTTTGTATGCTCAGCTGCCTAATGGTACATTGATAAACCAGGAATATTTTGATCTGGTAATTACAAATATCAATGATGAAAATCTCGAAATTGTAGATACAGTATCTCCTGAGTTGGAGGTAAATCTAAAACTGGAAGTGTTTGTGGTAATGGATGATCAAGGGGAATTAAATTTTGAAAACCAAACATTATTTTCCAACCTGAGCATCGTCAATACTTTTTTCAAAAAAATCGGATTAGGTTTTGCAATTGGAAATATTACATTAGTTCCGGAATATGAATATTCCATTCTAAATAATGAAATCGATATTACTGAACTCGAAGCAAAATATTCCAAACAAAGAAGGGTGAACCTCTTTCTTGTTGATGAAATTGCAGTGAATGGAAATTTATCCTATGGTTATACTACATACCCCTTAGATACCATCCATAATAATATTTTTATTCGGAAAGACTATTTATTTGGGAACAATCTCACCGCTCTGTTTGGTAGTTTTTTTGGCTTATTGAATACCTATGAAAGTTTTGGTGGGCTAGAGTTTGTTAATGGGGCAAATTGTCTTTTGGCAGGAGATGTAATATGCGATACTTATGCCGATCCCGGCGGATTGCAAATATCTACTAACGATAATTGTCAGTACCAGGGAGGAAGTATAGATCCTAATGGTGAGTATTACCTGCCTTCAGTTACAAATATTATGTCTGATAGTCCTGATAACTGTAAATGTTTATTTACTCTTGAGCAGTATCGACGAATGAAATACTATTTTAAAAATTATAGGAAATATTTACAATAAACCTAGCTGCTTACTTCTTAAGAATTAATAAAATTCTTATCCTATCTCTTAATTAGAATGAAGCCTGTTTTCATTGTTCCAAAGAAGGGATGCTCAATGGCATACCAATAACTTCCTGCTTTAAGAGGATTCCCGTTCGAGTCGGTTCCTTCCCAGCAATAATCGGAATTATATGGTTTTTGTGAATACTTTAAGGCGCCATTTTTTTCGAATACAAACAGTTCCGAATCCATGGGAATACCAGTAATCTTCCAACAGTCATTGTAACCATCGTCATTTGGAGTAATAACATTTGGAACCTTAATAGCCATGTCAAATGTAAAAATCTCTTCATGCATACAATCAAATTCATCTTTTAATTCTACAGAATAGCTTACATAAGATCTGGGACTTGCAGTTGGAGACTGGCAATCGACACAATCCAGGTAAATTGGCGGATACCAATTTGAAACAACTTCGCCATAGCGTGGGACAAGCACAATTGAGCTTTCATCTTCAAGCAGGGTATCAACTACTACAATACTACCACCAGGATAAAGTGTATCACAATTTAAAATTATGTGAAATTCTTCATGGAAAATGCAATTGTATTTGTCAGTAACAGTGACTGCATAATATTCCTGATAATCAGTCATGAGAGGAGCCTGAATATCATAAGCTGTAAGATTAGTCTGCGGCTCCCAAAAATATTCAAGGCCATCCATTGCATGCAATTCAAGAAGTGTATCGTACTTAAAATAATAATCTGTAGTTCTGTGATTGTAATTCGGGTACAATGTATCACAATCAAATATGATCTCAAATTTTTCCCTTAAACAAACAAAATTATCGAATTGTATGAAAGCAATGATCGTTGGATAATACTCTTTCATAATGGTTAAATAAGTATTATTTTGAGATACATATTCAGAAGGTGTCCAATTATAGGGCTGAGCATGATTGGCTGTTAGGGTCGTCAGGTTATCACCTCTATAATATACTGTATCAACAGAGGTTGTATCCATTTCGCCAATGAGTTGAAGATTCAGATTATCAACTAAAGTCATTCCATTGTATGGAACACTTTTTACGTTAATAGTATCCCAATTCACCTCGATTAATATGTATGAATAAGATGTATCCTGGGTACTAAAATAGAAGGAATAATTTTCCCATTCGTTATTGGTTATGGGATCACTGTCAACAAGCAGATTATCCCTTCCTCCGGGTTCATTTGAACCCCATACCTGGAATTTGCATGGATAACCTTTATCAGGATCAAGGGAATCCATTACAATATAATTTTCATCAGTGAAGCACAGGTAGGCATCAAATCGAAAACATGAATTTGAAGGCAAGCGAGTAGTTAATTTCTGAAACAAATATTCCCTCTGCAGAGGAGCATGGTGTGTTTCAGCATAAGTTGCACCTCGCGCACGAAGCAGTATAAAAATATCACCATCTACAGGAAGAATAGGCGGATCCACATTATCATAGCTCGAAAGGTTATTAGGATCACTCCAACCATCAAGAACCTCCCATTCGTCTGGAGGAGGATTGTCACTTGAAGATCCTTCCAGGGAAGGATTTCTCAGATACTGACCAGAGGTGATATCAGAAAGCAGAAATAGAAAAACAAGCAGTGAAAATATAGTATTTAGTTTTTTCATCTTCTTCGTTTTACTGTTTTCTTAATACCTTCAGGTTCAAACAGGCCAATATTTATACCCAACATTATTTCATGTGCACTGGAAAAGTAGCTGCTTATTTTTGAGACATTTTGGTCAAAGGCATAGGCAATTTGTATTCTTCGAACTCTGAAACCAACAGAAAAGATGAAGGCCTTAGTTGATTTATAACCAATAGCAATCCAGTTGTAATTTTGATAATAGGCTTTTACCTGGCCAAAATAGTAGAAAGGCTCATCATTGATGATGCCGCTAAAAAAGGAAGGTTCAATATCAATGTGTTTTAAATAAAATTTATAACCTGTTTGGAAGAAAAAATCCTGACGATTAGGTAAGGTATTTTCATCTTCAATTGGATATTGTGATGCAAATAGTTCATTAGCACTTGCTCCAATATAAAATTGCTTGGTATGAAAATAAACACCGAAACTACCATCAGGAACTATAGGCAGCTTATCAGAATTTTGCAGTACCGGATCACCCGGATCGGAGGGATCCAGCATATTTTCATCTATATCATAATGAGATATTTGCATTGACAGGCCGAAAGAAAGTTCATTTGTTCTGCTTTTGTTAAAGGGAATAAAGTAGGCGTAATTAAGAGATGAGTAGACTATTTTTAAAGGTCCATTTTGCTCATACATAAGCAAAGCACCTAATCCCATTCTGCTTTTTGACAAAAGATTGCCTTTGTTTATCATTTTCCTGGGAGTATAAAAATCAAATTGGCCCAGGCGAAATGATCCGGCAATA
>CAYWBC010000033.1:0-1085 GCA_964456285.1 uncultured Bacteroidales bacterium
GATCCTGGACTTTGTTCTGCAATAGTTGATAATTTATCACCGGTAACCTCTGATAACCATGGAGTTGTTCTTCAAACATGGTCAATGGCAGGAGCTACCATTAAAAATTCTCCGGCAACAGGCATTAATGATGTATCAAAAGATACATTCAATGTAGGAGTAACAACTGTAAGTTATCATGTTGAAGATGCTCAGGGTAATTTTGCTGATTGCTCATTTGATGTTACCGTAAATGACAATGAAGATCCCGCTGTGAGCTTCAGGAATATTACTGTATACCTTGATGAAGATACTGGTGAAGTAACAATAACTGCTGATTCGATTGATGATGGCAGCACTGACAATTGTGCGATAGACAGTATATACCTCGATAATTATGTATTTTATTGCTCTGATATTGGAGACAATGAAGTCATATTAACAGTAGAGGATATTCATGGAAATTCTTCATCAGGAACTGCCACAGTAACTGTAGAATATGAAACACCTCCTGTATTGACAATTACTCCTCCGATAGATACCATTTGCAGCGGAGAAACATTTAATGTACAGATCAGTAGCAATATTGACAGTACGAAATATACCTGGGTAGCTGCGGCTCATCCCGATATTACAGGAGAATCTGATGGAAATAACGATACAGCAAGTTTTACTTTGAGTCAAACCCTGACTAATACTGGAACATCAGCAAGACTAGTAAGTTATACTTTATCAAGTCAGATTTATGATTTATGTTCTTTGATGGATACAGTTATTTATATTTGGGTAGAGCCATTAGTTGAAATTACAGCTAACGCCGATACAATTTGTAATGAAGACTTTACAAACATAGATCCACAGAGTATAAACAATACAACTCGCGGCATGCGCTACACCTGGACAGTGAATAATCCCTCAGGTTTTATTACCGGCGAAACTCCATCAGTTGGGAATGGATATCCACTAAGTAGAAACATAGTGCAGCAGCTTACAAATTCAGATACCGATGCCCATCAGGTGATCTATACCTTGACCCCTCACTCAATAAAGGGCGACAGCAGTCTGCATTGTTCAGGCACCCCAATTGATGTAACGATCTGGGTAGA